>CAYLWY010000007.1:0-8964 GCA_964387665.1 uncultured Candidatus Peribacteria bacterium
TCTTTATCACAAAGTGCAAGTATGATACATCATGCCCATCATACAATAGTTCGTCAAGTAAGTATGTTTAGAATAAAAACAAACCAAAAGTTATCGTTTTTTCTACGAGAAAGATAACTGGGCAAAAAATACATAAAAATCAATGCTGGGATAACCAAGCAAGCAAATAAAATAGCAAGGATTCAAACTCATCAGATAATATCCACTAATCCACCAATTCATCATGAGTAGTCAGTATTCATGATAAAGTGTAAATTATCTTGCATGCTGTTTAAAAAAATAAAAAGGAGTAGTAAAATATACAAAATGAACATAATTTGTCAAAAAAACACCATCTCTCAATGGTGCTTTCTTATATTTACCAACAACTACTTTTTATAATTACTCCTGTCGAAATTCTTCACCAAAAATCTCGGTGAGGACAGATTTGAGTTCATCAGTACCAGATTCTTGTGCAGCGTCTACGTCAGCTTGTGTTGCTCTCCATAACCATGTTCCTACCTTTCCTCTAAGAGCATCTTTATTCAAATCCCATACAGATTCGTTGTCAATAATACCCAACCACTTAGCTACTTCATGCGTTTCTTTCCACCATGGATCACCAGTTTCGTCTTGCATACCCATAAGCGATCTAATCACTACCGTGAGTGCTTCAGCTTCCGTAAGTGACTTACTTGGATAATAGTTACCTTGCGAACCCTTGACCAATCCATACTCACATGCAGCAATGATATGGGGAACAAGTGTACTATCATATCCTGCAATATCAGCAAACTGACATTCATCTACAGACTTTGTTTTACTTAATCCTTGTAATTCAGCAAACTGTGCAAAGAATTTTGCTATCTCACCTCTAGAAACACCATCATTTGGTCTAAACGCTGTTTCTGACTCCATCGTCGTGAGTCCATTTGAAAACATCCAATCATAAACGGTAGTGAAATTTTGTGCAGAAGCCACAGACACAACCATACACAACGTAAGAAATAGTGCTATCTTTTTCATAAGTATATGAAAAGTAAAAAACATTATGTAAGATAGATAGTTATAATAGCAAAAAAATCAATGAGAAAGAAGTACAACTATACCTTGTTGATTCTATACACTGCTGTTCATAACGCAATACCAAAAAGTAGCATAAACGGATATACTACCATCCTATCAGCAAAACTATGTAACACCATTCATGAAATCGTTAACGTTACCATACCGAGAGAAAATGCCAACAATCGCTGATTTTTTCTCAGTTCAGAAAACATACCCACCCATATACTCCATCACCACAAAAACAACCGAGGTAATGCACCAATCTTTCAAAACTCTATCAAAATCTGTAGAAATTGATTTTCTGGATTAAACGCTAACCCCCCATCTCGATGTGACCCAGGTCAGACACTTGCACCACCTCGTCATCGCAACGGCTTCTCGAGAAGCATACTTCGTCACTGCTTGACCATAGTCATATGACCATAGTTTGAATATCACCTCAAAGCAATTTGTTCTCGTCACACAATAAGAATAAGCACAAAAAGCAGAAACAACGGCAATCCGTACCTCACGATCAGCTTCCTTCGTGGAAGCGTGCTTGTCAGTCATATACACAACACCACAGCAATGATCCAGCTTCACCACGCAGCTCTAGAAAAAGTAACAATCACATTTAATCAATAGATACATCGCCATACTCGCGTCTCTTGTCGACGACGACGTGTAAGAAACTGCATAAAAAACAAAGGAAAGAACGCAGTCAACCAAAATCAAAACGTCGTCGGTCTTTCAAACCAGAACTGACTACGAGGCAATCAGTAATTGATATGCGTATAGTATACTGCTGGCGGTTGCATACCTACCGTTCACTCAAATACATAGTTATTGAATCAAAATAATTTCATCGTTCCAGGTTTTATTGCAACAATACACCACCGTATGAGAGCTCAAAACAGCACTCGTTTTATAACACGACCATATCGTTGTAACAGCTGCTCAGAAGATTCTTTTGGAAGAAGAAAAGAAACAACCCAACCTAGTAATAGTAAAATAAATCACAAATAATCGTATCTCATCGCCATAGCTCGCCTCGTGATCGATCCATCGATGATGAGTATATTAATCAGAAAAGTAGCTCATATTCATATAAGCACGACACCAAAAATCAAAAAGAAGTAAGGAGAAGAGAAAACTTTTCATCGTTGTTGGTGAGCAAATAACCCCCAAACTGAAATAAGTAACAATGCTCAAATAACCAATTCCTTCCATGCTCGAAGCACATTGAACTCTATACCCATACCATAGGTGAATCGTGTATGCAACAAAAAGTGAGCAAGAAGTCAGATACAAAATACCTTCACTAATCCAACGAGTAAACGCGACATATACAACAGACAAATAAATTGAAGAAACGTTACGTTACACTTGATACAACAGCATAATCAGAGCAATGACTCACAACACTCATTGGATTACTCGAAATTTCATCACAATCGTCGCTTCTGGATAGCCACGGTGTTCTAACAAGTGGTGAACAGGAGCTACAGCAAAAAGTTTTTTCTTTCTAAATTTCTTGGACAATATCTGAAAAAAACTTGATCACACTTCTGCTCGAAATATGGTGAGTAAAATCAAAAAAGGAACAACGACACCAAATCTAATATTGAGTAAATTAACTAGTGCAGAAAGCAATCATCACAAAGCAAGAGCCCCCGAATCTCCCATAAATATCTTTGCAGGATTGATATTAAACCACAAAAAAGCAAGTAATCATCACAACACAAGCCCAATCAGCGTCGTCGCGATATATCGTTGACTCACAAAGGTCATTACTGCCAAAACACCAAATACAATCAGCAAAAGTCACGCTGCTAGTCAATCAAGTCAATCGGTAATATTGATAGCGTTCACGATAGTAATCGTGAATAAAAACGTAAGCAACGGCATAGCCAGTCACAACTCTATCTCACCGCCAAATGGTCGTATATTCAATGCAGATACTCCTAGTTTTGCGTAAAACCAGTAACTAATAAATGCAGAAAACAAGCCCATTCGCAACATCTTCATCTTTGCGGTCATTCATTTGATCCCTTGCTTGCCGATAATATTTAATCGATCATCTATAAGTCATAAAAATCCCATACTAAAAAACGCAAAAAGCAAGATATATGTCTCCTGTCTATTTACCAAAGAGTTATGAGTGATACCTGCATACTGAATACCATATGATAATCATACCAGCAATAACATGATAATGAGGAAAATACCTCATCACATCGTCGGTGTACCAGATTTATGTCCATGTAACGTGCTAAATATCGTTGCTTTATCACCCGTCATAGCGTCATCACGAATCTGTTTTCCTAGCTTCAATTTCTTCAGCAAAGCGATATAACTAGGATACAACGTGAGGGCAAGAAAAAATCACGTCAGTGCGTAGAGCATAATACTGGTAAGTTTGTCCAACATAGGAAGCAGGTAATAAGAGCAAATTACATCAACTATATACATTTTCTTTGCAATACCAATCCAAAAATTTACAGTACAATATTCATTCATATTCTTTCACTACATGCTTTTTATAGGAGATGTGCACATTACTAGCAAACATGCCTCTGTTCTTCTAAAACAACTGCGCGCATATATAGACACGCACCCACATGAAGAACACATTGTGTTTCTCGGTGATTACGTCTATCATTTCAACTACGATAGAAAAGCACTCCTGCAACTTTTTTCTTTATTTATAGAACTCGCTCAGCAAGGAAAACAGCTCTACATCCTAGCAGGAAATCACGACTGGATTGCATGACATTTCGTCTTTGAAGAAGCTAGACAGACGCTCCTCTTCACGTGATCAGCACAGATACATTTCATTACTGAACCGCGATTCACTACGATAGCGTGAGTAGAATGTCTGTTTTTACCGTTTTACTATCCACAAACATCCGTAGTCGATCACGACTATTTTCCTGAACTCTATGAAGAACATCATCCACAACGCCGTATGAGTCGAATCATAAATAATGTCTTGGCTTCCGAGATACAACAACGAAAAGAAACCAAACAGACAGATCGTTTATTACTCATCCATCATCGATATATAGCTTCCACCAAATTTCCCTGACAACAAGCACTGTTTTGATTTGATAGTCCAGCACTCCACCCATCGTTCTTAGAAGATCATGATATTCGAGCTATTTCAGGACATCTGCATGAACCGTTTTGTCATCAGAGATATCTCTGTACCTGAAGCATACGGCATACCTCACCACTGGAAATAAATCAGCAAAAGTGTTTGTACCAGTTAGATACAAAAAATCGATCGTTTCGTGCAACGCCTGTATGGTATAACACGTACTTACAACTTCCCTACCCGGAAAAAGAGAGAAAATTAACCAAAGAAGATATACATACGCATATTGTTACCAACCGACAACGCACCCAGGAACAACTTAACGCATGACAACGATCATGTACACTCGACGAATTGCTTACATATGATCTCACGGATACGACCGTCACGCTTACGACTCCAGAACAGTCACTGCAGGAACTTCCTGATGCATTTACAAAAGAACTTCTCCAAGAGATAGGAGCGGTGAAACACAAACTCATCCAACGTAGCGACACCACGCTACTGAGTGATTTGGATCGTGCTTCACTCGACCTCACCAATCGTTTTTCTGATCGAAAACTCCTCCTTCGTCGTTTCCTCGAGCAAAAATACGGTAACCAAGCTTCTCGCTATATCACTCTTCTCCAACAAGAAAAACTGATAGAATAGATCTGCATGTACACGTAAAACACATTCCTAAAAAAATGAGAACGATCCGTTCTATTTTTTGCTTTTTGTTAGCATTCTCTATACAATAAAAGGGAAGATTTTTTTAACGTATAGAATTTCTCTATCCTCACATGCAGATCATTGTTTACGTAATCTTGCATTGAAAAATAATGAACTATACGTTGAAAAACTATTTTTTTGTTTTGCTACCCGTCTATGAAGATTCGTTGGTATCATCTATCGTTACTTCTCTTGATAGTGTGTTGTCGAGTATTTTTTGGTGATTACGTTGCTGCACAAGTACCTATCATCCCATGATTAGTCGAAGATGGTATAAGGGTAGGATACGACAAGTGATGATTACAAACATTTGCCGAAGGAGCAGAACAATGATTGAAGATATTGTACCTTATTTTTTGGCCACTACTCTCGGTAGCAGCAGCAGCTATGGACAATAGTTTAGTATATGGATGAGCATTTCATCTTACCTGACCATTGTTCAAGTTCTGGCAAATTATGAGAACATTTGCGAACTACACTATATGACTCTACTTCGTAGGGTCAATCGTTGCCGCGTTTTTTGGTAATAAGCTTGAAAACGTCTTTTCTTGACTGATCAAAAATGTCGCTATAGCAGCCATACTCGTAAACATGAGTCGATGGGTCATTGCTGCCGTAGTGGATCTTTCTACGCTTGCAACCTTCGCTCTATGAGCACTACCTCTGCACGCACTCTGAAACGACGCCGTGTTCAAAAACAACGTCTACTACATGAAAACATACAGCAACCTCAATGTCAATGCCTCTACCTCTCCGCAAGCAGACAAATACGACTTCACCATGATGTATGGATGTACACAAGGAGAGTGAGCCAGTGCACATACAAGATACTATCTTCCCTGTGCAGTAAATGATAGAAAACTATTTGAGCAGTGAAGTGTTGGTGAGCCACTTACTCGAGCACAGTACAAAGAAGACTTTATCAACATCTGGAAGACTGACACAACCATCAAAACAGAAAATATCGATGATTATTACTGTGTTTATGAAAAACAAATCATCAGAAATGAGTATTGAGCAGATATTAGTCAGTGTAAAGTACTCCAACCACTCATGGTTGATTGAAAAGAAGAGTGAATCAACCAGTGTGCTACTATCGATGAGATAGTAACCAAAGCAACCAACAACTCGTGACCACTGCAAACTATCTTCGCCTCTATACTGAATATGTCTGAACTTGCAGTCACCACAAACACCTGAAGTATCAAAGAAGTCTCCTTAAATCTTCTTATTAAGCTCGTCTTCTGAATTGCACTTATCGTCCCTTTGATTGCTCTTGCGGTAGTGATGATTGTCAGAGTAGTCTACCTGTGGCTCATTATCGTCTTTTCACCACTCATCACGATAGCAGTAGCTCTCCAGCGAGGTGATAAAATAGGAGGTAAAATAGAAGGCGTACTTTCAAATGTACTGAAACCGACACAGATCATTAGACTTATTTTCTTACCAGTCATTGCAACGTTTGGACTTAGTATTAGTATCATCTTTCTCAGTTTACTAAAAACACTCCCCCTCATAGAATCAGATGTCTGACGCTCAGAATACGCTCAAGAACAACCTGATGGGTGCTACAATGATATAGGAACAGCACTTGGTATGACGAGAGATGAAACACCAGAATGAGTATCGTATGATCTCGATATTACCGAAGTTAATTTCACCAAATGGCTTAGGGAGACAGGAGCAGACATTTGAAATATGATGTCCTGGCTGATTATTAACTTTTTCGGTATTGCACTGATGCGAATGGTCGTCTTTGGTACATTGAAAACCAACGAATTTACCAAGTGAATAGCTGAGACTATCGATAAGACAGCAAAAGATCGAATGTGAACAGTACCTCTCCCACTGATGTGATGACTCTGACTCACGACACTAAAGAAAACACCTGAGCTCCTCGAACAAAAGCTCATCTGAAGCCAGGTACAAAAACAAGAACAAATTCTCGATGAATTTGCTCAGTCGTATGCACCAGAAACTAAAGAACTTAAAAACACCCTTACCGAAGGCCAAAAAGATCCAAGTAAGTTGTCGTGATTAAATAGTGCACCTGTGGCAAACAATACCGATTTCCTCTCTGATTATCAAATGTGAGGAAAAGCGTATGCAGAAAAAGCAAGAAATTACTACTACGATCCACAAACAAAAAAACTCACCAAAGCAGGTGAAGCGTATGCAAAAACAAATGGACGAGTCGATACAAACGGAAACGCAGACCACGCGAAAGCAATAAGCGAAATTAGCAGTTCTCTCGATGGCATCAAAGACTGGAATACTGCTCTCGCAAGCAAAGATTTCGTTCATTGGATGCACACTGAAGAAGGTGGATATGATGGTTTCTTGAAGACTCGAGATACAAGAACAGTTAAGACACGCAGTACCGTAGATGCACTCG
The DNA here is from genome assembly GCA_964387665.1 of uncultured Candidatus Peribacteria bacterium. Classification (GTDB taxonomy): domain Bacteria; phylum Patescibacteriota; class Gracilibacteria; order Absconditabacterales; family Absconditicoccaceae; genus CAYLWY01. The sequence goes on from CAYLWY010000007.1 coordinate 7,230, forward strand.
AATCATGACTAAAAACAATAAGTGGAGACAAAAATCATGGAGAACGTCTCATAGGAAACAACGCTATACATCGATACCTCTACGACCACGATACCAAACTCACCACCTTCAAGTGGGACAAAAACAACAGAAACTTCATAGGACAAAAACCAGAAACATTCACCATAGATAACAATATAAATACAAGTGATCCTAAAAACATTGAAGATAAGCATATGACACTCTACAATCACATGCTAACTTTGAACAAGGATAGATTTGCTGATGTCGAGTTTTTCAAAAAGATCACTGCTCGGATAGGCAATAAAGAGGATTTTGAAATAGCAAATGGAAAAAAATACAAAGCAGTAAAGGACGAAAATAATCAGTCAGTACTAAAATATGAACTCCAAACAGTTCAGTAAACTCTTTAAGTCGTTCATCTCATGAACCAAAACAAACAAAAACGTCATCCTCTTATTTCGCTTCTCCTACCTCTCATCGTGGTAACTGTTTTACTAGTATTACCTGAATATACACGAGCACAAGGAGTTACCGAGCAAGTAGCAGATAGTCAGACACAATGGGTACAAGCATTAAACAATATCATAGGCATCATCTCACGGTTGTGGATCATACCAGCAAAGTTAGCAGGCATCTTGATGACCAACTACTTTGTGTATTGATCTTCCTTTTATCTTGTCGATTATTTATTTAAATTTTGGCAAATCATCAGAACGTTTGCCCTCTATGCACTCGGGTTATATTTCGTAGGATACATTCTCTACTCGCGGTTTAATCCGCAAGAAGCAAAAAGCAAGATAGCCGATTTATTCAAAAATACCCTCATTGCCTGAGTACTGATTTCTATGTCTCGATGGTTGATGGCTGCATCCGTAGATCTTTCTATAGTCTTCACGAGTGCGGTCGCAGCAGTCCCTAGTCAGATATATGAACAATCACGAGAAACAAAAAAACTATGTTTCAATAAACCTAAAGCAGTTGTTATAAAAGCTGATCTAGGCATAGATGCTGATCTCATGGGAAATCCAGAAAATCATAACGCTCCAGAACGAATCCAAATAAGACCAGAATGATCAGATATTTCTTGACCGCTTATGTTTTTTTGAGCTGCCGTACTGAAATTCTTTGATAATGTCTATCTTCCAGAGCAACAAAATCAATGATCTGCTGAAGACAACCAACAAAAAGAACTATCGAAAACACTGATTGTAGTGGTGGTCAAAGCACTCCTTGCTGTCATGCTGATCGTCCCTATGATCGTACTGATGGTCGTGAATATCATCAGAGTGGTCTACCTGCGGCTCCGAATTGTCTTCGCACCTGGTATCGTACTTATTAATGTATTCTCAGTAAATATCAGCGACAATCTAAAGAAGCACATCTCACGACAAAATATTCTCTGACTCGTGATGCAACCTGTCGCTGTCGTTGCTATGCTTAGTATATGACTCATCTTCATGATAGAGCTTGCTAGCGTTTTCAATATGTGTGTCGCTACGCCAAAAGCAACAGAAAATCCATTACAGACATCAGTCATTAGTGAATGAATAGATGCTCAAATAGGTGAAAGTATAAATGCAGTATGATGAGAAACAACGCTATGAGCATCGCTTAGCGCTGTTGGTGATTTCGTCTGAGGAGTTACGGGAGAGATTATTATGGCGCTATTTGTGATCATTCTCATGCGATCACTTATCAAAATCTGATTTAGTTTCTCAGAACTTACTGCTGG
>CAYLWY010000007.1:9064-16895 GCA_964387665.1 uncultured Candidatus Peribacteria bacterium
AAAACACGTTCTGTAAAAACTGCAACAGAACTGCCAGTAAGTGCTGAAACATACGCATACTGTTCATCGATATACCTAGGAGCATGACGTTGTCCTCTTCTTCATTGTGGAGCAAGCCAAGGAGCATCGGTTTCTATAAGCACACCAAGCAGTCCTTGCTTATATACCTCATGATTGACGATGAGATGAAAACTATCACGAACATTATCTGCTTTCGGATAGGTAATATTTCCACAAAATCAAAACCGTAAATAGGGAAAGCGAGCAATCATCTGTTCTGCTTGATCTGGACTGTATCATCGACAGTGCATATAGATCGACACATCAGTAAATTCCTCAAGCACTTCATAGGTTTCATCAAACGCATCCCTACTATGAATCACTATGGGCAAATTGTATTCACGAGCAAGCAGACATTGACGACGGAAAAATGCTTGTTGCACAGAGCGTATAGTAGTCGTGTAATCAGGATAGTGAGCATCCATACCACATTCACCTATCGCCGCAATTAGTGCATGATGCATATCAAGCAGCTGGTGGAGATGAAACATGTATCAGTCTATATCAGCAGATGAGGTAATATTGCCATAGGAAACCTCACTCGGATGTCATCACACCGTTGCTTTGACGATACACGAATGTTTATACTGTAGAGCAGATTTTTTAGCTATCTCTACTCATCTTTCGTTCCGTAGTTGATCGACTCATACATTTACCAACCCTACTCATCAGTTTGTTATAAACGCTTGCAGATGCGATTCTCGTTCTGGATACAGTTCATCGCTATTGAGATGTGTATGTGCATCGGTATATCTCATCCTTTCCCCATAGATTTAAAGCTAGTTTGGACTTGATTGGTACAAACGAAGAGTAGTTGCCCATCTCTTATTAATTGAATCGGTATATTGATTTGCTGTTTTTCGCATTTCTATGTTCTCTAGAACAAATCATTGTATCTGTTCAATAACTCATGCAGTGGTATTTAACTGTAATTGTTGTGCTACTTCATTGGTGTTTGCTGTGACTCACTTCGTATACATTGCGTCAGATAAAAGTGCATTTTTTTCCAACTGTTGTTGGTTACGTTTTACGACATCAGTATCAAGTTCAAATCACTTATTTAGTCAACCATTCTGAACAACTAAGTACTTATTTCTCTCCTCGACAAACGTCAAATCGTCAGTAATATGTAACTGCACATTTTCTAGATACTCACGTTTTTCTCTAGCTCTTAGTTTTGCTATTGCAGGATCTACAGCGTCACGAGGTCATTTGAAAATAACAGAAACTCAGAAAGCAAATTTATTTCCGAATTTGATACGCATCAACTTGTCTTCAATATGGTCTTTTGTTTTGTTATGCTCGAGTAATGCACCACTTTCTTTCAAAGTAGTACAGATATTTAACATTTCATCCAAGACCTCTTCAGAAGATTTGATTGACTGATTACTAATAAGTCAACTTCCCTTACGCAGTTCTCTACATACCTTAATACGAAACATTCACCTTCAGGTAGGATCACCTATCTCTTTACACAGGTGTCAGAAAACACATTTGGTAAACTCTGCGGGTTGCGTAATTGACTTGAAAAGTATCTTTGCCCATGCACCTTTATCTCCATCAGTAAATTGTTCTACACACTGCTGAATCTGTTTCTTAGTATTTTCCAAAGAAAGTCCATCAGTATCTAGTAAATCATCAAATATTTGCTTCGCCGTTTCTTGTGCTTCAGGAGAAGATGGTGAGTCAGTCGTTCATCATCAAGAGTTGCCTCATCACCCACGAGACACAACACCTATCTCTTCCTCTTCCTCAGGAGCCATTTTTCATGCAAGCAGTATAGCAACCTCAGTGTCGAGATCTATCTTCGTATTATACGTTTTTGTCTGTTCATTCTCTTCTTCTGCGAGCACCAGTATGTTTTCTTCAGGAAATTCCTCCTCTAAAGGCGCTTCACATAAAACATTTGCTATACTCGCTCACCCTTGCTCTGACGGCGCTTGAGCCACAGGTCATCATCACACGGGCTTGATAGGTCACGACGGCGTATCAGAAGAAGATCACGGATCGTTTGCTGGAGTTGTTCATCATGGTTCTTGTTCAGCTGGGGCATCTGCTTGTTGTTTTGGTGGAAAAATATCGTTCTCTTCTGTAGGAACAGAAGGGGTAATACCATTAGTTACTGGTCGACGTCCAGGATTGTCTTTTTCTTCTGGATCATTGGTCTCGAAAGTGGTAAGTTCATCAGGATCATTAGTTACATACGTTCCCACCTGCTCCATATCATAAAAGTGTATTTCAGAAGGTCCATCATTGTGTGTGAAAAGAATATCTCCAATCGCTTGAATATCAAGCAAAAGATCGTACGGACCATCGTCAGGGTTCCCATTAACGAGAAATTCGTCACCGTAGTTAATATTTTTCATCGTTTCTAATGATGATGCTCTCTGATACATCACCATAAATATATCATCTACCGTACTAGTACATGATCGATAGGTCTCATCAGAATACTTCAAGCGCTCTATATCTACTCACTTACTCACAAGCGTATCACGATTGTAACATGCATATACTGCAAGACAACTTGTATCAAATCAAGCGTCTTTCACGGTACTCACCATCTCTCTCGCATCTAACATCATACGGAATTGTTCTCACGCAGAAGACTTTGCAAACACATTGGTGATGTCACGCAAAAGAATATCCTCTCATCCACAACGATCAGAAATTACCTCATAGGTCAGATCTAGTGCCTGCAACGCGGGATGCACAAGTTGCAACTCTGCTAAAGCATGTGCTTTTTCATACAGATTTCCATTCAATGTTCATTCTGGAAATTTCTTGAGGTTTCCTTTTTCTTCATTCTCTTTATATCGGCTATGCATCACATCTCTCATATCTATAAGTGCAGACGATTGTGCCAAAACATAATCTGCCACAAAAAACGAGAACAGAAAAACTACTAGTAAACTCATGGTACATTTCCAATACTTACTCCACATACTCGACTACAAGAGAAATAAATAGATCAATAATATTATTCTACTAATCCATGCATGCTTGTACATTTCTTCGTTTATATGCTAGCTGATGAAACGGCGTATAGGACTTAGTAATAGTTTTTCTATAATTAAGGAGATCTTCGTAGTAGGCAGACAATCATACGTGGAGAGGAAAATGAACGCCCACACTCATTATCATACGATTCATCTGCTTCACTGCTTGCATAGCTAGTTGTTGTTCATATAGCATGGTTGTATACTCTTTAACACCTCTCTGATAGCTAAAACTAGCGCTTCATATCGTCAATGGGTGATACGATCCATCATACAGTAACATCTGTGTATAATAGGTAACAAAAAGATTATACCACATCAGTTCATTCAACAGAAGATTATTGAACGATTTCATATCCGAGTCAAACGAGGTATGTCCATAGGTAGAAAAAGCACATCTCATCAGTAAAGTATTTCTTTCATTTCATGCACACTCTTCTTCAAGCACCTTCTTTGCATCTATAAGCACTGTTTTTTCGATAAGTCTCTTTGCAGACTTTAGTGTAGTAGCTACAAACTCATACGTCTTGGGGTGTTGACAATGAACAGACTGTCAAGAAGGATCATTTGGACTCAGATACGTTATAGATGGATCGTTACAAGGTATTTTTTGGTCTCCAGCAGGATTTCCTGTCTTATCATACAAATCATTTCAGAAGTAGGTTTTTGAAAATCTTGCTACCACTTCTTTGAACTTCGGATCTTGCGTGTTACCCAACTGGTCTACAACATCCTCAGGAATCATCTGGTATCCATACAGACTTCATAGCTTTATATTGCTGTACTCATTCATAATAGTAGCAAATATATCTGGCAAGAAGTTTGCGAAACTACATCACTGCATCGACGTAGCAGGGTTACAGGCATGATATGCTATTTCGTTATCTAGATCAGGTTGTTTTGGTATGTGTCGCAGATCAACATTTAAGTCGACATCTTCTTTTATATACTCGTTCAACTCCAACTCTACGCCAGAAGGAGAATAACTAACCTCGTCGAAAACATCCTTATAATTTCTATATACATAGGATTTATTAAGTATCTTACGTCACTTACTTTGTTCATCTATATTGACACACAGCGTGTAGACAAACCAAGATTGTTTAGGATCATACAAATAGTTTTGATACTGCAGCTCTAATGAATTACCTTCCTTTGCATGCTCTTTTTGAAGAACGACATCACAGTAATGTAAAATAAGTGATCTCTTCATCTTTGTAGATTCTTGTTTGTTTAACAAATTATCTACCAACGTACCTCCTTCAAAAGTTACTGTGCCTATACTTTCTGCAAAAATTTTTTCTACACTATTCACCGGCTCTCATGCAAAGACAAAACTAGACAAACAAAAAATCGCTATTCAACAAAGAATACCCAAGTTTTTGAAAGATCAATTTGTTCGTCTTCACATACGCACGTATTAAAAGGAATAAATTATTTTGTATAATACCAACACTTTCCTTGTAAATTACTACACTGCAACTCGCAGACCTTTCCGGCAGAGTTATAAATTGTTGCTGTCTCTTTATCGCTTGGTTCATTCTTATCTCATCGCATCTCTATATTTCTCCATACAGATGCACTGAGCACAGGAAATAAGGTAGTAGCTGACCTCACATCTCCAAAGACTCATTCCTGCTCTCGATCTTGTTGAAGAGCAAAAATGTCAGTAAATGTTTTGGTAACAACTGCTGCTTGTAACTCGTTTTTCTTTCACGCATATACTCATTGCAATGAAACTTCCTGATCCAGCCATCTCGAAGCAACAGTTTCTTCTATATATTTATCGAGTGCTGCTTTCTTATCAGATTTTGAAATATACTTTTTTGCATCCTCCTGAGAGGCATCTTGTGGCAGATTGCTTAGCGACAACGCATGCGTTATTGGTTCTTCTTGTTCACGGGTACCATCATTTTTCTTCTTAAAACTCTCTTGCAAACGACGAACAAATGCTTGTGTATCTGAAGAGGTCTCCTCTATGTTTCACTGTCACTGTACATTTACTACACTCCACCATTTTCTTTTTTCTGGAGCATCACCACCATAGAAACTTTGCATAAGGGCTTCTTCTCTCTGATTTGCAGCTTTTACTGCATCAGGATCCTTAGACCACAACGCTCCTTTCAGGCGAGTTCGTGCATCAGCAAACATTTTCATTGATCTTTGAAAATCAGCAGTTCTTCCTTTTGTATTTTCCCAACTATCAGAAACAGTCTTTGTTCGTGTGGAATCACACTCATTTTTTGTTCCTATAGCACATGAGTAGTCTTCCTGTATTTGCCAGACATATGCAGCAAACAGTTTATAGTTCTCTTTGAAATGCAAAAGAGAAGCAGTAGGTCAACGATTCTCTTGCTGTTGTTCACTAAAAATTCACTCTACAAAAATCTGTAATCTATTTCTATAGTTCTGCAAGTACTCCTTTTCTGGTTTTTCAACCGTATCTGCTTTACGTAATTCGTCTACGACATCATACTCAGTTCCTACCATCTCGAGATCATTATGAAATCGTTTTTTCTGATGAAGTTTTTTATACAAGTAGTTCATATTCCAATACAACGCAAGAATATCATCATAGGTAGCTTGTTTCAATAAACTAACATACGATCATCAGTTTTTATTTAACTCTACATACTCTAGTTCAGCAAGTATTTGATCAATTTCTTGAAGTTGTGCATTAGAAATATGTCTTCACATATATGCGCGCTGTCACATAGTAAGTCACTTCATCATAATTTTACGGTCGTAACTTAAGAACTTCTCCCAATCTCTCCTTCTCGCTTGTGTTCAAGCTAATGTTTTCACTTCTGCTCACATATCAAGAAATGCAGTATGAGCCACTAAAACAAAACTAAGCATCGTCGTCGTTGCAGCACTTTGTATAGCTGATTTTGCAGTAAATAATAACTCCTTACCCTCTTCTACAAATTGGTTCCCTGTTCACTGTTCGTATGGTGGCGTATCAAGTACTCACAGCAATTTATCCATAACAGAAAAGTAGCGTTCTATATCCGAAGGTGGTTTTGTACATGTAGCACAAGCGAATGTATACTGAAAAGCGGAAATAGCAAAAAAACTGCCTCAAAGCAATATGAGAAAGAATACTTTTAGTCGACTACTACTTTTTTTCACGCTCATAATATAAAGATATAGGTAGAAACTAATTCACACAACATGAGGTTCTCGTGACATACTTCAATACCATATTTAAACAAGAATCCAGTTTACCAAATTTATCTACAAAATCATTCATTCTATTATCGGTAAAGTAATTTTTGAGATACGCACGCATATTATCATAGAGATACTGTACTCACTTATCAACCATGAGTGACTGTATGTATGCAGATTCTTCGAGATAGCGTTTTTGAATGAGCTGTTGACATCATTTTAACCAGTTATTTTCTTGATTAATTCCATCTCATTGGGTCAAGAGTACTGCTTTTCTAATCTGTATCGCCTCATAACACATTGTATAGTAGGCGTTTGCGATTTGAGTTGTCTTATCCTGTTTTCAAAACGTTGTTACATCTCACCGGTACGTCTTAAACAATTCGTATAATTGCGAGGGAGGCACACCATCCGTATCTTCTGCTAACTCTAGACTTTTTTCTCTTCGTTCTTTCAGAAGCACTTTGTTGTCACGAGTAGTACAGTCTATTCATAACACATCGCAATGCTCCTGTATACCATTGAACTTACGCATACCAACGTTGATAAGATGATCTATCAAATAAGAACTTTCTGGGAAATAGAGCTTTCCATCTAACTTACCTTCACAGGTTTTCTCATTGATATTATCCTGACAACAATACTGCTGGTGATGCTGGAGAACAATTTTAAGATCTTTATCAGTAAATATAGTAAGTTCATACGGAGGATTCATCTTTTGCACTTCTTCAAGTATTTTATTTACAAAAGAATCTGAGGTATGAAGAGCAGTTTCTTGACAATCACCCGCATCTGCTGCAAATCCAAAAGTATGCATTACGCATAACAACAACATGCTTACAATAATAATTTTTACTTGATTTGTATAACTCATTGTTACTTGAAACTATCTGAAATAAAAGGAATACGTACTACTGCATGTCCTATAAGATCGTAAAATATATAGATTATCGTTCCGTTTTCATATACCACTTCTCATTCATACATAGTATTCCATGGAGTAGGAATGAGCACATCAGCTTGCTCACTAATAAAGATATGACACTCTTCTCCTAGAGGTGCAACACACCATCCATTGCGATATTTTCATAAGTATCACGGATCGATTTTCAGCAATTCATAATGAGGTTTGTCTAACAACACAATTCATCCAGATCACATACGTTGGGGTGTATACGTCACTTGCATCAACACTTTCTGCACCACACCTGTTCCTACAGATTGTTGTTGTACAATCTCGACACGAGGTTTTCCGTTTGCTCCACAGCGCACTCTTGTAGAACACGATCATCAACCAGCTCATATACTGCTTCATCCATTACTTGCACTACTTCATCCATTATTTGCACTACTTCATCCATTACTTGCACTACTTCATCCATTATTTGCACTACTTCATCCATTACTTGCACTACTTCATCCATTATTTGCACTGCTTCATCCATTGTTTGCACTACTTCATCAATTGTTTGCACTGCTTCATCCATTGTTTGCACTACTTCATCCATTGTTTGCACTGCTTCATCCATTGTTTGCACTGCTTCAGCCATTGTTTGCACTGCTTCATCCATTGTTTGCACTGCTTCAGCCATTGTTTGCAC
>CAYLWY010000007.1:16995-24415 GCA_964387665.1 uncultured Candidatus Peribacteria bacterium
CCATTGTTTGCACTGCTTCAGCCATTGTTTGCACTGCTTCAGCCGTTCCCTCAGTCATCATTAAGCACGATCTCACCATTTTGCGTATCAATCGTAGCTACTTCTTCACCTGTTTCATCCTTGATAGAAATCTTTTTGTCAAACGGATACAATCATCCTACCACAATCGGATCGGTTGGTTTTACTGGAAAGGTATCAGGCAGTAATGGTTTCCACAAACCGAATCTATTTTTCTCAAATTTAATCTCTCCTCTATCTATCGTATCAGACAACTCTGTCTCTATCTCGGCTCACACTCATAAGTAGCGAATCTCATTTATTTGCAACTCAGGAACGATAATATTCAATCTCACCTCTTGTTGTCCTATGTTACCTGCTTGATCCATTCCGACGAACAGTAGTTGCTCTTCGACGGGATACTTATAGTCGATATCTTTGATTTCCAACTCGTCACCCGCTTCAAGTTTTACTACCTCACCACTCCAAATAACTCGGTTCTTAATAACCTCTCCATTGTCATGCCATTTCGCTTTTAGAGTATAGGTCGTATTGATATTTCCTTGCATCAATGGTCATCTTGCCTTTATCTCTCCTGTCAGATCTCTCTTCAACTCTAGATCAACTCCAGGAATCTGATCATCTCATCGTGCTTGAGCTCAAGCAACTTGCTGACGAGATCGTGGTCATACTTTTTTCAACACCCGTTCCTGTGCACCAAAAAGTCATTTAATTCATCACGCTGATTCACGTTCCATACGTAATGCAGCGTGTCTCGTATAGTACCACTTTCTTTCTAAATGTTGCAACATCGTTTCTATAGTGACTGCTTGTCCATCATAGTAAATAATATCAACAACTATTCATGCGTTTTTCAGAGCTTCTATAGATCTCTTCTCGAGAAGGTCTGGAATTTCCAACGCCAGTCACTCTTCAGGAATTGGTTGAGGTAAAGCGAGAATATAACGTGTTCTCGATGGATCACCTGCTTTATGAGTAGCTCGTTTCTTGTCCTGACTTGTCTGCTGTTCATCAGTAACTAAAATCACGTATCCATTCATACGAGGATCGTTGTTCCATACAAAAGACATCGTCGAGTAATTGTGTCCTTGCCTAGCAAACTCGTATGCAACTTCTTCTTCGTCTCGTAGTTTAAACTCTCCTCATCATGCACTATACCAACCATGCGTATCTTTTACAGAAGCAATAAGTTGTGCATAACTACTAAACGGACCTATGGTCACTCACTCGTAGCCACCACCACCATAGGTATCTTTCTGTTTGCCGTATTTTACGTAAATTTGATGTTCATCGAAATTAAGTACATCAAGCTCGCCATCATCGTTTACATCAACGACTTGATACGTGTGTTCTTCATATCGATTGTTTGCTTTCTCTTGTCGATTAATAATATCGTGATAATTACCATCTTTCCCAGGGGTAAAGAATCAATCAATAAACTGAGTGAAATCAACATTGAGCGAACTTTGTTCTCATGCTCAACCTCATCCGCCTCCAGATTGAGCAAGACGTATAGCATCAGTCTTTACATCTTTAATCACTGGTTTTGGAGGAAGATCAGTTGACAACGTATCGTCTGGTACAGAAACCGGTTCAGCGCTACCAAAAGAAAGTTGTTTACGAGCAAATTGATCTGTTGGTGTCATCGAAGGTATTGCCTCACGAGAAGTAACGATATTCTTCTTTGCTTCAGCAAGATACTGTGCTAGGTTATCGTACTGAACTTGGTGCATAGCAAGCTCATCAGGACTATGAACTGACAACGCATGAGAAAATCAATCCACAAAAACCTCATTCATAGCAAAGTAGCTTTCCATAGGATGCGGCTCAGAGCGAAGTTTATCAACAAAGACAGGATCTGCATCAAACAATGAGGTCATAAATCTTTGCGTAGGAAGCTCTGCTCACAAAAGACGTCTATCTTCCAAAGAATTCAAGAATCAATTCCAGTCGTTTTTTACCAACTCTTTCGTAGTTGCTAGTTCTTCTTCGTACGGAGTTATCATCTCTTGAACTTGTGTTCATACACGTTTTACTCAACCAATATTTGGACGTACTTGCGGATCAGTTTGTAAGTCTTGTACGAGTGCTATCGCTTGTGGATGCAGCCAACTCAAATCTTGACGAGAGAGGACATATTTCACATTATCAAGCAAGAACTCACGTACTGCCTCGACAGGTCACCCTACCAAGATACGAGGTCTTTGTGTTCATCGTTCCTGTACGACATAATCATCCAATATTGCGCCACTTTTTGGATTGGTAAGATCGATATCTATATCGTCATCAATACCACCACCTATCGCATCTTGCACATCAGAAATATCGTCTATGAGTGGTTTAAAATAATTTAACGTTTCTGCTTTTACTTTTCTGACTCATTTATTTACCTCACCATTTCGATCATCTGCAACTTTTTGGGCAAGATCATACAACTGTCTAAAATCAAATTTAAGGTCAACGGTCGCATCCACTCTATAGTCGTACGACTGCAAAGGACTTACGGGCATCTTTATCTTGATGCCATCAAATGGCATAATATTTTGTTTTCTTTGCGTCATTTGTTCTACTCTTGCCTTGATAAACTTCTCTCTCACCAAACCGATTCCTCACTTAAATATGCAGTAAAATTTACCCAAGATATCCATTACCTTGATTACTGCTTTTATTGCTGGACTTAGCGCTGGAACTTTTGGTGCTGGTGGAAGTACAGGTAGAGTCATATCCAAATCCATATCAAGTTCTGGCAACTCTGGCAAGTTTGGCGGAGGCGGCAGTATTGGCACTGTCGGTATCGTAATATCTACAGCAAATCATCTTGGTAACGGAAGATCAGGGAGTTGAAACAAGTTGAGTTTTCTCGGCACAAACCTAAATCTCGGCACAATGAGATCTAATCATATCTGAATATTTGAAAGGTCTATAAAAATATCAGGAAGATGGAAAGAAGGAATAGGAATTACCGGTAAATCTACACAAAGCAACTTAAGTTTACATGAATAATAATCGTAATGATCCTGTCTACATTTACTACATCTATCTTGTCGATTTACGGTAAAATCTATAAGCAATTGTCGTGTTTTAATAATACCTTTCAACGTGATAATAAAATCAACCCAATGAGAAAATCTCATGGCATTGTCTTGTAACCATCACGTAAGTTTTGCAATAAAGGTATCAATGAATTGGAATATGGTGACTATGTATTGATCAGAAGCATGTAGTAATGCATACAGTTTCCCAGGCAGTGCTTTGTACTGGTATAGTATATCAAGATTTCTTTTCACATTGGTCATTGCTTGTTGCATACGTTCCATTGCGTTTGCATCTACTCGATCTACCTTTCATCGTTCTTTTATGATTTCTTGGTTCCTAATAATCCAAGACTCTAGATGGAATGCATATCTCGTAAAATCCTCATCATAAATGAGTGGTATTTCTAGTGGTACATCTCTAACCTCTACCGTCACCAAAGGTACTTGATCAAAAAACTGTAATATCTTATCGAACGGATTGTTCAGTACATCTGAGGTCGCCTTAGTGATAGACTTAGGCAAGAAATGGCGAATCTTTTTGGTTTCTGGTGCTTCAAAATTACCTTCCTTTCATGAGTTTTGTGTATCTTTATAGACAGCACTTCGTTTCTCCAGTGCCTGCTTGAAGGTGTCCGTATCTGATATAGTTCTTGCTTGTTCTCGTCATTCACCAATTTGCTCCATGGTCGGTAAGACGATGGTAATATGCATATTCAACGCATTGTTCGTGAAGTATGCTATTTGTTTTTCTTTCCACTTTCTAAAGATACAACTAATAAGGCCTGATATCTTACCTTCTTCCACCTCAAGTTTGAATCAAACACCTCCCTTCAAATAATCTACCTCGAAGGCATCTCCATTGTGCCCTCAAAACACATCCTCAATAGTTACGCCACCGTCATTATAACCATCTAGACGATTACCATCCCAAGTGTTTGGTCTCAAGTTTGCCTTAATAGATTGATTTTCTGTCACATTACCATGGATATTGGTTGGCTTACCACCATTGGTTGGCGCTCTAAATGGAGTAGACTCATTTTTCTTCTCATCACAGCTACCAATCGCATATGCATCACGCTGTTTTGGTAGCAAGGTTGTTCTTCACTCAGTTTCTTTGTTTGTAGAAACAATTTTTGGTGTCTCATTTTCGAGCGGCTCTTCTGCAGCAGTACATTGACCTCAAATATTTCACGCAATAACGATACAGTTTCCTCATACATCTCCGATAGGAGTAGGTAATTTCACGGTATCATACGGACCAAAACACAACGATAATCACAATCCATTAGCAGTAGTCCACGTTACATATGTTCTAAATTGTGACGTCTTTCCACCAAAAATACCTCACGCTCCAGATGGACACACAGGCCATAGTGGCCATACTGCACAATCAGTAGGAATAGCAAAAATAGGTAATCAAGCAAAATCAGGAAATATTTTTGGAACTACAGGCGCTTTTGGTTTACATCAGAAAATATGAAATGCTCCAGGTGACAAGAGATCGTTATTAAACGGGATCGGCCATCACGCACCACACATTTTTTTACCAAACTTGAATCATTGACACTTATTGTAACTAAACTCATAATCGTCTGGAAACAATCACATGGAAGCAAATTTTATCAATCATTCTGCTCACTCCTTAAAGGTATCTTCTATCTTCTGCACCGCCTCATCGACAAAATAATTCAAATAGGTATCTGCGTCTAGTTCGAAATTAATATCACCTCATCATAACGCAGCAAGTCACTGTGCTCATAGTTGTGTCAACCATGCTTCAATCGCCTCATTTTTTAATGAGGGAGAAATTCACAACGCTTTCCTCAATGGATCTTCTGTCGTAGGATCAGCGACTTTTTGCTCTAAGTCTTGACGGTTATCTTCAAAGTGTTGTTCGTATTTCTGTTGTTTTTCATCCAAGAATTGGTCAATCTGAATCTTTTCTTCACCAGGAGAAAACATCCGATACTCTTTTCGACAGCCATCATCTGGATATGCTCTGATACGTTTTTGTCGTCATCCTGCATATGCTTCTCAGAAAAGACTACCAGCAACAGATTGGTTAGTGGGTCATTTAAACCATTCTTTCTTCAGTGTTTCTATCTGAATATTCATATATCCATTTCCATCATATTGTACTTCATACGAAAACGAAACCGTTCATCACAGCGGAAGATTTGCCAGCATAAATTGATATCACTGTCCTATATTCCGATCGATTTCTATATCAGCAGGAATAGATCAACGATCAAACGAATCTATTTTATTGAACTCGTCCTTATACAACACCCAGGGTCAATCAAGCCTCTCTCGATACACCACCGGTCATGCCGTACCTACGGGAATCAAGGAAACAGTAACTTTTACCAAATCACCTTTCTCTAGGACTCATCCGTTGATATCGGTAAATTGCTTTTCAACGTCAAATCTTGGTGTCTGAGGGAAAAGAGGATCGTTTGCAGCAACTGCAGCAAATCATGGTTTTCAACGTTCTTCTAGAGGCCTCAACACATCTGGCACTTCAAATCTAGCATCAAGTTCTTCTATACCTCTTTCCAAAAGTTCTTCTGGATCAGCATTGTCTTTCGCTAAATCAATCACTTCTTGCATTTTTGTTTTTGCATATTCTTTCAATTCTTTTTTCTTCATTCATTTCACATCTGGTTCTTCACCATTCGCTGGAATGTCTTCATCTGGAAAATCATCGGATGTCGTTTCTTGTTCAATCACCAATTCAGGTCGGTGGCGAAGACTACTATCGCGAATAGGTCATCATAAGGTTGTAGAGAAGCTTTTTACCAATTCTTGCTGTTGCCTTGATTTCCAATCCTCATCACATTGAAATGGATCGGTGGAAAGATAATTTCATCAATTCGTAGTTCCACCTCAATAAAACACCTTTATGTCTCAATTAATATCATTGGTAATAATATCCAGTTTACTATCACCATCCATATCATCTACAAATAATTGTCTTACCTGAGCAACATTTACATCACCGTTTGGTATATCAATACAAACAATAGTTCCATCAACTGCTATTTCTCCTTTCTTATTCAAATACACTCTGAGTTTATCAGATTGGGTACTCACCATAATATCTTCTCGTCCATCACCATCGACATCTCAGACAAACGACTCTTTCAATCAATCAGCAACTACCATGATGTGACCCAAGTCTTTGTATGGCTGTCATCAACCGTAGTTTTTCAATACTCTAATAGATCAGTCTTTATAAGAAATAATCAAATCTGTTTTTCCATCTTTATTTAAATCACCCGTATCTACATCGAGAATAGTTTTGGAATCAGAAAAGATTGCTTGTCCTGGTCATCCATCATAATCAGTAAATTTCACCAAACGAGAATCTTTCACTCTCTCTAAGAATGGATCTCAGTAGTTTATAAGGAACGGTCCACCAAACTGCTGCGTAGCAGGTCACATACGCATACCTTGTGCAAAGTTGGTAATTGGCTTGAATGGATGCCTAAATCAAATATTTTTTCTCGGATCAAATGATGCTTCAATAGACTCAAATAAAGAACTACTCGATCACTCAGCTAAACTACTCTGAAGATATACTCCTATAGCAGTAGCGTCTGAAGATGATCCTCCACCAGGCAACGTGTCGTATCTATAGTTAGGGTGTAAGATAGTTTTTTCTAGAGATAATGACGCATCCCTATACACCCAAAGTGTTCAGATTTGTTTATTGTCATACGTAACCCACCAGTCGTTTCCACTTCCTGATCGACGAATATGTACATGAGGATCCATATATCCACGAATTACATCTACTACCACTTGGTTATTATAAGTTATTTTTCCATCGGCAAATGAACTATCTTGTGTTACGCTATCTGGCGTATTTGGCGTATAGACCATCTTATGGGGTCTCTCTCCATACTCTTCACCAAATTCTAACATATCAAACTCAGGATGAGTTCCATACGTCACCGTCCCCACACCTCACTGATGTCATAGTTTAAGAAAAACAGTACCTCAATTCACAACCAATTCACTAATCATATTTCACATAATATCTTGCACGCTACCATCAGGATGTACTAATGCAGTCAAAACCTCTCCTGGCGTAGATACTGCAGATCATTGCCAAAAAGTGGTAATGGCAAGTGTTTTCGAATTTTTGAGATACTGCAAGGTATCTGGACTATTTCCCCATGGATATCAGTACACATTGAGATACATTACGTTGATATCTTCTTCTGGTTTACTGGGCCATAACGTTTCTGGAATCTGTGCTTGAAACTCACCAAACGTTGCATCATCACGTTCATACCATGCGGTAGGAAGTCATGTAGGTGCTGGCGGCGGTGTATCCTCACATAGAGTCACCCCTCCATCTC
>CAYLWY010000007.1:24515-27674 GCA_964387665.1 uncultured Candidatus Peribacteria bacterium
ATCTCCATCTCAATCTCCATCTCAATCTCCATCTCATCATGGAGGCGTATCACTTGAAGAAGAAGAGCCTGGAGGAGTAGAAGGAGATCATGAACAACTTCCTCATCATCCACACGATCCTCATCACCCACCAGAACAAGTGACGCTTGCTTTTCATCACTTACAAATTATAGAAGCGGACTGATCATCTCCAGAAGCAATGTCTATACTTCATGTATCTACAAATGACAATCATCACCGAAGCTGAAGATCAACCTTTGTGTCTTCTGTGAAAAGATTTCATCGGCTATCAGTGATTGTTATATCGAGCTGCGACTCTCCTCATACACGTAAGGTCGATTGGTCAAGTTGCATGCTCATCTTATCTGGACCGCTCGCAAGTATATCTACCGTCACATAGTAGGTTTCCATACCAGGGCTGGTAATTTCCAAAGTCTCCCTGCCAGCTTTCCCAGAAGGAAGTAATGCAAGACGAATGTGAGCATCACCATCAGTCACAAACGTATTCTCATCGACAAAACGTAAAACACCGTCCTCATCCTCAGCTACGTATCCTACACGAACCAGTCACTGCAATGGAACTACTTCTACAGGTGTTTTGAGATGATTGATCGTTCATGCTTCAAGTATACCAATACGAAACGAAGGAATGTTATTACGCAGCACAAATCATTTCGTTTCATCAAACAAGAAAAATCAAGTGTCTTTGTGTGGCAAACGGTACGTTATATACTGAACTCATCCTCACTGATCATTTATCACACTCCACGCTCAGCTTACTACTTGCACACGAGTAGTTCACAACATCTTTCTTTCACTGCTTGCTACTTCTGCTGGAATAGTTACTTGCACATCCATATACTGCGTATTACGATCTGGGTAAACTAGCATATACCCCTCATCCAATCATGCGAGACTCTTACTGGTTTGTTTTTGCTCAGCAGTAAAGCTACCTCACGAGAGCACTACCTCAAAGTCATTAGGCACTCGATACAAAGGATTTTTGTACATATCGTATCAGCGAAGTCACACAGGAACCACTCATCATTTTACCACTTTATCTGTGGGCAGCATAACACGTAAGGTATCTAATTGCGAAGGTGCTAGAAAATAATTTACTGCTTTTTCAGTACATATACTTGTATTACTTACTAAGCACGCAGAAACAATTATCGATCCATTACCTGCTTTAGTTCATCATAACGTAATTGGTAAACGCAAAGCAGTGTCATATACATTATTAGTTAATTGTAATTGCTGAGCACAAAGGTTTCTTCACTCCACAGTCGGACATACATCGCCTGTCGCATACAGACTCAGACGTAATGCTCAAAAATCAGTTCTAGAACGCAGTGAAACAAAGTTCTGGCTACTGTCCTGTATAAAAAATCATCCTTGATTACTTAATCCTATATCGAAATCATAAAAGAGGTCACGTATCGTATCTGTTGTTTTTGATAAAGTAGTTGGTTGTGTGACGCGAAGCGCACTAGTCTGCGCATTAGCCATTCATCAAATCGAAGACAACAAGGATGGGGTCCTATCTATAAAAGGTGTATTATAGTTATTCACCACTACTCTTTGTGGCACAAGACGCTCTTGTTGGTATCAGAACTTCAAAGACGACCACTGATCTCACCGATGTTCAAGTTGATCTTGCATTGGTCACCAGTTAGATGATCCATCATCTCCTTCTGGGTCGCTCAATTGTCATCCATCGTACCATTCTTTCATGTCAATGCTGATTTTGAGATTGAACTCAAAAGGTTTTTCTATCGTTTTCTTTAACCAACACTTAAATGCTTTCGGTCGCTTTGGCAATGGAACCGCTTTTTCTGCTGGAACACCACAAGCAGCATCACGCGACGCACTGTCTGCTATTTGTACTTCTGCACCTTTTTGCGTTACATCTCCTGCAGGATTTTGTTGTACTTCATAGGTAGGCAAATCTGGGATAGATGGCTCTTTATCAAGAATATCTACCTGACGTTGTATCAAATCATATCAGTCAGAATTTATATACCCCACCTCATATGCATAATGCTTTGGAATATGTGTCGGATACGCAATAGGATCAAATTCCCGATCATCATCTTTATCATATTTCAAAAACTCTTCTAAAACATAGGTCTGCTTACTATTTCGATCAAAGCGTTCTCTTGCTTTTTCAATGAACTCTCCGATTGTCGCTGCTTGAGGTCTTGTCTCTCGTCAAAGACTCAGATAGTACAAAAATTCAGAAAGACGTTTTATTTGCTTATCTCATAAGACATCTATAAAATAATTTTCTGGAATAAGATCGTATGAACGATTTGGCGTTGCAGCAATATCTACCGTGGAAAGAAAATCAAACGCTGCAGGATGGGTTGCATAGTGTGCAGGAGCTTTTTGCAACTGAATATCTAATAACTGATTATAGTACTGTACTTTTTGTTTTAGATAATCGCGTATTTTACTATCAATATCTTCTGGATCTAGAAGGTTACAATCATATATAGGGACATTTCGTAAGTCTGGATAAATAAACTCAACTACCTCTCCTCATAGTCCATGAAACGCCATATATCTAGAATCATCCACTGGTCTTTCTATAGTAAGCAGATTCATCTGATCGAGTTCATCAGGATCTGGTGCAGTATGCTTTACTACCGTATCTATGATCTGATATCTATAATCATGTCAGGTAAAAAAACACAATGTTCATCTATCCTCTCTTTTACTTCTAAGTCCGTCAGTAAATAATCAACTCTGTGGATCAATAGTTCACTGAGGTCAATTTGGAGTCGGATCTTCTCATGCTCATCCATTTGCTCCAGGTCATCATCAAGAAGCAAGTCAATCGGCATCTGCATCAGTATCCTGATCGTTTGGAATACCATCACCATCGACATCAGTATCTTGGTCGTTTGAAACACCGTCACCGTCTATATCCGTGTCCTGATCATTTGGAACACCATCATTATCAATATCACTATCAGGAGTTGTTCCGCTATCTTGATCATTTGCATATCAATCACCATCTACATCGTTATCTTGATCGTTTGGTGTGCCGTCATTATCAATATCACCATCTTGACTATCTGGCGTACCATCTTCATCTGTATCTACATTGTCGCTATCGTAGTCCCCAGCAACATATCATGCCGTTGCTCATCATGC
>CAYLWY010000007.1:27774-33170 GCA_964387665.1 uncultured Candidatus Peribacteria bacterium
GTTGCTCATCATGCCGTTGCTCATCATGCCGTTGCACCAGCACCACATCATCCACCACATCATCATGATTTAGTTCAACTACAAGATCACCCTCATTGACTAGATTGATTCGCTTGGTTATTTGCACAAGAACTATTTCACGATCATGGTGTTCACACACCATCGTTTAGGTTATCATCAAGACGCATATCGTTTGGCAATCAGTCTCCATCAACATCTAAATCATATTCATCTAAAATGCCATCTCCATCTATATCATATTCAAAAGGACTATTGTTTGGTCGTTGATCACCATCTATATCGGTATCAACTCAGTTTGGAAATCCATCTCCATCAACATCGCCATCTACTGCGTTTGGAAATCCATCTCCATCAATATCACCATCAACATCGTTCGTGAGTCCATCGCCATCGACATCACCATCCTGGTGGTTTGGCACACCATCTCCATCAGTATCATCATCTATTCAATTTGTTTTTCCATCACAATCGACATCACTATCGTCTTTATTAAAGATTCCGTCAGCATCCATATCAGGATCTTCCCAGTTTCCTCGTCAATCACCATCTATGTCAAAATCCTCTCGATTTGAAATACCATCATCGTCGATGTCATCAACCTGACCAACACAATTTTCTTCAAAAAGCTGTAAGGCGATAGCATTTGCAAAAGGCGGACGAAACCCATCAGGAGTCTCATCATACTCATTTAATGCCCCATCACTATCACGATCAGCATCTTGTTCATTTAATAAACGGTCACTATCCATATCTGGATCTTCTCGATTTGGCAATCAATCTCCGTCTATATCTGCATCTTCATCATTCAATAATCAATCACCATCCATATCACTATCGAAAGGATTTAGGACTCAATCCCCATCTATATCATCATCCTCACTATTGAGTTGTTGATCTCCATCTACATCACGAGATTCACCATTACAACTTCCTCATCATCATCATCCACATCATCATCCACATCATCCACACGATTTGTCGGTACTATTTGGTTCACCATCCTTGTCACTATCCGTTTCATTCAAGTCAGGTTCACCATCACCATCGTTATCATCATCTTGGGTATTTGGCAATCAGTCTGCATCAATATCATCGTCTCGTTGGTCTGGAACACCGTCTGCATCCGCATCACCGTCTTGCCAATTCTCCTGACCATCAGTATCAATATCAGGATCACTACCATTTTGTATACCATCGTTGTCCAAATCTGGATCTTGTGTATTTACTATATCATCGCCATCAGTATCGAAATCTAGTCCATTAGGAATGCCATCGCCATCCATATCCCGATCGTTGGGATTCGCCGTTCTATCTCCGTCAATATTGCGTCATTTTAAATTATGAGGAACTTCATACCTCTCTCATGGAATCTGATTCGAAGTAGGCAACGCCTCATCACTAATTCAAGTAGGGTTTTTATCTCACCCAAACGGTCATCCGTTCCATCGAGATAATACGTTTGTTGTTTTTGCAACAAGAGGATTAACTTTTGGGATTGGTCACCCAGCTCAGTCGCTAATATCAAAATTCTGATTTGATCACAACGGATTTGCAGTAGGTTGCCATGGCAGATTACCAACATTGAAATCCACTTCATCAGGAACACGATCACCATCTCTGTCTGGATCGACACTATTTGGCATTCTATCGTCATCCAAATCTTCTTCTGCACCTATAGTTGGTTGAACAGTTATTCACAACCATTCCAATCCTTGTGGAAATCTATTTTCATATACCCAAAAGTAATCTACTTCCTCGAAAGAGGTCATACTTGGATAATCATCAAGAGGTTTTCTAAATTCACACCAATCTATTTTTCCATCAAGAATACTTGTATACCTTCAGACACGAGGATGGTTTGAAACTGCTCTCATCAATCTATCAAGTTTTCTTTCCTCTCGCAGTGTAATCACCGAACCAAAATCATGATGAGCTGTAGCATGCAACTGTGACTTAGTAATTTCTTCAATAACTAATCTTGCTCCCGCTGGATCATACCACCGTTCTCCCACTTGTCTATCCACAGAAGGATTCCAAGCAATAGCTACATCCGTCGTTTCGTCCTTGGTTACTGGACGTTTTGCATCTTCAGCGAATTTATCGGCATCAAGGTTTAAAGGAGACGCTCATCATCGATAGTCATAAGAAAAATCATCAAGCTCTTGATCGTCATCACATTGCATTGCATCATAAATTTCTTTATCATCCAATGCTTGCTGCATCAGATTATATGCCCTATTTTGTTCTACTTGCTGAGCAAACCATCATGCGGAAGATCATAAAGAAGATTTTGTCCATGTTCGTGGGATATCATCTACCTCGTCTTCACGGATTGTAGGAGATAACTGACGCAGTTGATCTATACTCAACTGATTAAAATAGGTTCATCTATAAATCGTAAGATCCTTATATGAAGTAATATCTACTGCATTTTTTCAGAAGTAATGATTTTCGTATCTAGCATATTCAAACACTTCTTTACCAAATCTTTGCACCAACGAACGTAAGTTTACAAATGGCCAAAACATAACAAGTCACATAAAATCTCACTGACGAAACAATCATCATCAAAATCACCCTCCTCAAAACAATCAGCCAAGAATTCATCACGAATTCAATCATTGAAACACTTTCGCAAAAAAAGCAGGACTATACAATACCTGTACCAATTCATTATTTTCATCCCAAAGCATACCACACATCTGTTCATATCGAGGTTTTCGTTTAGTGTAACGATAAGGAAGTGGGTATTTTAGAGGATATTCTTCTTGTTTTACTTGACTATCAAGAGAGGTTTCTAAAACAAGATTCATATCAGTAATAAACTGTTTTGCTACCCTATCGAGAATTTCCATTTTCTCGAGACTTGTATCAACATCTTCAAGTTGATATCTTCATCACGCTAAAACATTATCCTGCAGCTCTGACAAATAGGTATTTCAAAAAATATTATAGTTTGGCTGAAATTCTTGTTGCATTTCTCTTTCTAATAATCTCGTAGGAGCTGGTTTCTCTCAAATCTCTATAGGATTTTGTTCAAGTTCTTCTGGGTCAAGACGCTCAAGAATCGTATCTAGTCATTGAAAAACTCCATCAACTGCTTCTTCTGCTTTCGGATCTCCTATAATACCTTCATCGCTTGCTGCAAGTCATTTAAATCATTCTACCACCGCAGTTGCCTGCTTCAACGCTTCTACGGTATCTTCCTCATAATTTCTATTCATCAAACGTGAAAATACAGGGACGTACTGCCTCTCTTTTTGTGCCTCGGCGAAAATCAACGTATTGAGATAACGAGCACGTTCTTCTTCTGAAAAAGAACTTTTCATCAAAGGAAAGTCGTCATACCAAATCATTGGTTTTGCATACTTAGTAGGAGAAGCATCGTACTCTTTTAGCTTAGAAAAAAACTTGGTAAATAATCACACATCACGAGAAGGAATAACACTATGTCGTAATTCTGGCAAACTCTCAGGATGGTTGTTGAATACGAAAACGTCTGAGACCTTATCATAACGAAACATAGGATCATCAAAGTCAACGTATGGGTAGACTGAAACAAATCTTTTCCCATCCAAATCAACAACTGGCATAGGTATTTCTCAAAAAAGAATCGTTCCTACTAACTGCGAGGGGACTCATTTCTGTCATTCATAGTATAAGTTTGAAAGAACTTTCTGTATATCAGATGCACTAAATCAATTTACTGTTATGGGAATAACCAACGACTTCGTTCATGGCGCACGTTTTGGTATATAGGTATTTGTATACCAAGAGAGATCTCACTGTATCGCACCGTAAATTGCATCATCTACGAGTATGGCAACAAGATCAACTTTTGGTGTTGTTCACGCCGCCTCTACTACAGATCAAAAAGATATATATAGTCAATTATGTCCTACTGACGAAAACAAAAAAACCGCCAGACAGCAAAAAATCCAGCATTTTTTTAATAATCAAAGAATGGCTCATCAAGTATACGTCCTCATAGATCGTACTATGAGGAAAGTAAGACAAAATGCAAAGGACGAGCATAAAAATATGCTTTACATATATCTATATATATCAATTGTTTATTTACGTAGTTTGATAATTATTTGTTGCAAGATATTGAGTGCTTCTATTGGCGTAATCTTTTCTATATCTAGAGATCAATACAAGGAAGACAACTCATCACCTAATGTATCTGTTGTTAAAGCAAACAAAGGCGATTGAACCATAGACATATCTTTCGATAGAACATCTTTTTGGGAAGGAGCATAAGCAAGATACTCTGTAGCTAAAGCTATTATCTCTTTTGGTATTCAAGCAATTTTTGCTACATCTATTCAATAGCTTTTGTCTGCTCACCCAGGACAAATCTTTTTCAAAAAAACCACTTCGTTTACTGATTCATAGACTCAGACATGTCGATTTTCAACTCAATTAATCGTTCACGCAATTTCTATAAGTTCGTGATAATGCGTTGCAAAAAGTGTTTTTGCTTTTATATAACGACAGATATAGACAACGATTGCTTTTGCTAAAGCAAGTCAATCTGTGGTAGAGGTACCACGACCTAATTCATCAAAAACAATAAAAGAATGTTCAGTTGCATTATGAAGTATCGATGCTGTTTCTATCATCTCAGTCATAAATGTTGACTGCTGTTTTGCAAGAATATCTCCACTTCATATACGGGCAAAGATACCATCCATATAAGGTAAAGAAACCTCGGTTGCAGGAACAGGTAATCATGCATGAGCAAGCAAAACAATAATTGCTTGCTGTCTCATATACGTTGATTTTCCTCACATATTTGGTCAGGTGATCAGATGAAAGAAATGTTCTTTCGTACACAAGGTCTCATTGGGAATAAATTGTTCTCCCTTTTCCATATATGCCTCGACGACTGGATGTCTTCATGCAGTAATATGTAATGTTGCATCAGTAGTAAATTTTGGTAAGGATCGATCTTTTTCATGCATCAAAAGAGCCATACTTGTTTGCACATCTGCCTGAGCAATACAATCAGCGTATCTATACACATCATCTACTACCGTTTTTCGACGATCAAAATACTCTTCAGCAAGCTGGCGATGACGTGCAGCAAGATTTTCTTGTGCATTATAGATATCTGCCTGTAGTTCTTGGAGATACGTAGAGGTATAACGTTGTCCTGTTTTCAATGTTTGTGCACGCAACGCTCACCAATAGCTATCTCACGAAACAAAGAAAGATTCAAACTTTTTGATATCTTTTGGCGTGACTTCAAGAAAATATCACTGATTGGTAACATGTTTTATTTTTACTGGTACTCAAGTACGTTCTATTCGAGACTGCTGGTACGAGAGTAGATTTCCATCGACTTCGTTATCAATATGACGAAGTCTGTC
>CAYLWY010000008.1:0-8282 GCA_964387665.1 uncultured Candidatus Peribacteria bacterium
CGTACATTTCAATCCATACATAAGGTCGAAAATAACAACGATTTTAATTCCAAACTAGAGTTTTTCCTCAGTTTCCTTAAACTGAATTTACTATATAAAAATCGCTTACTTGTTCACTTGTACTTCAATACGCACGGTATTCGTTTGATTATTTTCACCTATGTGTGTTTCATAGGCAGCATTTTGTGAAAATGGTGTAGAAAACGTTCGTTGTGAAGAGATATCTCATTCGATAGAAAGAATTCTAAACATAGGAGAAAAGTACACATTTCCTCTCGTTGCTCGTTCGTGATGCACACCGAGAATATGTTCTTCTCTTTGTCACAAAACGATATTATACTCTTCATTCATCGATCTAATGAACGTATGGTATGCTTCTGGTACAGCAAGCGTGTAGGCAACCACAAATCTATAGATCAATCCTGAAGAAAGTTCTGGTAAATGCACGATATCTCACGTCCAAGATCAGATCACATGATCTTGTTCATCCAACAACTCAATATTTTTCTCGATAAATCTATCGAGCTTATTGAAAACAATATTACTATCCCAAAAATAGACATGGTTTTCTTCAAACCTTGTCGTCAATCAAGAACGACGCAACAATGTATGCATCTTTCCTGAAACATTGTCGAGATAGATGTTTATTTGCTGTTCTTCTAAAATAGTAGGCAACTGTGTCCACAGCTGTTGTGCAAGTGTCAAACGATGTTCATTTAAGTACTCCTCAAGCGATCATAGGTACAGTTCCTTCTTTCATCGACGCTCCTCTCCTCTAATCAAATCAACCGTTGCATTGACATACTGTCGACGTCGCAACTGTTGCTCAAAACCAGGTAAAAGTTTTGTAAACATATCCGTTCTGAGAAAAACTACTCATCTAATCGTTTTCCCAGGATACGACTTTTCGTACAAAGTTTTGATATGAGGACCATCATGGTACGTAAATCAGACCTTATTCGCTCACACGAAATAAATGTCACGCTCAGGCAAAAATTGCTCTAACCATTCAGGTCAGAGAAGTTTTGCTGATGGAGTGTTGTATCATGGGTGATAACTATCGCTCATAGTCACTTCAGTCACTTTTCCACGAGACAAAGTCACCAAAGCAAAGGAACCAAAAAAACCTCAGTTTGGTCTTTTCTCTGCAGTGTTTTGCAAAACAAGTAGATAGGTCTGTGGAGATTCCATACCGAGTAACGAACTGAGATCATCGCGAAGAAGCGAGAATTGATGAAACAAAGCTGCTTGATGAGGAAAATACTTCTGCAACAGTGCATACAAAGGTCAGTTTTTTTCTTGTAATGGCATCAGGATATTATCGAGCAATAACGTTCCTGTTTCTTTATCGACCTGTGTTTCAAGTAAACCTACTAGAGAAGCAAATGCTTTCGTTCACTCAGGATCTAGAGGGTAAAGTAAAGCAAGTAAACGATTTGTTATCATTCACTGCGTAGTATGCAAACGTTCACTCAGAGATCATGACACCGTACTGAGACGATAGAGAAATAAACCTCCAACAAAAATCAGAAGACAGAAAGCAATCCATCTCGGTACCATTGGTAACATCGTTTTTTTTCTATTTTCTCGTCAAAACATAGATGGCAAAAAGTTAGAAAAGAGTGTCTTCTGTCGCTTCACTATCCTCGTGAAGATGAGGTGCCCCTGTTGCACAAAATGGACAATACAAGTATCAAATTGCAAACCATTTATGACATCAAGCACATTGCTGTTTGAGTTTTTTTCCACAAAACACACAAAACATATGCTCGTGAACGTTTGCTCCACCACACATATAACAGCTTACCGTCTGTGCGTGAAGTAGTTCGCTAATTTCTTGCTGTTCGAGCAAAATATCTTTGCGTGGAATAGGTCTTAGTAAAAAGTAGACTGGGAGTCAAATAACTGGTGTGAAAAGGACAATCACAAAAACGCACAACACTTGTGTACCTAGCTGATTTGTTCTTCGAGAAATATCTTTCGCAACCCACAAAAGCGTATAAATCCAAAAAAAGACAAACAATCAGACAAAAAACATCCATAAAGTTTGTGCCTCTGATCAGGTCATACATAAAGAAAAAGTAAAAAACTTCTTTAGAAATTCTCAACTTCCTTGTTGGAAATTTCTTCACCGACAAAGGTATACGTCACTCATTTACAAATATCTTTCTGACTGAGCAACTCCTTGAGGATAAAAGTTATTTTTGAAGGATTTGGTAAATCAAGGGTAACGTACACTTCTTTTCGTCATCACACTGCTATATGACTGGTAGATAGCAGTGATAGGTTGATATTGAGATACTCCAACACTTTCAAGAGTTCAAGAAGCACACCAGGAGCATCTTTCATAGTTACGGTAAGTTTTGCCTGATAGATAGTTGGTGTTTGGTCGTATCGATGCGCTTCTATGAGCTTCGCAGGGTCTACAGTATGCAATGCCGTACACTCCATAGTATGAATCTTGATACCATCTTTTCACGATCTAGCGATAACTCTAGCTGGTGGCTTTGGTTTACATTCAGGACAAAAAATTACTTCCATAGACTTATCTCCATCGACAATAATCTTCAACTCACTGTTTTTGTTTAATACTGATACCGTTTCTTTTTTATTAGTAAGGATATGCTTCTGAATAGGTCAGTATTTCTGTTCTGGCACCAACTCTGCTCCATACACCTGTCTGATAAATCTTGTGATTGATACTTGTCTATCGCGTATCTTGAAAAGTTGTTGTTCCCATTGATCTCCAGGAAACAGTTTCAATATTTTATCATCTTTGTGGCCAAGGAGAGGTAATCCATACTCATGTAGTTTTCCGTTTATCAATGGGGTCAATTCTTGATTAAGATCATCTTTTTCTATTTGTCTGAGATACTTATTCAGTTTTGTTTTTGCACTTGGGGTGTGTAAATACTTTATCCAACTTTTTGAAGCAGTATATTTGTTTTTGAAGGTCTGTATGTCGATAATATCTCAGGTTTTCACTCTAAAGTCTATAGGTACTATTTTACTATTTACCAACGCATGCTTGAATTTCAATCCTACATCAGAGTGCACTCTAAAAGCAAAATCTAGCACAGAACTCTCTTGTGGAAGTTCGATAATATCTCCTTTTGGCGTATAGACGAATATATTCTTTTGCAAGATCTCGATATCCAACTCGTGCTTGAAGGTATCTTTGTCACTTCCCTCTTGATACTTAGAGACCAGACTTTGTAATTTTTCAATCCATGCTGCTTGCTTTTCAGAAACAGAAACGGCCTTTCTTTCTTCAGCATACGCAAAGTGTGCAGCAACACCATAGTTTGCTATCCTATCCATATCTTCAGTTCTGATTTGTATCTCGACTGGAAACGAAAACATACCCAAAACAGTTGTATGCAAACTTTTATACCCATTTGGTTTTGGTATCGCGATATAGTCCTTCATTTTTGCAAAGATTGGCGTGAAGTGCTTATGAATAGCACCTAAATCGCTATAACAGTCAGTAATTGAACCCGTAATGATTCTAAACGCTACAATATCCATTATTTTACTAATATCTTGCGTATTATATTTTTGTAACTTCGTATAGATTCTATACGGACTTTTCAGTCTTCACAGTACTTGAATCGGTGGTACGCCATCTTCTGTACAGATTTCTTGTAATTTCAAAATTCACGCATCCTTGTACGCATCGATATCTCCATATGTTCTTTCCAACCAGTTCGAGATTCTCATATACTCCTTCTGATCGAGCTGGTAAAACGCTCCATTTTCCAATAGTCCTTGAAATACGTACAATCACAGTCTTTTCGCTATAGGAACATAGACCTTCAGGGTTTCTTCAGCAATTCTAAGTCTTTTTTGCTTGGCAGGGTGATAGTGTAGCGTCTGAATATTGTGCACGCGATCAGCAAGCTTGATAAGAATTACTCTCAAATCTTGACCCATCGCCAAAAACGTCTTTTTCAGCGTTTCGATACTTCTTTCTTCTCCTCTATATTTTACCTTCGCTACCTTTTCCAACGCAACGCACAAGTCAGCAACTTCTGCTCCAAACTCCTGCTTGACTTCTTCGTATGTAGCTGGTGTATCTTCAATCACATCATGCAACAAAGCAACTTGTAAAGAAACAACGTCAGGAGAGAGTTCGAGAAGAAACTCCATCACTTTTATCGGATGAATGATATAGACTTCTCCAGAAAGTCTTTTTTCTGTTTGATGATATTTCTTTGCGTACAGAAATGCTTGCTGTATTTTTTCTTTTTCTTGTGCTGACAAATACTCAATTTTTTTCAGAACAGAGGCAAAAAGCTCATCTGGTGTCTGATGAGTAACTGGTGTATAGTCAAGATATTCACGTATTCTCGAAATATCCATAGAAAAAGAATAGTGAAATCAAAAGCATTTTTCTCGTCTGTGTTTCTCTTGTCACTTCTCTATAGATAAACTCTCGTACTAGAATTTCTCTCTTGATTCTGATAGGTAGACGAGTATATAGTATCCAACTATATAGACTTTGTTTGTTATTTCCAATCAAAATTTATGGAACAATACCTTTTTACTGCAATGTTTGCTGTAGCTGGCATGATTGGGATTCTGTCACTCATTTTGTGACTTGAAAAAATGATCAGAATCATCATGGCCAACTATTTCATTGCAAGTATTATCTTAGCATTCAATAATTTTTTTGACCTCATAAGTAGCCAACTTCTCGTAGGAAAAGTAGAAAGACGAGTAGATGGTCTACAACATCGGATAGGAACATTACTGCTCGCGGGGAAACCAACGGTTTTGCTTACTATCTATTTTGTACTCTTGATATTTCTCCTTACCAAATCACGCATAAGTTTTTGAAACGTACAAAACAACAGTTTGAAAATTTGACTTACTATCTTGTTTCTTCCGTGTACGGTCCTTAGCATTCTTCTCGGTATTGCGATAGCGATATTTGGCTGACAGATGGTTTCTTTGGAATGATTGAGAATGCTCGCCTACAATGTCAGTAATATCCCGTACGCATACAATATGGTACTGCTTACTCCCGTACGAATTATTCTTCCAGGTATTATTACTATTCTCGTTGCTGTTCTTGTTCTTAGAAACAAAAACGATGCAGATAGCGACGATATCGTTATAGAACTCGATAGTAAATAGTCTTGTAATCAATCCACAAATAGCTACATTCACTTCTATTGCCTCACTGGCTCAATTTTAATTTTCGTTACGTTCTCATGTCAAAAGCACAAGAAGTTATCGCTCAGTTCAAAAGAGAAAGAACTTTTGTTATGGTAAAACCAGACGGTGTTCTTAGAGGTCTCGTCGGTACAATTATTAGTAAATTCGAACATAGAGGATTGAAAATAGTAGCTATGAAAATGATCCAACCAACAGAAGATCAAGTAAGAGCTCACTACCCTATGAAAGACGACGCATGGGTAGGTCGTCTCGGAGAAAAATCTCTCGGTAGTCTTGATGGTCTTGGATTGGATGCTGCAGAGGTATTCTGAACTGCAGATAAAATGACTATCTGAAGATCTGTTGCTGAATCTCTCGTAGGATACCTTACTAGTGGTCCTGCTGTAGCTATGATTATCGAGTGAATTCAAGCAACTACTATGGTGAGAAAGATTGTAGGACATACCTTACCAAACAAAGCTGATATTGGTTCTATTCGTGCAGACTACTCTATCGATACACCACTTATTGCTAACCTTGAATGAAGATCAATTCATAACCTCATTCATGCTTCAGAACTTCCTGAAGAAGTTGAAGCAGAGATTAAAGTATGGTTTGGTGGTGAAGCTGAAACATTTGACTATGAACGTGTCGAAGAGTATGTAGCATATGGTAACTACTATACTGATACATGTTGTGGTGGCGGATGCTGCTAGAAAAGTGTCTACAAGTTATTGCAAAAATTTATATATTTCTGTTATTATGCCAAAAGATTGAATTCATCCTACGTATACAGATGAGGTAGAAGTAACCTGTCTGTGTGGAGCTTCATTTACTGTAAATGCAGCTATCAAAGGACCAATTAAACTGGAAACCTGTCCAAACTGTCATCCTGTCTACACAGGAAAGAAGGAGACAAAAGTCATCAAAGGAAGAATGGAGAAATTTCTTGAAAAACAGAAAAGAATGGATTCTATGAAGCAAGCTGCATAGTCAACTTTCTCCATCGTCTTATTTTTGATTCATTTCGTTCTCATGAGTTCTGTTTCCTTGCAACAAGTTTTGGTCAGCTCTTACCTCCAAGAGTTTGTTGTAAAGAAAGTAATAGGGCATGATATGCGAAAGTATTGGGAAATTGTTGTCAAATATCTCTTTTTGATAGGAGTCATCTTTTGATGTGCTCTTTTTTTTGACCTTTTTGAATCTATAAGTGATGTATTATTGAAATGGATTTATAGCGTTCTCGTATTAGTTATCTATATATGATGTTTTTACGAACTGCTCGACACCTACCTCGACACCTTGGTCGTCACAGATATGTGACTTATTCTTTTTCAATGGAGTAATCCTTTTTCTCAGACAACATCAGTCATTCAGTGGGTAGCCATAGAAAGTATAGAACACTCCCATAGCTGATTTCGAGCATCGTTGCTCAACTTAGGAAATATTACTTTTCACGTCGAAGATCAACGTTATACGTTCAAACGTATCACCAATCCTTCCAAGACCATTCAACAAATCCTCAAAGCTAAAGAAAGAGCAACAAAACACCATACGTATGAGAATCAGATACTACCTACTCCTCCTCAACTGCCTACATGATGAGACAAAGAAACCTATAATATTTTCGTCGAAGCACTGGGAGAAGTAATGGAAGAATATCTGAAGAAAAAATGATAAGTATAATTTTATAATATAATAAAAATACACAGATAAAAAAACGAGAGAGTTGCAACACCTCTCTTTTTTTATATACAAGCGTGTAGACAGCTTTCTGTTTTTTTTATTTTATGACAATACATGAGTGCATGAGTAATTAGTGCAATCAGAGGTATCGTCGTCGAAATTCGTTTCGATACGGATGTACCAAAGATTTATGATGCGGTCAAGACCGTTACGAAAAACTCAGATGGAGAATCTGTAGTTATCGAAGTGTTACAACAGCTTGAAGATGGATATGTAAGAGGTATCGCTATGACCTCTACTGACTGATTGAAAAGAGGTGATGAGGTAACTAACACCTGAGCACCAATTTCTGTACCTGTAGGTCCTGAAGTACTCGGACATATTTTCAACGTTCTCGGAGAAACCATTGATGGAACTGCTCCTGTACAAGGAACTGCTCGTCGACCAATCCACCGTGAAGCACCAGAATTTACTGAGTTGAGTACAGTTGCAGAAACTCTCGAGACAGGTATCAAGGTTATCGATCTTCTTGCTCCTGTATTGAAGTGAGGTAAAGTGGGACTTTTTGGTGGAGCGTGAGTAGGAAAGACTGTTATCATGCAAGAGTTGATTCACAATATCGCAAAGGAACACGGATGAGTATCTGTCGTCTGTGGTGTAGGTGAAAGAACGAGAGAAGGTAACGATCTCTACCATGAAATGAAGGACAGTGGCGTTATCAGCAAGACCGCAATGGTCTATGGACAGATGAACGAACCACCTGGACCTAGAGCAAGAGTTGCTCTTACAGGTCTTACGATGGCAGAGTACTTTAGAGATGAAGGAAAAGATGTTCTTGTCTTTATCGATAACATCTTCAGATTTACGCAAGCTGGTTCTGAAGTATCTGCATTGCTCGGACGTATTCCATCTGCGGTAGGATACCAGCCGACCCTTGCATCAGAGATGGGAACACTACAAGAACGTATTACTTCTACTGATAAATGATCTATCACTTCGGTTCAAGCAGTATACGTACCTGCCGACGATCTTACTGATCCTGCTCCAGCAAACACGTTTGCTCACTTGGATAGTACGATCGTATTGAACAGAGCGATCGCTGAAAAAGGTATCTACCCTGCCGTAGATCCACTCGACAGTACCTCTACCGTTCTTACGGCTGAGATTCTTGGCGAAAAGCACTACGCTATTGCAAAAAAGGTACAAGAAGTGCTTCAGAGATACAAGGAACTGCAAGATATTATTGCGATTCTTGGTATGGAAGAACTCTCATTTGAAGACAAACAAACAGTATATAGAGCAAGAAAAATTGAAAAATTCTTCTCACAGCCGTTTCACGTTGCAGAACAGTTCACTGGGTTTTCTGGTAAATTCGTCAAGCTCGAAGATTCTATCAGATGATTTGAAATGCTAATCAACGGTGAATGTGATCATAT
>CAYLWY010000008.1:8382-12942 GCA_964387665.1 uncultured Candidatus Peribacteria bacterium
CTCTGGCTCGAGATCGTCAAACGTCCGATGTTCAATATTCTTATCGTTCTCCTTTCTGTGTTTGGATGAAACCTTGGTATAGCGATTATTCTTCTTACCCTCATCGTGAGACTTTTATTGGTAAAAAATGCTGTAGCTGCCACTGATATGCAAAAAGGCATGGCTGATATGCAGCCAAAAATGCAAGAGATTCAAGAAAAATATAAAGATCAACCAGAAAAGATGTCGGCTGAAATGATGTCACTATTCAAAAAATCTGGTGGAGGTCCATTGAAATGATGTCTTACTATGCTTATTCAAATCCCCGTATTCTTATGACTGTATCGGACAGTTAGTGATATCGCAGCAGGGGTAACACCAGCAGAAACCTATAGCTTTTTGCAATTTCTTCATGTAGATATTACGGCTATTGAAACAAACTTTTTCGGAATTGATCTTCTTATCTGAGGAAACCTTCTTATTACTGCTCTTGCATGATTATTTATGTATGCACAGATGCAGTTCATGACGCTTATCAAAGGTCCTACCCAAGCACCAAAAATTCCTGGTATGGATACCTCTGCAGTTCCAGATATGGGAAACATGATGAAATATATGAACGTCTTTTTCGTTATCATGATGGCAGGATTTGTCCGATCGAGTGCTAGCGCTATCTGACTCTATATCGTTACGACAACTGCGTTTGGTGTCTTGCAACAGATGCGACAATACAAGTGACTCCTCAGAGCTAAATGGCAACTCCGAAGAGGAAAACCAGAGATTATAGAAGGGTAATATGAAGTTGTAAATAGTATTCTTTGCAATAAGGTCATCCACTACTTTCTTTATGTACTATAAACTCACATGCCAAAAGTGCTTATTACATGAGCAAGTAGTTGATTGTGAAATAAATTAGTAGATATTTTTCTCGCTACGTGATACGACGTGATTTGTCTTTCCAGAAACTGATCTACCACTCCTGATACAACCAATATACCGTTAGATTTAAGCGATAAGGTAAGTATAGAGCACGCCGTTTCTCTCATACAGCATGAACACGATAATTTTTCTCTCATTGTTTGTTGTGCATGAATTGGTTATATAGAACAGCTAGATCACATAGATTACGATCATACAGAACAACTATTTCAAGTGAATATTACTTGACATGCTTATTTACTGAGTAAATTAGCTCATACCATCAAAAAAAATAACGCAGATCTTGTTTTCGTATGAGCAACCATATGATATAAAGCAAACGAACATATGCCCCTGTATAGTGTCAGTAAGCGAGGTTTGAGATGATTAGTGGAAAATCGGAGAACGTATCTCAAAAAAAGCTCTTGTAGAGTACTACATATAAGTCCTGGGTGAATGGACACTGCATCCAATATCTGACCTCAGTGAAGAGAAACAATAATTGCGAAAAAAAACGAGAAAATAGTCTGAACTATGTTAGATACAAATACTGTTGCAGAGTTTATTTTTCAAGCAACTCAACTTCCTAAAAACATGGAAATCGCAGAAGTAATAATAAATAGGAAATAAATTCATCTCGCTACACAACTATGAACATAACTATTCTTAGCAAAGAACTCCTTACAGAGCACCAAGACTCTTATCTCTCCACACTTGCTACGTTATCGCCTGTAGGTGAGCATACCACGGCAACACTTCTTGCTTGTTTAGATCGTATGCACGCACAGGGCACTACTGTCTTTGTCGCTCTAGATGATACTGATGGCATCATAGGAACGTGTTCTGTGCTTATTGAGCACAAATTCAACAGATGATGCTCTCGTGTTGCTCATCTTGAGGATCTTGCCGTGCATCCCAACGCACAAGGAAAATGAGTAGGCAGCTCTTTAATCAACACGACGATCTCATACGCACAAGAACAATGATGCTATAAAATCATTCTCGATGCAGACAAAGATCCTGCTCATGTATGATACTATCAGAAATTCTGATTTACCAGTGAATGAGCATATATGAAAAAAAATCTTGCATAACATCTCTTGAAAAAGAACAAATGTTCTTTATATTTTTATCGTTTATTCCACATTCATTTCTATGTCTTCCCTAGCCGTCTATCTCCAGAAAAAGTTAAACGAAGAACAATATGCTGCTGCCACCTACACCGAAGGTCATGCACTCATCCTTGCAGGCGCAGGATCTGGAAAGACAAGAACCCTCACCTACAAGATTGCGTATCTCATCTTAGAAAAACACATCAATCCAAATAGCATCCTTGCCGTAACGTTTACGAACAAGGCAGCGCAAGAAATGAAGCATAGACTTGGTGAAATCGTTGCTGAGTTAAGCATGCAAAATACCACACCAACACCTCAAAAGTCAATTGATTTTGACGATCTTATCTGAGGTGCGACACAGCCACCACCACCTACCTTTACTTCACCTACCTCCTATCAGCGGATAGGAACCTTTCATGGGGTGTTTTTGAAAATACTCAAACAAGACATAACCCATCTTGATCTCTGATATACCACATGATTTACCGTCATAGACGCTAATGACAGTGTCAGTATCATAAAAAGTATTCTCAAACAGCATCGTCTGGAGGATCGTCTAGATTATAAAGAAGCAAAGGGCATCATCGGTATGCGGAAAAACAATGGACGAACACGAGAAGAAGCTGGAAAACACTGCCAGAGTCAAAAAGAAGAACGAGCACTCCGTGCCTATCAATTATACCAAAAAGAACTCATAGATACCAATGCAGTTGATTTTGATGATCTCTTATTGCTGCCAAAACTACTCTTCATGCACGCACCAGACATTCTACAAAAACGACAACGTAGATTTCAGTATATTCTCGTGGATGAAGCACAAGATACCAACACGATACAGTTTGATTTGATGCGTTTGATTACCTGAACCGAAGGAAACGTTACCTTCATCTGAGACGATTATCAAAGTATCTACCGTCGACGTGGCGCTGTTATGGATAATTTTTTGAATGTAAAACAGCGGCGACCATCTATACAGATGTTCAAATTGCAGATGAACTATAGATCAAAAGCGCATATCGTGCAAGCGTGAAACGAGCTCATCAAAAAAAATCGTCGCCAATATGAAAAAGAAATCGTTCCTCATAGAACAGATGCCGACATGATCAGAGTATTCACCTTTCAGGATGAAATGGACGAAGCACAACAATTAGTTGGACTTATTGTTAAACTCAAAGAAGAAAATAACAAACCACGAGCAGATTTCACTATCTTGTATAGAACAAACGCGCAGTCATCTCCTTTCGAACAAATTCTTCTTAGCGAAGGAATACCCTACAAGGTAGTAGGTGCATTCAAGTTCTTTGAAAGAATGGAAGTCAAAGATATCGTCTCTTATCTGAAGTTTCTTGTCAATCCAAAAGACAGTCTTTCCTTACAAAGGATAATTAACACGCCAAATAGAGCAATCGGGAAAACGACTATAGACACCTTACAAGAGGTATGAGTGCAGCATGGGGTGACTTTCGCTGAAGTGGTGAGTAATATAGATACCTATAGCGAATGAATTTCTCCTAGTGTGCAAGCCAAGATCAAACAATTTATGACGCTCATGTACGGCATCCAGCAGTCACTGGCTTTTCTCACGGTAGGACAGCTTATAGAACAACTGGTTGCCAGTATCTGATACAAAGCATACCTCATCAAAGAGGACGGTGAAGAAAAATGATCTGAGAGAATGGAAAACATAGGACAGCTTATCAATATCGCGAGTAAGTACGACGGCACAGGAGAAGAGACCGTCATGCAATTTCTCGAAGAGATCTCACTGATGACGAGTATCGAAGAGTCTAGTGTAGATGAAGCTGATGCTATCAGACTAATGACCGTCCACTCATCGAAATGACTTGAGTTTCCGTATGTATTTATCGTATGACTCGAGGAAAACATTTTCCCATTACCAAAAGCAAAAATCGATGACGAAGAGCTAGAAGAAGAACGCAGAGGGATGTACGTCGCTGTCACAAGAGCAAAAGATCATCTCTTTCTCAGTTACGCACACAGCAGACAGCAACGAGGTCAAATAAAATATAATCCTCCATCGAGGTTTATCGAAGAAATTCCTCAAGAATTATTGAAGCGCTACGATCTTGCACAGTCAACGCGTAAACCACAGTGACCATCGTTTGATGAATGAGACTATGTTTCACACAAACTCTTTGGTACAGGAAGCATCCTTGAACTCCGAGGAGATGTCGCTATAGTGAGGTTTGACAATCCGAAGTTTGGCGTAAGGAAATTAGAGTGTAGATTTTTACATGGTGAGTAGTTTTACTAGCAATATAATTTTCATGAAATGAATCATTTTGGCGGGTTGATCGTGAACGCGCTTACATCCGCTAACTATAAGCGTAAGTAAACAACTCATGCCTGTATATGATAAACCGATGATATACTACCCTTTAAGTACACTAATGTCTGCTTGAATTAGGGAAATTCTTATCATTAGTACGCCACAAGACTCCTCGCTATTTCAAAAACTTCTTTGAGACTGATCTCATCTTGGCTGTTCATTTAGCTATGCTATCCAGCCATCTCCTGATGGATTAGC
>CAYLWY010000008.1:13042-32819 GCA_964387665.1 uncultured Candidatus Peribacteria bacterium
CTCATCTTGGCTGTTCATTTAGCTATGCTATCCAGCCATCTCCTGATGGATTAGCTCAAGCATTCCTTATCTGAGAAGAGTTTATAGGAGACGACAAAGTCGCCCTTGTTCTTGGTGATAATATTTTTTTCTGAGTATGATTTGGCGAAATGCTGGCACAATATACAACTATAGAGGGATGAGTTGTCTTCGCTTACCATGTCGCTGATCCAGAAAGATATGGTGTCGTAGAGTTTGATGCTTCAGGTAAAGCAATCTCCATAGAAGAAAAACCCAAAGAACCAAAGTCCTCTTATGCAGTGCCAGGTATCTACTTTTATGACAATCAGGTAATACAAATAGCTAAATCCATACAGCCATTAGCAAGAGGAGAGTTAGAAATAACTGACGTAAACAATTGGTATCTTGGAGAAAAAAAATTACATGTGGGAGTGCTAGATAGATGAACTGCCTGGCTTGATACAGGAACATTTACGTCACTGATGCAAGCATGACAGTTTGTACAAGTGGTAGAAGAAAGACAATGATTAAAAATATGATGTATTGAAGAAATTGCACGAAAAAAATGACGAATAACAAACGAACAACTATACGAACAATGAAACAAATTATTAAAAAGTGGTTATGGAAAGTATTTGCTTTCTTTACTTAACTAATATCTCATTGATACGACTCTTGTAGATTTACATATAACATTCTTCATTCTTACGTAGCAGGTCTATGAATACCGAATCCAATGATACTATAGCGCAAACATTCTGGAAAAAATCTATACGACAATATGGTTTTTTTTTACTGATCGCACCATCAGGATACATTATCAAACTCCTCCTTACAAACGCACTAAGTGTGAGTGAGGTAGGTCTTCTTTACTGAATAATCAATATAATTTCACTGTTGAGTATCTATAATGACTTATGACTCGCAGACTGCCTTCAGTACTTTATTCCTAAGTACCTCGTCACGAAGGATAAGAAAAACATTTTTTCACTCATCAGTTTTACCTTCCTGATGCAGTTTGTTACTGGTGCTATTATTGTATCGCTGCTATTTTTCTGAGCACCGTTTCTTGCTGAACACTATTTTCATACACCAGAAGCGACAGAAATTATTCGTGTATTTTGTCGATACTTTCTCTTTTTTAATATTATCCAAGTTTGTTCAAATATCTTTGTAGCATATCAACAACCTCAGCACCAAAACATCATAGAACTAGCAAGAATGCGAACCGTTATAAGCGTAATTATGCTTTTTGCTCGATATGATGTTGTAACCATACAAGCGAGTGCGTATGCACGGTTAGCTTGAACTGGTATAAGTGTTACGTTTGCTTTATGAATATTTTTCCTCAAATATGCTCCCTTATATAAGGGAATAAAGATTTCATTAGAAAGAAACAACATTCGTACATGGCTACAATACGCTGTTCGAGCATTTATTTGATGAAATATAAGCGTTTTATTTACACAAATTGATCAGTTACTAGTCATTTCGTTGTGATGAGTAGAAATTTGATGATACTATACTACTTACCAGATGATGTTCTCTGTGTATACCCTTATTCTTACACCACTATCTGTACTCATATATCCTTTACTTACCCAATTTGTCACCGAAAATAATTACGCAAAATTACAAACTTTTTTGAGTATACTTTATAAAGTATTTTTCCTTGCTTGATTGCTATTCGCACTACTATGCTGACTTTATGGACAACAAATTGCTATTATTCTGTTTTCCGAGAAATTCGTCTATAGCGGAGAACTCGTGCAATGGTGATGATTATTACAAATCATTTGATGAATCAATTGGTTAACACTCATGTTATATTGAGCGAAAGGATTTGTGAAACAAAGAGTATACCTTATTGGAACGTGATTATTTATCAATATCGTAACACTTTTAATATGATATCATTTTTTGTGACTATATTGATGTATTTTATCACTATGATGTTCTTTTCTTTTTATTACTCTTTATAGTCAATCGACTATAAAACACAAATGGTGACTATCATGATTAATTGATTGGTCTTTTGTGACAAAAAATATATTTTTTGCATTAATTATATTTACGTTATTCTCTTGGTTTCATCTCTACTTTCCTGTTAGTTGAGATAGAACATGGTTATGAATACAAATCGCTATATATAGTTTGTTCATTGTTTGCGTATTTCTCATACTTCACAGATGATATATTAAAATAATATATACCATACTGAAAAATAAATAAATTTATTCAATTCTCACACCAATAAGATGCATACTCTTTTAGTACATAGTACATTTTCTTTGGAAGACTGATTGCTAGAACTCTTAAATCACAACTGAGTAGCTGTTCTTCAAGACTGAAGAGAAGCTGTCAAAAAAGAAAATGTAACTGCTATCATCACTTACCTAGACCATAAAATAGACCGCCAGTATCTACTACAGTACCCTAACTGTTCTATTGTTATTACTGCTTCAACCTGAATCGATCATATCGATTTCTCTTACTGTGAAAAAAACAATATACATATTATCTCAGCACAATGAGTAAACGCATCTTCTGTTGCAGAATTCACCATATGCATGATTATAAATCTACTAAGAAAAGTACCCCAACATATACAAGATAGTAGACAACAAATACGACAACAACGTCTAGGCAATAATCTTGCATGAAAAGTGGTTTGATTAATATGATGTTGAAATATTGCACAACAAGTTGCAAGAAAGTTAAGTGTATTTGATGTGTGATGACTCATTTGATACGATCCCTATGCAGACCCACAAATGTTAGAAAAATACAATATTACCCTATGCACACGAGAGCATGTCATGCATCATAGTGATATAATTT
This sequence comes from uncultured Candidatus Peribacteria bacterium, assembly GCA_964387665.1. Lineage (GTDB taxonomy): Bacteria > Patescibacteriota > Gracilibacteria > Absconditabacterales > Absconditicoccaceae > CAYLWY01. The sequence goes on from CAYLWY010000008.1 coordinate 15,884, forward strand.
CCATTCAACTACCTTCTACTTCTGAAACACACCATTTGATAAATGAAGAGGCATTTCTGCAAATGAAAAAAAATCCTTATATAGTAAATGTATGAAGAGGAGATACTGTTTCAAATAGTGCACTTCTGAATGCAGTCAATAACTGATTAATAAAATGAGCTGCATGTGATGTTTTAGAATGAGAACCAAGCATAGATCATCTCCTGGCTACATCAAAAAACATCATTCTCACCCCTCATATTGCATCAAAAACAGTTGAATGCAAATATCAATTAGCCGAGTACGTTATCAATGAGTTCTTAACATACGTGAAAAGCTAAAAAAAAATCGAACATTTTGGTTTTCTAGTAAAAATTGAAATAACATCGATTTTAATATTTTTGAGATTTTTTCAGGATTTTCTTAAAAGTTCATACACAATGTTGTGTTGATAATAGCTATAAAAACACTACCTTGCAAGATACATTTCTCTTTCTTTACTTGCGTAAACTATTTATTATGGTTAAAACAATAGCTATTGTATGATTATGATATGTTTGACTGCCCCTTGCTTACCATTTTGCCAAAGCTTGATATCAAGTAATCTGATTAGATATCTCAGAAGAAAAATTAGCAGAACTTCGTAGTGGATACGACAGCACTAACGAAATTGGTGAAAAAATAAAAGACGTACTTATCACTTATACAAACGATAAACAAGATCTTATACCTGCTGACATGATCGTGGTAACTGTACCTACTCCCATAAATGAAAACAAAGATCCAGACTACACCCCACTAATTAGTGCAAGTACAATGATCTGATCTGTACTTCGTTCATGACAAATTGTGGTATATGAGTCAACGGTAGATCCATGAGCTACTGAAGAAATATGTTTACCGCTTTTGGAAAAAACAAGTGGACTCTCTTGCCCAAAAGATTTTACCATCTGATACAGTCCCGAAAGAATAAATCCATGAGATACAGTTAATACGTTAGATAAGATAGTAAAAATAGTATCAGGAATCGATGAGAACACACTACGTATTATTTCTCAGACATATTGCTCAATTATAAAGGTATGAGTATATGAGGCGTCTTCCATAAAAGTTGCTGAAGCTGCTAAAATCATTGAAAACACCCAAAGAGATATAAATATAGGATGTATGAATGAGTTATCAAAAATATGCGACAAACTCTGAATAAACACCTATGATGTTATCGAAGCTATGTGAACCAAACGAAATGCGCTTAAATTCACTCCTGGCCTCGTATGAGGGCACTGCATCTGAGTAGACCCTTATTACCTGGCAAAAAAAGCACAAAAACTAGGCATCAATCCAGAGTTAATTTTAGCAGGAAGAAGAACAAATGATGAGATGGCAATATATATTGCAAATCAAACAATTAAATTACTTATCAAAGCAGGAAAGAAAATTCAATGAGCAAAAATTCTCGTCATGTGATTAACCTTCAAGGAAAATGTTCCAGATTTTAGAAATAGTAAGATAGGAAGTGTAATAAATGAATTGAAAGATTTTGGTCTAGAAATAACATGATACGATCCATACGCAAAAGAAGCCAAGCAACACACTCTTGATGAACTTTGTCTCGATACTAATGAAGTCACTTACTCATTACAAAACAACTGATACGATGGTATCATCTATGTACAAGACCACAAAGAGTTTTCACTGATTGATATGCAAACACTTTTAAATGAGAACTGAGTGTTATTTGATGTAAAAGGCAAGTTTAGAAAAACATGATTCACTTTTTACAAAAGCCTTTAACATTTATTTCTCCTCCTCTTCTCTTTAATTTTTGTTACTCATGTGGAATAGAATAAAAAACACACTTCTTGCATGATATATATATCTTAGAAAACAGTGAATATATAAGCTTATCTGTGCAATTATGCTTAGAATACAAAATCCTCGCTGACGTTTTATCCATTATATTCAATGAGTTGGTATAGAAATCTGAGCACTGCAAAATCCATTACCAGTCCCCAAGAGTCAAGCTACAGTACATTACGTAGATTATAAAACAACTGAAGAGCTTAGAACTTCATATCCAGAATTAAAAAACCTCTACCTAGTACCGGTTACATTTCTTGGTAATGCAGAGAACCTAGAAACAATTAAAGATCAGTCGCAAGATTTCGTTATCCTTAACCATGTCTTTGAACATCTAAAAAATCCGCTTCAGGCACTTAGTGAATTCTATAGAGTACTTGTACCGTGATGAATAGTATACTTAGCTATACCTGAAAAAACCAGAACATTCGATAAAAAAAGAGAAAGAACCTCCATAGCTCATATGGTTGCTGATTACAAAGATCCTAGCGATGAAAGAGATCGTCAACATTTCACAGAGTATGCAAGTAATTTCTTCACCAACCAGGAAGACATCTCTCGTGAAGCTGAAAGACTATATAGTATACAATATAGTATACACTACCATGTATTTATCCAAGAAGACGTTGAACACCTCATCCAGCGATGAAACGAGCAAAGTGTATTTAATTTTTCAATAATCGATCAAAAGTCTGTTCTGTCTAACCCCGCTGATCACGAATTTATTCTAATCCTCAAAAAAAGGTAGACCGATAAAAATTATGGAAACTGAGGAAAAACTCACGAAAAGAATCAAAATACTGATAATTTTCGACTTTACGTACGTTTCAAAATGGAGAAGTTTCTTTATATCCGAATAGGTACTCGAGCCCTCTAAAGAGGATAAAGAACCTTATCTTGAAGCTACTTTCAATACGTTTGAGTCAAATATATATAAAAAACGAAAATGTTTATAAAACATTTTTACTACATCATAAATCCATACGTTTAGGTATTATTCAGAGGTTTCTTATAGTTTATCAAAACACAAGCAATCAATTACAGTGAGCAAAAAAGTAACTCCCCACTCAATGTTTATTACATACTATTTCATAAAAAGCTTATGGATAATAAGCAAGCATTGGAGACAAGTATACCTTTTCTTTTCTCAGCTCTGACAATGGCTTAGCTCATTTTATCGTTTTTAATAAGGCAAAATCAAACTTGTTCTTAACGCTATATGGAAACAATTTACAAAAAAGTATGTAGCAGAATAAAAACACAAAATATCGATTGTATCAGTAGACGTGGAAATACCTTCTTACATTTTTCCAATTAACAACAAATCGTTGTTCAGAGTAATTTCCTCAATTTTCCTTGTAATAGTGTAAAGTCAAAGGTTCTTTATGCACCTTCAAAACAGGTTTATCTTTTGAGAGAATTTTTTGCATAAAATATCCATCACACAAAAAATCGTTTGATACGTCATATCTATATCAATCGTTTCTGAACACCAACGACGTATGGATAACCTTACTCGTGTATCTATCCTTAGTATCATACAAAAATCATACTTTTGACTTTCATCAATAATACATCAATGTAGCGGTTCCTGATCATACAACTCATTCATTCCTTTCCAAGAAATCTACTTGTATAGATAATTTTTCTGGATGCCAGATATCATCATGGTCTTGTATGGCTATATATTTTCATGTACTCTGTTCCATCAAAAAATTTAATCACCCATATGGTCAGAGTTTTTTTTCAGCGGTAAAGATACGAATTTGTGGGTATTTTTCTTGGTATTTTTTTAATACGGTCATCGTACTATCAGACGACTTGTCATCATAAATTAATACTTCTTGCTGTTGATACGTTTGATGTAGTACAGAAAGCAATGTAGTATCAATAAATTTTTCTGCATTATAGGTGCAAATTAATGTAGAAACCAAAGGGGACGGTACCATGTGTACTACTGATCAAAAAATAAAGCTAATTCAGTACGCAAACGACTACAAAGTGATTCATTATTAATAGAGTATTTTTCTTGTATACATTTCGTAGCAGCTAGTTTAGATTCCTGTAAGTGGTCAGGATGTTCGATGAATGTTATTATTTTTTCTTGAAAATCAACAGCGTCATTTGACTTGAATACGTATCAAGAAACTCATTTCTCTACATAACAGCTTGCTCACACTCAATCACTCACTAAAACAGTACATCAATGAGCCATAGCTTCTTGAACTACCGCTCCTATAGGATCGCTCACTGAAGGAAGTATAAATACGTCGTGGGTATTAAATATTCCTGGAAGCTCTTCATAAGGTCTTTGTCATAGATAGATTATATCTCCATTATCAATTGCATCCTGGTAGTTTTCAAACACAGCTGGTTCATCTAACGATCAAACTAAGGTGAGTGATAACTGAGGAAAGTGTTTTTTAAGAATTAAATAATTATCCAGCAAAAAAGTAATATTTTTGTATACTGCACTCATTCTTCATACGAACAAAAGTTTTATAAGTCCGTCATCTCTCAAAACAGGTTCAAGTATTTTACCGCTATACAGTTGTGGTAAGTAATATATGTGTTTAGTAAATCTTCTAAACGTCTGGTAAGATAATGCGGTCGGCACAAGAATCTTTTTATTGTAAAAAAAGCAATACATCCACACCATAAAAAAAAGTCTCTTCCATAAAGATTTGTGGATGAGGAAAAATTCAGAGTAGAAACAAGTATTTTTTCTTCTTAAAAACTGATACACTAACGTATTAGTAAATATATCTCCGATTAAGAGTATATCGCTTTTCTCTATATTTAAGTCACTTTTTTTATACCGTGCTATAAAATTCGTTCAAATACGTTGTAATTTACTGTAACGCCAGTAATGATGTATGCCATATGGTCATGCTGGATCGTGGTGATAGGTATGAAAATCAAAAAAACAACTAAAAAAATAATGTCGTCACAAATATACATTATGTGCTGCTGCTGGATTAACAAAAACGAGTTTTTTTTTCATAGACATCTCTATGGGGGAAAGCAAGTTGGCTCTTGCATAAAAAACAAAATACAGTATTTTCATGCTTTGAAATATAGTACTCTTTATCATATTTTTATCAATGAATATTCGAGAACAAATAAAATATTTTTTTACTTTTCACGCATCATATACATATAAATTCTTTTATATCCTGTCACAGTGAATAAAACGAATTGTCTTTGTTGTAACAGGTAAGTTACATAGCTCGTTTTTTCTTAAACCAGGAACCTATCTCATCAAAAATGATTTTTGAACATTTTCTATTATCGAACCATCAGATATGCATGCAATACTTAGCCATTGTTTTGAATCTTCAATCAATAAATATTTCGTTTTATCTTCAAAAAAAAGTATTTTTTTGGACATTTGAGCAAACATAGGAAAATATTCTATATGGATGTGATTACAGTGATACAAAGTTTTTTCATTTGAGCCAAACCACAGTACACTAGACTACTTAAGAAGGAACATTACCATAAATAACCTACAAGAAAACATTTGCGTACTTCCCTATTGATTATCTGACAAACACCAAGTAATTAAGCTATCTCATCCAACTAATAATTATGGTGTCGCGTCCCATAAAAATCAATGGAAATGAAGAGATGTTATAAATACTGAAATAACCCTTGAGCCACGAAATACTTTTAATGAACAACAACAAATAGATGCTTTTTCTATATGACTGATAAAAATAGACGTAGAGTGAGCAGAAGTAGACGTATTAAACTGAATGAAAACACTCCTACAACAAGCAGATGACTGCACACTTATCGTAGAAGTAAATGAGAGTAGAGAAAAGGTTGTGTCTTTATGTGAATGATGAGGTTTTTCGCTTATCTACGAAAGTAGTGATCGCAATCTAGTATTTTATAAAAAAAACGTACTTCATCATACAGTATAGCAATACTGTTTAACTTTAAAATAAATTTGCTACATGAAAAATTTACCTAATAAACATTACAGAGTGCTGTTCACTGGGAAAAATCTAAGACAAAGAAGGAAAGAAACCATACAATATCCTCCACCATGAGTTACTTATGTTTCCCAGCACGATATTACAAGTATGCGTAATGACTATCAACTAACCTGATCTGTATGAGTAAAGAAAAGTACACTCCTCCATAAACGGATATTACGCATCTGTAGCTTTTTTCAAGTACCAAATATAAGATACCTTTCTCAGCACGAACTCCATAAAATCGATCTCGTACATACTCCATGACAACTATTGTTAAACAATGTACCCTATGTTGTAGAAGTCGATAATGTGTGATGTTTGTGAATGTACGATTACTCAATAATTAGTTGATTTATTTGAAAAACAATAATTCGTCACTTCCTACGTAAACAAAATTGTCGCCGTATAGTATGTATAAGTGATGCTGCAAAAGAATCTATAGTTAATTTTTTTCAAGATGAAGAAATAACAAATAAATGTATTATCTCCTACCCTTATGTTAGTGAGAAACAAATCATCTCTCAGCATTACAAAACATGAAAAGTAGTAAAGTTATTGTTTATTTCATCAGACTTCTACCTAAAATGATGAAGAGAAGTTGTGGAAGCGTATCGTCATCTTGTCAAAAAGTATAATATTTCTTTGTATATCATTACAAAAAAACAAAGTATACTTCCAGATGATTTGGCAGAGTACACCACATTACCAAATATCCATTTCATAGAATGAAATCTCTCGAAAGAGAGATTGTATGAAGAATACTATCTCACCTGTGATATATTTGTCTTACCTACCTATATGGATAGCTTCTGACTTGTCTTCTTAGAAGCTATTTCTTCAGGATTAGCAGTTATTACTACTCGTATGTTTGCAACTCCTGAGATGGTTATTGATGGAGAAAATTGATATCTCCTAGAAAGTCCTCTACACATTTTTTTAAACGACTACACGCCAAATCCAGAACGGTGGGGAAAAGATATTCATACGTATTGTAGAGAACATAAAACATTCTTTGCACCTGTAGCCGTAGCAATACAGGAGAAAATCAGCTATCTTTTAGATAATCCACAAAAAATAGTATCCATGAAAAAAGCTTCACTTGCATTATACTATTCGAAATTTGCAGAGTGAGTAAGAACCGAATGACTATTAAGTATATACCAACAAGCAATAGAAAAAGACGTGTAATTTTGTAATTTATTTACTTCGTTTCTGCAGATGTGCGGCATTTTATGATACATAACACAACATCCTATTACAGATGGTGAGTACAACAAATTTTCCAAATGATTAGACATTCTTAAAAAAAGGGGCCCAGACAATGCGCATATTATACATAATGAAACCAAGAATGTACTCTTATGACACACAAGACTTTCTATTATAGATACTTCCAGTTCTGCAGATCAACCCTTTACTTTCCAGAAATATATATGCATTTTCAATGGAGAGATATATAATTACCAAACTATAAAAACCGAGTTAATTGCATTGTGACATGTATTTATTACTACGTCAGATACAGAAGTTTTTGTTCATGCCTTCGTACAACGAGGAAGTGACTGTTTCGATAAATGCGACGGCATGTGGGCATGTGCGTTTTATGATACAGAAAACGATACCATTACTCTTAGTAGAGATAGATTATGAGAAAAACCATTGTACTACGGTATTTTTGAGTCATCGTTTATTTTTTGATCAGAACTTCCCGCGTTACTTGAAGTTGTTTGAACACAGCAATGCACCATAAACTCTTTAGCAATAAGTAATTTCAATACATATAATTTTAAACACATCCCAGCACCATTTACTCCCTACCAAGAAATAAAGAAATTACCTCCTTGACATTCTCTTTTCCTACAGGTTTCCACATTTCGTTTTTCTACAGAAAAGTACTTCACTATACCAGTAGTAAGTATTGAACACGATCCTATACATCAACTAGAGAAAACACTTACTCAAGCAGTAGTACAAACGTGCCACGCAGATGTCCCTGTTGGTATTCTTCTTTCCTGATGAGTTGACTCATCACTAACTACAGCACTGCTTAAAAATAGAAATATTATGACTTACTCACTGTGATATGATGAGTACGATCCAGAAACAATAAGAGCGAAAGCTATCGCTGAACATCTATGAGTACCAAACAAAACAATTTATTTCAAAGATATTATACAAAATCAGTCACTTTTCACTGCTATTCAAGAAAATATACAACATCTATGAGAGCCAATCAATCTCTTTCAAGTCTTCTATAGCGACATTTTATTAGGAGAAATGAAGAAAGATGGTATAAAAGTAGTTGTATGATGAAATGGTGCTGATGAACTCTTCTACTGATATAACTGAATGAATGTATTAAAACTAGCAAGTGACATATATAATCTCATTCCTTTTATAAAAAAACTACTTCCTCCTACATGGATTAAGTCTAAAATATACCGTAATGCTTTACAGAAAAAATCTTACATATCTCAAGAGTTTCAAAAATTCATCTATCATGATACATTTCAAAAAACAGCTGTTACAAGTAGATCAAAACGTCTTATAGACCTGTTTTCACGAATTTGATGTACCATAGAAAACGAACATTCTGTTACTCTTATTGCAGATCTCAGTGGAGCGAAAAATGGTATGGAGATCAGGTCACCATATTTGAACAAAGAAGTCATACATTTTGCACAGGCACTTCCTCTTCATCGAAAAATACGTTCGTATACTGATCCGAAACACAATAAATTTATTTTAAAACAGCTCCTATGTCGTTATTTACCAGAAGAAATGGTGTATCAGAAAAAAATGTGATTTGGATACGCCCTATCGCAATCTATGCTTTTGGATATGCTTAGTAAAGATATTGCTAGCTACATTCAGTTACACGACATTCCTTTACATAAAGTAGGTCGATCCTCAGACAGCAGTCAGATAGATCACAAAAATATACAACCTATTTTTGAGGTGCTCTTAGTGCATATATGGGCTTTTCAAAACAACATTTCTCAAAATGAGATCTCAATGCTTTACTCACCGTTGTACAACACATAATATTTTTATTTTTTGACTCACCAAGCGTAGATTTCTCTCCAAAGAATATCTTTAAGAAAGAACAAAGGGAATCTCAACAACGCTTGCATGCTTTTTGGCAATCGCCCAATACGAGGATACATCCGATCCACGTCGACAAAATCAAAATCCAACAGAAGTTCTGGAAGACTACCATGATTATAGGGTCTTACATGCGTCCACTCTGCAAAAAAGAATGAGTTATAGTCAGTAGGAGTCGCAAGGATTAATTTTCATCATGGTTTTAATACTCTCATAGATTCATTAACAAAATGTATGAGCGCAGTTTTCTCAAAATGCTCTATGATATGACTTGCATATACACAATCAACTGACTCATCATCTAAAGGAATGCGATCAATCTCAAGATTCAATTCATATCATATATGTCATTTTTCCTGTATAGCTTGTACATCTGCTTTACTATATGATATTCAGATATATGAAGTATTAGGAGCTATATAGTGAGATAGCCATCCATTTCCACATCATAAGTCAAGTACGACATTGCTTTGTTTTACAAGATCAATTATTTTAGATGGTAAAGGTGGTACTTGTTTTGTTTCTGCTCTAATAGTAGCGCTATATTCAAACATAATAAAGAAAGACAAATAAAAAAATAACTATAGATACTGCTCTGCTATTTGTAAGAAAGTTTTTGTAATAGAGAGATATATTTTTTAATAGAGTTTTTTACACTAAAATTCTCTGTAACAATATTATAGGACAGTCAAATAGAAGCATGAAACTCGTCTATAGTTTTTCTCAATAGCAATTCAAGTAGTTCTTTTTGTCATGGTTTCACCAACAACAAGTCATCCCTATCACTAATCTCCCTCGTTCCTCACACATCCGTGGCCACGACTATACATTTTGCCATCAATGCTTCTATAACCGTCGTCGGCACTCACTCTTGATAGCTCGGGTTAACGAAAATATCGAATTTATGCAATCGATTTGCTCTATCATCAGCTCAGACAAAGTGTATACGGTCTTGCATACCAAAGGATGCAACCATTGCTTCTAAAAGCTCTCTTTGCGGTCAGTTTCCTACTATTGTACATACTCGTTCTTTGTCTTGTAGTTGTTTCAATGCATTAATAAGCACATCTACTCACTTCAAAGGAACCAATCTCCCCACAAATCAGATATGTGGAACAGTGTTTTTTATTTTTTCTTGTGGAGCAAAATCTATCGGATTATAGATGACTACTGGTTCTTTTTTGGTAAACTTGCTTATAAATTTTTTGTGCATCTGACTAATTGTGACTATGGTGCCACACTGACGAAATATTCGTAATCCCACGGTTCGGTCAAACAACCAAGCACATAGTCTTACATACCATGAATATCAGTTCACAAATCAAGATCCATGTTCTATATGAACTCGCTTACATCCCCACATTTTTGCTAATACTCATCACAACAACGATTGCAAAAAAAATCTCGTATGCGTCACTATAACGTCAGGTTTGATTTCCTTTATTTGTCGCAACTGTTTCCAAAATTCTTTCTTCCAGAATCAAGGTACAGGAAATCAAGCGATGAGATCGAAAGAAGGCATAAAAAGGGTATCCTCTCTGCTTTCAGAACTAATTACCGTCTTGTTTGATGCAGATATATTGCTTGCTCGATTAAGCATTAGAAACTGCTTTCCTAGCTCACGTGATAACGTATCAGCTATTTTCTCAAGTCCACCATGATGTATATGGTAAGAGTAAGGGATCACCTGTACAATTTTCTTCATCAAGAATTACTTGAAAAACAAAGCCTTGTAAATCAATTCTTTCAAAATCTTGAACGCGCTCATATTTGACTGACCTTTTGAAAGACTATATTCTGTATACTTAATATACACTGGTATTTCTACATAACGCAAATGATGTTTTCTTAATGCTGAAATAATCTCGTTTTGATAGCTAAACCAGTCAGATGTGATGTGTATCTTAGGTAGTGTTGTCGCGTGATACATTCTATATCCTGTAGGAACATCAGTCACCCAAACTCCGTTAAATATCCACGTTACTACTCTACTTCCATATAAAATAACCTTCCTCATCAAGGGCATATTTTCTATCACGGCTCATTCGACAAATCTGCTTCAAATCACCATGTCGTACTTTTTTTCTTGTACTACAGTCATAAACCCATCCATATCCTTTATATCCATCTGTCCATCTGCATCATAGGTCACCCACCACTCTACTCACCGAGATTCAGCGTACTTACTTCAGAAAGCAAATAGTGTTTTATTCGCAGCTCATGGGCCTCTATTTATAGGATGATGGAGTCAGATGATAGTTGCTTTTTCTTTATACTGCAGGATTTTTTCATTAATTACCTGCTCGGTGGCATCTCTAGATCAATCATTACATACGACAATCTTGGTAAATCATGCTCATATAATTTCGTCAATCACCTCTCACAGCGTACGTTGTTCATTGTATGCTCTGATGAGAAATGCATACGAATCTTTTGCTCATGTGTTCTTTTCTTTTGTGTCTCTGAAAGAAATAAATTGATCACTTTTCTCAAACTCACGCAGCGCATACGCTGTACATAGTCTTGTCGTTTCGATTTGTTGTTTGGTTTGTTTGTGAATAATTTCGAAATACAAATATCATAAAAAGATGATACTTCCATACACAATCACATCCGCGCCACGTGCAACACCAAAAAACTGTCAAAATGAATCCAACATATCAGGTCTTACTCCAAAAATCACAATAGTTGCTGTTCCTCAGAAGAAGACTATGAAATGAAGCAAATTAAATTTTTGCCTCTGAAACAGGTCTATAGCAAACAGAACAAAAAGAATTCATGTGCATGTAATCACTAACTGAAACAAAGTCATAGGCACTCACTAGCTAAAAAGATATCTCTATATGACACTTTTTTGTACATACTGCCAACTATCTCTTACTGCATCTTCAACAGTAAGTACAGACTTTCGTCATAATATGCTCTTTGCCTTGTTTGGAACAGCATACGCTACTGGAACATCTCATGGTCTCGGAGCAACAATACGTGTATTTATGCTTTGTGTAGTGACTTTTTCGACGATTGCAACCAGTTCTTTCACTGAAGTAGGTGTTCCTGTTCACAAGTTAAACACTTCGTCTACTGGCAATGTTTGTATCGACAACCATTTCCATGCGGCAATATGCGCTTTTGCCAAATCCACAACATGGATATAATCTCTCAAACAGGTCCCATCAGATGTTGCATACTCATCTCCATAGATGTCCAAGCGTGCTCTTACTCAAGTAACAACCTGAAAAACAACGGGCAAGAGGTTGGTCGGTGGCTGTGCTGGATCTTCTCCAATCAATCACGAATGATGAGCTCCTATAGGATTAAAATACCTTAGATTAACAGCTCAGAATCACTGATGCAAACTTAGATCACGTAAAATCATTTCGTTAACGTATTTGGTCGTACCATACGGAGAGAAATTATTTCCTGTGGGTGCATCTTCTGCAAAAGGAGCGATGCTCTGGAGTGGATCATATACCGTACAACTAGACGAAAACACTATCTTCGCACATCACTTCTCGTGCATTATCTGCGTGAGAGTAATCATACCTTCTATATTTTCCTTATAGTATAACCGTGGATCAGTACAACTTTCTCCCACTGCTTTTTTTGCTGCAAAATGAATAACTCATGCAATAGGATAGGTATCGAAGATATATCTGAGTAGCTTTTTGTCGCTTATGTCTCCGTGAACAAAACGTGGTTCTTTCTGAGTAATTTGTTTGATTGCATCCAATACGGTTACTCTGCTATTACTCAGATTGTCTAAAATTATTACTTCAATTCATTCACACAAGAGCTCCACAACCGTATGCGATCAGATAAATCACATTCATCAGGTAACCAATAACATCAGTCAAAAAAGTATAAAGTTCCTTATCTTACTCCTCTATTAGTTATCTCTTCGACAGATACGCGTATTTTTTTGTCATACACGTACACATAGAGGTCGTCACCAGCATCTATCTCTCAGACAGTGTCTTTGGTTATATATTTCTGAGACGCACTTTTTACCAATGCATACCCACGAGTGAGTTGTTGCTCTGGACCGAGCAACTGTATCGTTCCTCGTCGGTGCTCTATACGCTCTTTCACACGTTCACGAAGAAGTATTCACTGTGTTTGTATTCATGTATAGCAGAAATCTATTTTGTTCCTATAGAATTCTTTATATTTTTCTCAAAGTATTTCTATATCTTCTCATAAACGAAACAAGCGGTAGTTCATCTGTTCCATACCATCAACAACAAGGTGAGCTGCATCGCTCGGTGTTTTTGCAGCATGTCGGACTATCTCATCCAACACAGATCTGTCGGAAGTATGTCAGGTAGCCAAAATCACAGGCACAGGTAAACGGCAGATGAGTTCTGCTATACGTTGGTCGTTTTGTCGCACCAATCATTCTCATCATCAACCTCCTCTCGTAATTACTACTGCACTAAAACGGTGCAATTGCTCGCTGATACTCTGCAATTGTTCTGCAACCTCATATTTTGCTGATTCACCATGAATACTTGCACCAAAAAGCTGATATGAAATCGTCCATGGAGACTGGTCAATGATAGTAAGAAAATCACGTAATCACTCCGATGACAGAGAGCTAATAATCGCAAGAGACACTGGAGGTAGACCAAAAGTTTGTTCTTTATTTAATTCATAGATTCACTGGTCACGAAGTGTTTGTCTTATCTGTTCTTGTTGGACATGTAACTGTCCACGAGCAAACTCGTGAGACAAAGATTGAATATGCAAACTCAGTCACCACTGAGCATGAAATCAACAAGATGCCTCAAACATGATTACTTTTCCGCATAGCTCATTCACCAAAGACAATCAATGTGCTTGTAGATAAATAGCCAATAATTCATACTCTCGTACTATCGCTTTTACTTTTGCGGTAAGAGATCACCTCGCATCGTATTCGACCAGATCTATATATACTCTATTTTTGTGTTGCTTTGCCTGCATGACCTCTGCCTGACATCGAAATTTCTTACCAGAAAATTGCCTATCGAAATAGGTTTGTACGGTATTCAAGACTTCCTCAAGACGCAATACGTGCATAGTGCAAACGTAGTGATTATTTTCATGATTACAATACAGTAAGTTTAGATCAATTTTCCTCTTACAAAATTTTTTTTCGCAACTTTTTCATAATAGAGCCATTTCTAGGTCTTGCAATACTGACATTTTTTTCTATTGTTCGTTCAACAACTGACATTCTCCAGACAACAGGTCTGATCTGTATCAAGGAATTATTTTTTCGAGACAGAAATACGTTACACGATCCTTGATCTTTATTTCTCAGTGTCTATGGGCCGGTTACTACCGAATCGTCCAATACTACGTTGACGAGTTATTGGAATACTCCTCCTGAGTCTATGAGGAAGTGCATTTTTCTTGGTTAACAATTATTCTTCTGAGACTGGTTTCATCGGATGAAACGATATTTGGCAAAGATTTGCACAAACGTATACGCATCCTCTTAGCGATCGACAAAAAACACTTTCCAGTCGACCTGTCCGTGAGCAGACGCTAGAAGCCATTATTGATGTACATCTTCCGATTATTCTTCAACAAGAAGATTTTACGATCAATCCAACATCTTGATCAATCACTCTCCATCAAGCCGTACGAACAAACGATGCTATAGGTTCATGAACTCTGTTCGGTAGCGGTATATTTGTAACTACGTATGAAGGAACTGGTAGGCAACAAGCAAACACTATATTGATCAACGTGCAAGCACATTACCTGCGATCAGACGACACGACACGATGGTATATAGATAGTATACAACTCACTCAGTCTTGATCTATGAGCGAATTTCTCCATGTCGCTCGAGCATATATCAAAGGATACGAACAGACACGAATTATACAGGAGAATACACCTGATAGTGTACGTGGTTGGCAAACGTTTCCTCTTTTCGAACTCTTAGCCCAACAAACTGATCAACATCTTATCTCCTCCGCGTCTGGCAGTGTACAGCTACTCATCGATGGAAAAGAAAGGTGAATAGATGCAACCCTAGACAATAATAATAAGATGAGTGCTCTTGTGAGGTTTCCGCCCTTTTGACTCCGTGTACAACTCAATCAAAACACACAAGAGGCGTACACCTTTTCTCTCTACCATTACCTGATCTCACAAGAGTTACTTGCAGGAGAGATATCGTTCGTTCCTAACCGTAAATGATTAAAAAGCACGGGAACATGGTCCGGATCTCGTGAAAACAAACTATCATATAGAGGATCACACAAGTTTAGCATACTACCTCGTCCTCTCTTTTCTATTATTCCACCAAAGCAATCACGTGCATGGAACGATATCGTTGCTTTACGAAACGAAGAAAAAGAATAGATTTTTTTTCTATTATCTATATTTTTTGCAATTCATATCCTTCTTTTCCATCCAGCATAGTCCATCCCAAAGCGGTTATTTCATCTCTAAGCTCATCAGCGAGCGATCGATTTTTCTCGCTTTTTGCTTGCCATCTTTTTTCTGCTAGTTGTGCAACTTCTTTGGGCACTTCAACAACATCTTCTTCGTCAAACAGTCATAGCTTCAAGACTAAGTCGTCAATACTCATCAGATCAATCACTGTTTGTAACTCAGAAAAATCGTACTCATGCAGCAACGCTATTGTTTTTACGGTATCGAAATCATCACTGAGATAGTCCATGATCTTGCGTCATAGTTCACTTTTTAGATCCAGCTCACTAGGTTTAATGAAACTTGATTTATTGATTTTTCGAGAGGTCTGCTGTATTTTTGATTTCAGTTTTTTTCTTGCCTTACTTGCTGCCTCTAGTCCTTCCCAAGTAAAATCTTGAAATGATCTGTAATGTGCCTGAAGAAAGAAATACCTTACATCTTCACCAGAAAATCAGCGTTCAATTACCTCATCCATAAACGCAACGTTTCCATCAGATTTGGCTATCTTTTTTCCATTCATCATCAACCACTGATTATGTAATCGATAGTTAACCCACGGTGTATGTCCATGGCTACACTCTGACTGACAGATCTCATTGGTATGATGAATCGCAATATGCTCCATACCTCACGTATGTATATCGATATGACCACCGAGGTATTTCATGCTCATCGCACTACACTCAATATGTCGTCATGGAAATCATACACCCCATGGACTTTCTCGTTCCATATCACGTTTTTTTCAGGTGATGTTAAACTTCCAGAGAGCAAAATCCGTAACGTTTCTTTTGCCCGCATCGTCAATTCTTGCTCATTGTTCAAGTCATTCCATATGTTTTTTTCCTATAAGTTTGCCGTAATCGGTCACTTTACTGGTATCCATATAAACGCCATCTCAATCAATAATATAGGTGTATCACTTCTTTTCCAGTTCCTGAACCATAGCTATTTGTTCTGCAATATGATCTGTTGCACGAGGCATGACGTCAAATGCATCTATCCTCAAAAGAGCTAAATCCTCAAGATAAATGGTAGTAAATTTCTCAGCTACATCTCGTGCAGTAATTCATTGTTGTCTAGCGCCTTTTTCCATGCGATCTTCTCCATGGTCTGCATCCCCTTCGTTATCACCTGTGAGATGTCCTACATCAGTAATATTCATGACGTGTTTTACCTCATATCCTCCTATATACTTGATAACATTTTTATACAAATCAACTAGAAAAGCTGCTCTCAAGTTGCCTAAATGTTGACGAGAGTATACGGTCGGTCCACACGAGTAGATCGTTACATTGGTTTCGTCTACTGGAGAAAATTCCTCTATCTGACGACTCATCGTATTGTACAAGTATAATTTTTTCATAACAGACAGATACATGTAAAGCACAGAGAAATTTTTGAAGACTATTGGTTATAGCAAATTCAGTATTGGTATAGTATGATTTTAAACTGAATGTACTATATTTTATTTTCAATCTTATCTACAAGTGGTTAAGAGGTTACTTTTCACGACATGTATTTCACTATCTCATCTCGATTACCTACTCTGTGCACTCAAGTAGGCAAGTCAG
>CAYLWY010000009.1:0-4913 GCA_964387665.1 uncultured Candidatus Peribacteria bacterium
ATCATGTACTTCTTGTCAGAGTTTTTCTCTTTTTCAAATTCCGTGATAAGCACATCTGCAATTTCATGCATACGCTGTGTAGTAATACTGACCGTATTCCCTTCAGCATCCTTATAATACTCTACAGGTATTGCGCTTATCTTTTCACATAGCGACCGTACTTCCATCTTTTCTGAAGGATCTAACTGATCAAATTCAGTTGTAGATACATCCATATTTTCTGGATCGATAAGCTTATCTTCTGTCCATCAGAGTTTCGCTTTCGCATCTACCACTGGATCACTTGAAAAATACTCAGCTCACATCCAGCCAGCAAGCACTGTGAATAGTGCCAAAACTGTATTACGAACCGTCGGTACTTTATTTGTGTGTTTATGTTGTTTTACCTCTGGTGTCGTTTGTTTAAATCCAGCAGAAGTAACAAGTGGTTGATTTCCGTTCATAGGAGAAAACAAAAAAGTAAAAATTATTTATAAAAAACTGACTTTTTCTCGGTATTTAAATAAGTACATATGCTACTAAAAAGACTCTGCGCTTGTGAAACACTTGTTATTCATTTCATTGGGTATTTAAGATAAACTTCTGTTCATGGAGCTGTTGTAATCGTAATAGCCGGATTTCAATTTTGTAACGTCTTCACACGAAACAATACTGACACACGACGATCACACGTTCACTGATGACTTTGTATGAGAGCTGTAATGAATTCTTTTGTCTGAGTACGATATTTTTCTTCCAGAGATGCTAAAAACTTATCTAGTGACTCATCTCCATACTGTTCTGACTCTTTCGGCACTTCTGGTCAAGGAGGAAATACTAGCCAAGGAGGAGAAACTGGGGTAGGATTCACTGGCATTACAGGACCTACTGGTTTTGGTTTATAAGAGGGAGTAGAGGGTTTTTTGTTCAGGACTCATTGTAAGAAAAAACTATTGATTGCACCACTTACACGACTATATCACAGCACATTTTTTTTATAGAGCATGATAGCTTCTTTCGTCTGTCCCCCGTAAATACCATCAATACACTTCCTTCCAGACAGACTCTTTGCTTCTACCAAAACAATTTGCAAAGCAAATAGCAAGCATGATGCTCATCAGTTACAAGAGCTCAAAATTTCTTCATTTGATTTATACGCATGGTGTGCTATTACTGCATATGCCTTATTAATAACCTCCTGTTTTTTTTGTTCGTTATCCAAACTTTTCAATGACGTTAACTGATCGTTCCACTCACTTACTATAGAATCATATACCCAACGTAATGAGGTAGTTGTCTCATCTAAAACATTTGTATTGATGTGATTTTGGGTTAATTCCATACACTAATAAAGAATAGATAATACAATTTCTACAATAAATTATATATATAAACTATAATAAGTCAAATATTTTGATATAAATATATAAAAAAGTCTTTTTTTCAAATATTCATACTACTCATCGTGGATTATTTCGCTGTTTCCGTCTTCTAGATTTTGAAATGCAAAACGTTGATCTTGATCGTAATATCATAGTTCGTCAAGTTGAAGTAAGTAGCTCCTTACTAAAGGGGAAAGTAATGACGTAGCATCACGGTTTCACCACCCTATTATTATATTCTTTTTTGTTACTGGGTCTGATGCTGAGTATACCAATGGTCATACTACAATACTTAACGTAAATCTAGGAGTAACAACCACCATTCTAATTTTATTTCACTCTCAAGTAGTTCATGATTTTGCTACTACATTTTGCATTCATCCACTCACAGCACGTCACTTTTGAAGCAAATATGGCAAAAGTTCTTGACATACTTCTTCAGTAAATAGTTGTGAAAACTGTGGAGTACTAGCTGCATAAAGTAGTCATCATCAGCTCGTTTCTATTTTTTTTATATCCGTGAATACGGTAGGCATATATCATCACTGAGTAATTGCCATATATGTAGCAGCAATATGTCTCAGATCTGATTGTACAAGTCATAATCACGTCTGAGGACTTTGTCTCAGAGCAGAAGAGGTTGCATACTTTCACGCACCGATAGTATCCATTTTTTTGTAAATCTCGCGTAAAAATTCCTCTCACCTTCCTAGACGAGCTGCTTCTTGAAAAACAAAAGCTGGAGCCGTATTGCGAGAATGTACTAGTCATGCAATTCCAAGATTAAGTGTATCTCCAGAATAAGATCAAAAGTTTTTTGGCGTTCGTCATAAAGTATCTGTAATTCCTGTATATTGTCGTTGATGCAATGTAATTGCTGTATCCACATAAACTTGTTCTAGAGAATCTATAATTCACATCTCCAAAGCAGTAGCAAAAACAATTGCTTTGACTACAGATCACTGCTCTGTCAAAGCACTAGCAAAATCCAATTCACTTGTTCTATAGTTACGTCATCACACATTTCATCGCACCTCACCTGTCTTATTATCGACACAAATAACAGCTCACTCAAGAGGATATTCATCATAGCGCCATTGTTTATCAAGTACAGCAAGGTGTTCTTCTAACCCATCTATAAGCACTCTCTGTATGTCAGCATGTATTGTAGTTGTTATTTCAAATCATCAAACTCAAACACGCAACGTATCGAGTGATCAGTCAGTATTTTTGGTAATTATGCCCTTGTATCCAGACCCTGTTGGCAAATTCTGTATAGCGAAAATATCGTCTGGGCTGTTAATTAAATTATATATATATGCTTGTGATTCAGCAATATATGAATTCGTTGCATGAGGAATTAAATTAATTCTTGTCGAGCGTTTTGTTGTATGCTTAGGAATTGCCGATGTAGTCATGCGACGTTGTGCATCTTGAATTTCAGAACGATTAACAATAAATGTTGCATACTTATTTCTAAAAAAGTCTGGATACGCTCAGTTTGCATAAGCTTTGACTAAATCACGTAAGACCTCGTCAGTACGCTGTTCTGCACGGTTAGCGTATTGAAATGGATTGTAATAAGTTGGTCACTTTGCAAGTCAAACAATCAAAGCACATTCATCCACCGTAAGATCTTTTTGATCCTTCTGAAACAATATTTTTGCAGCAGCCGCAATTCACTGTTTATCTCAGACGAAATATGTATTATTTAGGTATCGTTCTAAAACAAATCGCTTGGCATCTACTCACTGGTCAACTAACTTTTTGGCCTGAACTCGTTCACGTATCTTTTGATACAACTTTGCATTACAATAAGAAATTCCGCCAGAATTTTTTGGTAAACGTTCCTTAAAAAGTTGTGAACTAATAGTAGATCATCATCTTTTTTCTCCACTGCCAGACAGTATGCCGCATAAGTTGTCTCGCAACATTCACCGAATTGCATCCGTATCAAATCAGTTATGATGCCAAAATCTCTGATCCTCTACTGCAATCAATCCTGCAACTAAGTACGGGTTTATTTCTTCTATAGGAACATCATCTTCGTTTTTCCCACCTACTGTTGCAATTACCTCTCCAGACATATCTAAAATATGAGTAGAAAGAGCACTACGGCGTTTTAGTTCTTCATAAATTTCTCTTCAAGCAGGAGTAGTTTTTTCCGCTTTTTTAATAAGTGAATAGGTGTGTGTTGCCATTCATCCAAGTGTAAGCCCCAGTGCTAATGCAGTATATTTCAATACAGTCACAACACGAGACGGCAACCGATCAAATCTGTTTTTTGTGGCACTAGAAACACTTCCTTGAATAGGAGTACTATTAGAATTGTTTGTATGTCCATGAGAAAATCTTGATTTACTTCTTGGCATATAGTTTAGCGACTTAAAGAAAACTGCGCAGCACGTGGATACAAAGGATCTGTTGTATTCAACGTTGCACGCACTGTATAAGAAACCCCTTCTACAGAAATACGAGAAGAAGTAAGAGGATACGTTCCAGAAGGAGTTACTAAAGATATCTTTTCGTCTTGTATACGTATCAACCATCACCAAGGTGCGTTTTGAGGATCTTGGCCTATAGGCGGCGAAAGTTGAGGCATGTAAGAATTATAAGACACATTATTAAACATACATCTTTCTGTTACGTACTTATTTGGAGTTCTTTTTAAGTATTCAGTATCTGCTGATTCACGGTGTTTTGCCGAACGTCTAAATTGATACGTGTAATCTATTTTTGTATCGTATACAAAACTCATAAAATTAGTCACATTATTGTGCCACGCTCATGACGTATCCGTTGCGTAACAGTATTGGCCGCTTACATCACAACTAGGCATACCAGCAAGACGACGTCAATACCCATTCAAAGATCAAATGGTTTTATTTTGTGATTGGTAGGAGTTGCTAAACACTTCTGCCATTTTTGTCAATCATTCCTCTAGAGAGGTCGGCGATATACCTACGACATTACCAGGATTATTATTTGCTGGCGGTCATTTACCATGTTCTGCTCGTATAATCGCTGGGATTAAAGCAGGATCAATGTTATGTTTTGCACTTAAACGATTAATAATTGCGCTATCATATCACATATACGTCACAAACGACTTTAACCTCTGTTCAGGAGTTGATCCTACTACCTCTCTAGGAAAAGGTTTTGCCTCTGGAGGGGTAATCCAGTTTCGTAGTGTTTTTTTTATTTCTGGACCTGGTGGGGAAGGAGGAGTCGGAGCAGGAGATCAACCTCAGGGTCCATCACGCAAATACGTTTCAGGGTCCAACCATCTAAATCAAGCACTTTTTTTTGCGTTACTTTCTTTAAAAAGCTCTGGTCTTTTGGCATCACGTACTGCTTGAATATACGTCTCATCTACTTTATAGTATCACAAATGAAGATGAGTTCCATCTCTTCTCGATGACCATACCTGTCCAGAATTCCCCATTTTTGCAATAGGATCTCCTACGCTTACTTGCATTCCTTCTTTCACGGTAATGGTTCATGGAGATAAGTGGTGATAACTAACCAAATATCATCATGGAAGCAAGATTA
>CAYLWY010000009.1:5013-13895 GCA_964387665.1 uncultured Candidatus Peribacteria bacterium
GTTCATGGAGATAAGTGGTGATAACTAACCAAATATCATCATGGAAGCAAGATTAAGACCGTATTTCCATATCAGGTTCATCGACCAGCGTACCCATCTACATCTAGTCAGAACTTATCAGGAGTATTGTTGGGTACATTATCCTTTACGTATACCACCTCACCACTTGCACTAGCCAAAATGTCTGTAGACTTTGGTCATGCTATATCCAGTCATCAATGCGATTTGCGTTTAGTTCAGGTTTTACCACGAATAATTTTACCATCTTGTTCTATTTTTATTCATGCAGTACGCTTACCAGGAGGGTAGCATGGTGAATACAGAACTGGTACACCATCGATATTCTCTGGCGATTTTTCTCTTTTTCATCAGGGAGAAGAAACACTAAACGCTAGCTTCTTATCATATACATCAACTCTTACTTTCCGAGTTCTACCATTTTCACCTGCAAGTTTTACTATAGTTCATAACTTTATTTTATCTAGTGGAATAGTAAGTAGATTATTATCAAAAACTCGATCCTTCTCTCTGAGGCGGAAAGAAAATGCTCCACCACCAGGCTGCATATATACCTCATCCAAATCTAAAGGTCACGACCCAGGAAGTAAACGAGGATTTTTATAGTATCCATTTATAATTTCTCATTCCAAACTCATAGTGTTGGAAGGTTCTGCTTTTTCTTTTTCCCAAGGGTTAACAACGACAATTTCTGGTTCTGCTTCTTCGTGACCCTCATGATCTAGATCATCATCTTCATCATCTATTTCCTCAGGAGGAAGTACCTTCGGTGGTGGCCTTGGAAGATCAGGCAATGGTTTTTGATCTTCCTCTCGTATATTCTCCATACCTCCATTTGGAAATCAATCTTGCTGATCTAGAGACACTTGCAGTTCATCATGCATATTTTTCAAAGTAATTTTGTAGGTAATGTTATTTTGCAACTTCTTTTCTACTGTTATAGTCGCCGCATGCGTTCATACTCTTTTCAGTGTAGATGAATCAATCACATACACTACTCATTTCGTTCAAATAAGCTCTAAGGAAACCTCTGTAATAGATCCTGTAGAAGAAAATACCGGCTGTACTTTCCACGTACCTATAGTGCGTTCCGTCGTTTCTACTTCTGGACGAACCGATATGATATGCTCCGATGATTCGTTATATATAGAAAGATCTACAGTAATAACTCCTTCCTCACAAGAAAGTGAATAAGTCACAGGTTTTCATTCCAAAGAAAGCACTCCCTGTATACTTGGTAAACTACCTTCACGTAACGGTTCTCGTTTTTGCAGAATGTCTTGTTGAGCAGGAGAAAACTGTTTGAAGTCTATAAGTCCGATAGTTCAGTTATTTTTTTTCAAAGCAATCCTACTCTCTTTTCGACGTGAAGTTCATATTCGTTCTGCAGCAATACCCTGCAAATGAGTTGCAGTTTCTGGAGAAAAGAAAACTTCTTCATTAACTCATACTATCGGTCTTTGTATACGTTCAGCTTTGATTTCAGCTCTTTGATTACCAAAAAACTCCAACGAAACCTCATAAGCATCTGCACCATCAAAAACTACTTCTGGATATCTATATATACTCCTTGGTTGATTGATATACGCAGCATACATATCTGGTGAAATAACTCATTTTTGTTGTCCACTTTGACGATCTTTCCGTATCACACTACTATCCAATAAAACACACTCCAGTTGTGTTCGAGTGAGATTCTTTACTCACAAAAGAGAAGTAATAGGCACATGTCACATAGTTTCCCTTGCTTCTGGCACATTGACTTGTTCTTCATCAGACTTGTCCTTTAATTCTACAGAAATTACAGATCATTTTATACTAATCGTACAAGAGTACATGACACCTTTTGCCTTATATGAAAACTCTATAGGGGTGTCATGAGCAAGTGACTTGATATCAATGACTTGGTATGAGTTCCAGTTTTCAGAAAGACGAATTTTTTTTTCTTTAGACACATAAGTAGCAGTTACTCATTCAGGAAATCAAAGAGTACTCATAGTTGTCTCTTGTTCTATAACAGTTTCTAAAGATCAGTTTAATGATTTACGTAAAACCAGTGTATACTTTGCTCATGCATGATAAAATGATCGGTTCATCGGCGTTCAATTATCTACCTTTTCCTTGGAAAAAAGTCACGACACTAAAATGCCTGCTGTTGTCGCAACATCTACCTGATAGTAGTTACCTACAACTTCTAGAGTTCATTGAAAAGATTCTTGCAAAAAACTATTATTAATGACTGGAATCGGGCCTTTTAGTAAAACATCATGCGAATCCAAAAGCATCGCACGTAAATCTGCTCACGTCGGGACATACACCTCATCTGGAAGTGGTGTATTCACGTTATCAACTGCATGTATCTTATCTATAGACATGTCTAGAAAAACAAAAAAACTCCTCTCTAGTATACCTAGAGATGACAAAGAAAGCAAAAAAACAACTGTATACTAAACTACTACACACAAATACTAAAAATCATCATTATATCACTTCTCATTGATTTGTTGCTGTTCTCTCTTTTTGAGCATTGAATCTATAGCTTCCTTCTTTTCTTCTTCCGTTTGTCAATCATCCCCTCCTCATATACCTGATACGTATTCAGAAAACTCTTCTCGTTGTTCTTTTGTCCATCCCGTTACATCACCTCGTTTTTCAGTAAAAGCATCTTTGGCTGATTTGAACGGAGCATCAAACCTCTCTTGACTAGCAGCTTCTTTTCTCATCGCTTCCTCTGCATTAAATATTTCTTTATCTAGTTCTATTAATCTTACTTCAAGTTCTTCTTCTTGATCTTGCAAAGCATCTTCTTCGTCACTGTCCCAGAATTTAAAAAAAGACTCGCTGTCGTTAATTTGTTTAATTTTTTGCTTAATGTCCAAGAGACGTTTACTTACCGCTTCCTTTTCTCACTTCAACGTTTCCAGTTCCACTAGTCTCGCCTGCAACCCACTACTAATATGACTGATTCATCATCATAAAAACTTCAGTATATCTACTCATGTAGTAACCACTGGTTCAGCTACTTCTTTTGTGGTTTCTACAGCTTTTTTTCATAAGTCAACAGTTCAGTTAATGATTTCGCAACCACCAATCCTGAAGAACAACCAAGCTAATAATATAAATCATATAATACTACCAATACTAGCAATCTTTGTTATTCCTCAAAGAAACTTTCACAACACACCTGCATATCCTCTGTCGAGCAACAGTTTTGCTTGTTGTGTATCAAATACTCCATCAGAGAGTAACGCTTGATACTTTCACCACTTTTCACTCCTATCTAGTTCAAATACTCACTTTTCTGGATACATACCATGAACATCGAGCAATCTTTGTTGCTGCACTTCGCTCATTTCTTGTCAAGAAAATCATTGTGTGTATCAAACATCAAGCAAATCTGTTGTTGCTCACGAGATTCTTTCACTATCCGACAATTGTGCATTAGTAAATATGTTTTCAAGTGGATATGCAAGACGTCATCATGGCTTCCTTTTTTCGCTTGCAAAAAACTGAGCAATATTTGCTATAATCGTGGTAAATTTCTCTTGCTGTCAAGGTTGATCGAGAAGAGAAACAACTTCTTGAGGAATGGATAAGAGTTGTTGTTGCAAGGCATCTGGAGAAAGTCATGTACTCATTACCATATAATCCAGCACATCGTCTATCGATGTTAAGGTTGTCATAGCTGTTGATCAAGACTCACCGACTACAGTTCAAGATACTAACATATCACTACTACTGTGTTCCACTATAACGTCAGCAGAAGCATTTACCATATGATAGTTTTGCAAAAAATAAATATTATGATATAATTATACATAAATATAGTATTTTTGCAATATTTTGTCAATATGTGATTACTAAGATCAGCAGTCGAAACCACAGCCAAAGTTGTCTGAAAGACAGCATGACTTGCTCGGAACCGAATACTTGTACCTACGGCAAAATGACTCAAGTGGGTACTTTGGGATGGGATTGCAAAAAAAATTATACGAGCTCCACTCTCCCGAACAGGGAAAAAACTATGGGCGGGAGTGCAATACCTAGGCAACAAATGAAGATCTGTAGTAACCAAGAGTGCTGGAGCAGTAAAAAATGTGCTTACCACATGAACTGCAAAAACCTCAGCACTCGCAACGA
Organism: uncultured Candidatus Peribacteria bacterium; assembly: GCA_964387665.1. Lineage (GTDB taxonomy): Bacteria > Patescibacteriota > Gracilibacteria > Absconditabacterales > Absconditicoccaceae > CAYLWY01. The sequence goes on from CAYLWY010000009.1 coordinate 9,172, forward strand.
GCACGGGGACAAAAATAGCAGAAACATTAAAATCAACAACAGACATTCCTGGGAAAGCACGAAATGGTATCGTACAAAACTCAAAAGAAGCAATCGACCTTGTTTTTAATCTTCCTGATCATATTGCTAATACAGCTCCTGTACAAGCAGCAAAAGAGTGACGAGACATTCTTTTCAATCTCCCTGACTACCTTAGCGGAAAATGAGCACCTGCACCGTAATCACAATAGATTCACCACAAGTTATATACCAAGATCATCACATACTAAGAAACTAATAACCAATAAGAAATGTTTTATTCAAGCATTTTTCAAGACATTATAAACCAAACCGTTTTAGCTTACAATAGCGATAACACCAGTTTCTTAGCGCTAATTTTTTGCACTAAATTTAAAAAAAGACCTGCTATACATCAGGTCTTTTGTGAATACACGATGTTCTAATCTGGCATAGTTTTACCTGTTTTTTCAAACACCATTTTAGGTCACAGTAATTTTGCAGGAATATCAGGATCTACTTTCCAGATGCCGGTATTTTTCGTATCTCGTATCCACGTCGGAGCAGTTCATACAGAAAGCCAGTCTTCTTTGATACGAAATTCAGTTTCTCCTTTCTGCAAGTGAGTAATCATACCAGGAAAAAATTGGTCAGAGAAACTATCAGGCATCGCTGGAGCAGTACCTCCAGGACCAGTTCACAACTTCATATAAAATCATAAACTCGTAGACGATGTATCCATTCACAGACTTGGTGAGTGAACTGGAGTATCGTGAATCTCTTTTCGATGAAACTCTTCCCAAACCCCAAGAGTTGTATTTTTTACTCGTATAGAAAGTTTTGTCTTTGTCCTATCAGATGGGTCTACTTCATTACTAAGCATAATTTCACCAGAAATTCAAGGAATATTTTTTAAAACTATATTGTGCATATTCATATCCACACCACTTCTTTTTCGTGTTCAACATCTCCGATCTTTGGTATAATCAGCAACAAACGTTTCCATAAAATCTCCTGTTCCAGCTACTTTTTCATACTCTTTCAGTTTTTGTAGACCATCGTCAGCATACATCAATTTTGCAATATCGCTTCATGCACCACAATCGGAGAAGAAGAAATCATCAAAAGCACTGACTGTTGCAGGATCCATAATATACTGTTTTGCATACGCTCATTTTTTTGTTGCATATCCTTTCAATCCTGCAGCAAGAGCGTCTGCTTTTGCATCATCCATATGCTCGAGAAGAGATCCAGCAGGACCAGGTCGAAGTTCTTTTCTATGGAGTAAGAAAGTGACATATGGCGTAGCTTCTTTTCGCTTTGTTTGAAATTCCTTTACTTCAGCTATTCTTTCCGCAGCTTTTACCTTTTCATCTTCGGATAATCATACATACCATGTAGATAATTCAGTCTTTGTAGCTTCATCACCCAAGATACCATCAAACATATCCTCCAAGTGAACAATTTCCATATGAGATCTTTGTAGTTCTTCAAATGTTTTTGTCTGATATGGGTCAGTAGTAGTTAATTTTACAAAATTTGATCAATCTGCTGCAAATCACGACCTAATAAGTCACTGCGTTAAATAGTCTGAAAGTCTTCTTTCGTTGTTTTTACAAGTAGACAACAAACGAGCGATTTGTTCTTTCGATTGTCTAGGAACTTCAGTTTCTGGGGCATGAAAAAAGTTTTTTAAATCTTGACCTTCAAGTCTAAATTTCCCATCTTTATGTTTCAAGTACTTACCCATAGCACCTAGTGTCATAGGTCAAAATGCGATACCCGTCTCAAATTCTGTCTGAAATTCATCTGGATTTGTTTTCAACTTAGCATCCATACCAAATTTCTGTAACAACGGTCAAGGAACAAGTCATGTTTTGTTGCGGTCACCATGCATAGCGAAATTCCATAGTTCGCCCAGTGACTTATTGGTTAGTGCACGAGGAAGCGCGTAAAGACCTCATACTAGTAAAGCATTTTTCCATAGCTTGTTTGTAAAACTTTGTCACTTTCGAAAATTATTGTACCATCACTTGATCGCCATAAAAGCTAACAATCATCCTCACACTAATTTTACTGCACCAGCGACACCAGCAGCATTTTCTGGACTAATTCACAGGGAAGTAAGTCATCATATGATACCCATATTCAAGGCACGGTTAACTCATCCCCATGACCCATCTGCCGTATATAAAAAGTCTTTCGCCTCAAGAGATTTATCAAGCCATCTACTCCCCCCACGATCAGTTCAACCATACGGTTGTTTAGGTAGAGATGCTATATGTTCATTTATAATTCTTCCGACCTTATCATTTCATTCATATCCTTCATTATTATTCCATCACCCACCAAATGCTTCTGCTAGTTTTGACTTCATGCGTTCTTCACGACTTGGATCTACATTATGATGTTTCATGACAGACTTTACAAAAATATGTCCTATGATATGCTCTTTTAGTATCTCATCATCTTTTGTGATAGCACCATATCCGAACCATCTGATACGCATCTCATCGATAACCGTGTCGTCTACCAAAGTAAAAAGACAAGTCTCAAGAAGTTCTTTTTGTTTTGACTCTTCTCGTCCATACGTTTGCATGAATGCTAGTACGTTTAGGTCTTGCGTTAGATATCTTTTGGCTACTTCCTGAAAAACGGGCATCCAACCATCTGGATACTTATCTTTCTCATATCTGTCTTTGGAATTAACAATTAACGCAAAGCGATCCATAAGCTCAGCATCGCCAAAACTCTCCATATTCCAAGCAATTCTAGAATCATCAGTAATTTCACCTCTAGCTTCTTTTTTAATGTCAGGGTTTAAGTATCACTCCAGATTCATGGTATAAGGAACTGTTGTTAGTTCTGGAAACAAAGTCATATCAATACCATCAAAAAGCTCTTTTGGAATTTGGTCTAGACTCGTATATCACATGCCAGAAAGCGTCGTCCACAGCAACGAACTTCCTGGATTCTGTGGATAGTACGCAGTTTCTCAAAAATTCATATTCGGAAGAGGTAATGCATTTGATCATACATCTCCAGACTTAACTCTTGCTGCAATATCGAGCATTATTTTGGTGCGGCGCTCAGAAGCTTCTGCTTGTAAAACACATCTCAGCATTTTTCTGACATATTTTTCTCTTTTCTTATTTTCTTTTAGTGTTATTCCTGCTTGTTTTGCATCAACACGAGCTTCACGAACCGTACCTAGATCTTTTCTATTGAACGCTCTCTCTGCTTTTAAAGCAAGAATATCTGCTCTGATTTTACTAATTTCGCCATCATTATATTTCTGCACCAACACAAAATACCTTTCCAAGTACTTACTATGATGTTCGTTCCCATAAATCGCTGCCATAGTAGTCATGAACAACTCAGGATCTGAGGTTACATACTTTGCTGCCAAAGCGACCTGTTTTCTTTGTTCCTCAGATAAGCTAGGAAATTCTTTATCTAAAGCGGAAAGCTCTGAACGAAAAGCAGGGTTATTATTCAGTTCATCTCAGACATAGTAGGAAACATCTCTATCGTAATCAATTTTTTCTTGTGCTTGCAGCATCTGTAATTGTTTACCATAAACTCTGTATTTTTCCATATACTCATCATGAGCACCTTTATAATCAGGATATGTGCCAAGTTTTGTTCAAGCACCATGTACTCTCACCAACATAGGTCTTATGATAATTCCCTTCGCTTCAGCATCAGTATCGGTACGAGCAAATTCTCTTTCTATTGCTGCAAAATCTTCCTCCATCAATTTTTTCAGTGCTTCTCATCACTCTGGTAATGTTTCTCATCAACTCTTTGTAGTTGATCTTCAATTCACTTGGTTTTGTTGTTCATGTTGTTCAGCTTCATACTTTTCTTTTCGTTTTTCGATTTCTCATTTTATCACATACAATCTTGCAAGTTCTTCTTTATAAGAAGTGCACTTATCTACATACTCTGGATGTGAACATAACAAATCAACCGCATAGGTAATTTTATATAACAAAGATATTGCACTGTTTACATTAACAATCAGAGATGGAATACCAGTATATCAGTCAGCACGAATACGGTCTAGCATATTTTTAGCATCAAGCATCTTACTAGCAACGAATTGGTCAATCGTTTCTGGATTTAGTAGTTCTTCTTCCAGCACTCATAAATCTGTTTGAGATTGTTCGTCTATCAATGCCAAAGACGACTTCTTTTGTAGAATCAGATCTTGTAACTTATTGACAAAATTGACCTTAAAGACCGCATCATAGATGTATGTTATATTTCACTCTTTACTCAGAGATCTTTTTCAGATAGCAAAGTAAAGGTCTTTACCACCAGATGTATGTTTCATATAGACAGTTCACTCTTCTTTTGTTCACCCCTGTTCCAAAGAAACCACAAAAGCACCTTTTTCCTGCATGACATCTTCTACTATATTTTCAAGTTCAGAAATGTCAGATCAGGTAGTCAAATTAGCTGAATCGATAGCACGCTCGATATCAGTCATGAGTTGTGCCATTCACTCGCCGAACATTGTATCGGTAGATACCTCCAATTTCCTATCCACTACCGAAATTGGCAGTTCCGTACCTTTCTCTCGGTTTCCCATAACTTCTAAGGAATAAAAATGTGTAAAAGAAAGTTCCTACACAGAATATACACCAAATAGTAGAGAAAAAGGAAAAAAACACAAAAAAAAGGAAGGAGAAGAAAATATTGCATTGACATTTTTATTTTTT
>CAYLWY010000009.1:13995-16814 GCA_964387665.1 uncultured Candidatus Peribacteria bacterium
AAAACACAAAAAAAAGGAAGGAGAAGAAAATATTGCATTGACATTTTTATTTTTTCTTTGTACTGCCAAATGCTGTTTTTACTATATCAAACAGCGCTGTCCATGTACCGACATCTTTTACTGTATTTCGTAAAGACGCAGCACTTTCATTGCGTTTTTTCTTTTGCGCCTCCCGATAGTCACGTTCTTTTGGTCATGACTCACTTGTGGCCATAGCAGTAAACAGCAATGAGTAAAATAAATCCTTTCTTCAAAAAATTGTTTTCTTAGCTATTTCTTCACTTCATTTTACAAATGTTGCCTTTCAAACAGACATGACACAACGGTGTTTAGGATCCGGATCAACATCCTTCAATTTTTGTCAAGTTGTAAGTCATTTAACACCTGTATTTGGCAAAGTAGATACTACTCAGTAGTGTATCTCGTTTCATTCGTTATAAAAACCATATCGATCTTGCGTTATAGGATCTTGGACGAAGTAAGTTCTATCTCTCGGCAGATCTTTTCTTTTCAGTAAGAACTCTTCAAGTAGTTTTTCATGAAACCAGTGCATCAAATCCAGTGCAAAAGATCAGTATCTCGCTGACATAACAACCTCTCACACCGAGTCAAACTCTTCTTCTTTTATACCATCTGAAACATAAAGTTTATATGATCATTTCTCATCACTTTTATAGGTGACCTTGACCGTCGTTGCACCAAATTTTTTTTCTTCTGACCGCTCGCCTTCATAATCATCTGGTGTAGATCCGTTTGCTGACTCTATAGTAGATAATTTCGGAAATCATAAAATAACGTCTGTTGGGTTAGTTGCACCATTAAAAAGTAATTCTTTAATACTTTTACAGTGATTATCCAAAATATTACGTACTAACTGCAAAAATACTTTCGCTTGTCTTTCATTTTCACACTGCTCCATAGTAAATGTCTGTGGTGGAATAACCGATTTATCCATAATCACCATACCACTATCTCATTTAGACAACGTAAACAGTTTTGAGTTTGGCGGAGCACTAGTCGACGTAATACGTGAAGACACATCTCCATGTTGTTTGACAAGACGGTCATACAAATGCTCTTCTAATTGTATTTTTGCACCAAGTCCCAATTTCCAATCCCATCACTTATCAGGAGTTATTTGACTATCCATCTGTGTGCGAATACCATCTGGTGTTCATCTTGCTCCATCAAACTTCAACGACGGAGATCATTTTTGTGCCGGCACATCTATATCGATATCTATGCTCGTAGCTGAGGTGATCACGATACGCACATCAATATTTTCATAGTCCACCACCTCTCCCGACAAAGCCACTTTTTTGTTTTTTTCTTCACCCTCGTTGTCTCACAATCACATAATAAACCAATAGTCATGAACTTCATCTAACTCCCAAAACTTCACACGATCTTTTCACAGTAAGCTATGTGATTGACGTCGTAAACGAAATGTACGTCTTTTTTTTCAGAAATATCCTTCGCTTCAAAAAACATTATCCAAAAAGTTATTTACTACATACGTTTTCTTAGCCGCATCCGCATGAGGTTGGTTGGCAGCATACAATAAGTTCATTACATCGACATTTCATTCAGTATAATCAGATAAAAGTGCATCGACGTCTATAGTCGGTTGTGAAGCAATCAAAAAATCAATTTTTGTGACCAGTTCTCTGCAGCGATCTTCATCAAGTTTTTTGGTAAATAAGTTTTTTGGCGTAGCAAGCAACTCTTCTATATGCACCTCGTATGCACTAGTAGTACGAGATACATTTGCTTTCTCAAAAAGATATGCATATATCAAACGATCTGCATAGGTAATCGGAACAATCCCACAACTAGTATAGAATCCACTCTCAGCATCTAATTCTGGCGTTCACTCAATCGTTTCAGTTACTTCCAATCTCAATGCTTCATGGATATATTTCTCTTGTGAGGTTGAATAATTTTTTCTGAACAGTGATTTCAACAACGACTTACATGCAGCAGTAGCATCAGGAGCACATAATCATCTTGTGAGTACTTCTTTTTGGGCACGATTGTTAAAAAAATCAGTCATTAAGGTCATTCTCACAACATTATCTAATCATCAAAACGAAATTTCGTCTACAAAATCTGCTTCTACACCTTGTATTGGGACATAAATACCATTACTACACCATTCTCCAGAAAGTACCATAGGTCTAGTGATTACTAGCTTGACAACATCGGGATGTTTTCTTAGAAGGTCTTGAGTTTTGAGATGAAAACCATCTCCCTCCAATGTCACAAAAGAACTACAATCATTTCATTGATCATCTACTACACTTATTTTGCGTGTGTGTCATGCATACGGGGTAGCTGATTGTGGTATAACGGTTGCATCATGAAAAAGATAATCTGTGTCTACAGGTCATGTAGTAGCACCTGTTTCTCTGACCAATTGATTGTTGGAAACAGGGTCTAAGACAACACCTTTTCTTTCTTTTTTCTGTACCCACCGTCATGCATCTTTACTCACATCTATAGACTTTTCGTAAATACGTACTGTATCGCGCACCTTTCTATATAAGGGATCTAATTTTAACTTCAAAGAAGGTAAATAGGTTATATCGTCAATAAATGCTGCTAAATCTGCTACTGGGTTATCTCTAAGTCATTTTTTTTTCATAAACGTTTTATCTCAACTGGCCTGAGTCCACATCAGCTTGTATATACCATTCAAGTCTGTAATAAATTCGTCAGTAGCTACTTTTTTCTTTGTAATAAGTTCAATGGGCAACTCTTCAGACAGTCCTTCTTTTACCTTAGCAAGTAAAAGCAAAACAATTTCATTGCTTTGTGAA
>CAYLWY010000009.1:16914-20973 GCA_964387665.1 uncultured Candidatus Peribacteria bacterium
TGCCCGTGAGCAGTCTTTTCATCGTCTAATGTAACTCTTTTTCTTAGCTTATGTTCCGTTTCTTTTGTTGATATACGTCATTTTAGAAGCAAAAAATTACTCTTTTCAGCCAATTTTTCAGGTTCGTCTAAAGCAAGTAATGTTTTTCTTATCTCGTTTTTACTTCATTCAATCAAGCTTGCTGCCGCTCACGCATTAGCAAAAAACTCCTGATCATCTTTTCAGAGATCAAGAAAGTTTTCCATAAGAGTAAAAGCATGTGTGTGATCTTTTATTCATCACGCATCACCAACTTTCTGTGTAAAATCTTTTTCTTTTAAAGAGTTAGTCATCGTTTTTTATCATCCAGGTGGTAAAGTAAAATTTCGGTCGATACTTTGTGTTATCATATCTTTCGTTCGTTCAACAAGGTACGTACTATATATTTCTCATCAGCTAATTGATACAAACAAATTATCTATCTCTTCTTCGGAAAGGTCATAATAACGATCAAAAAGCAATTGTTGCTCATCTGAAACAATAACATCTTCATCTTTTCACGCTAGTTGATCAAGTAACCAATCTTGCAAGTCTTCTTTCAACTCTTCACACTGAACAATTTTATCGGCTTCATTGAGTTCTTCAATGTATTGTGCAAAAAAGTTCTGAACATAGAGCACTGCCGCACGACTTGATTCCATTTATGAAAAAAAGTAAAACATGATACATGTAGCTATGCAGCCATTTTAAATGATTGCTTCTTCCGTTCGTCTTTAATGATAAGTTGTTCTAATTCTCAGAGCACTTCATTGTATATATTAAACAATCACTTCCTCGCCAATAGTCTGTTGTATTTGAATCTACCTAACTTACCAGAAGACTCATCAGCTTTTATTAATTCAGCAAGCGTATCTCTTCTTCATTTACTCATAGTGAGAATATGTTGAAAATTACCTTTTTGAAAGCGGTACATAAGGTTACGTGTATTTGGGAAAAAGCCCATGCAATGCTCTATTATTTTTAGCAACGCTTCTACTCTTCACTTTTTATCTAGACCAGATTTACTTTGAAGGTACTGAGCATATAATGGCTGTAACTTTCTATAATGTTTTATAGATCTATCTCACTTTCAAGGGTATTTTATATCTACTACACCCAGATTCAATCTCCTGCCTTGCGGAGCAAACACTGCTCAGGATACCTGTGTTATGTGCAGTTGTTGTTCAAGTTCTTCAATTCTTTGTTGTTTTGCATCCACTTCTTTTGTGTAATCAGTAAAGTTAACTACTTTTGCTGTGTTTTGAGTAGAAATTAACGGTTGATTAAATGAATCAGCACCTAATATTTCTTTAGCACGCTCAGCTTGAGCATGTGTATACGTACTAATCCAAGTAGCCACTTCTATAGGTTCTTTGATAAGTTTTAAATCTATCTGCTCTCCAGCGGAAATTTTTTCTTCAATATATGCTTGCATGTAAGCTATAATACGATTTTTTTGCTTCATTTGTTCTGCAGAGCTGAGTTGTTCAAACGCTTCTTTTCTATGTATTAAAAAATTATCTACAATTGCTCTAGACAACTTAATTTTCAATCCCTCTTGTTCTGGTGCTCATAAAAATCTGCTATGCGCTTCACGCAAAGACTCATATGCTGACACTACAGTAGGTCATGCCATTTCTTTAGGTAAAAATAAAGCATACCCAATATGCTTCCAATTTTACACATATTCTATCTATTTGTCAAAATTTAATTCACCTCTTTCTTGACCAACTCCCAGAGGTCACGACGCTGGTCTTCACTGAGCTCTTCGAGATGAGTGAAATCGTATATCTGAGCCAAATCTACCACGAGCGATGCTTTTTGGTCTTCGGTTTGCTTGGTGAGTTGTGGAAAGGCAACGAGAACTTTTTTCATTCGCTCTACCAGTCATTCAAGGGATCTAGGCATACTTTTTGCCTTTGGCAACAACTCAGCAAACGGTCCTTCAGAAACCTGAAGTTGTACATGATCGACGATAAAAGGAAGAAATTGTCCAAAAATAGCAGGTATAGAAAACTTCTGTACCGTCAACTGACGAAAAATATGTCCGACAAGTTTTTCATCGACAATGTGTTGTAACAACAATACAAGCAACTGAGCAAATTGTTTGTTTTGTTTGCCAGCTTGTGCAATCTGTCCACGCATCTGCGTCGACTTCTGCATATCTTCACGCACCTTCACCAGTGCTTCCGCAGAGACCTCTCCCTGCTCACCCATCTGGACACTATTGAGTCACAGATCAGCTCATCCTCATCACAATTCTAGAGACATGCGTTACAAAAAACAAGTAGAATAATCTCTTCAATTTTAGCAATCTTTTTCCAAAAAGCAAAACCTCAGGTTGAAATTCCAAAAAACATCATTACATATGCGGGACGTTTGTTCATTTTAGTGAAATGGCTAAACATATCAAATAAGCAGTCCCGACTAGTCGGGATCGTCTTCAAAAAAAACAAGCACAATAAGTATCTTTGGTGAGATGGCTGAGTTGGTCGAAAGCAGCACATTGCTAACGTGTCGTCCTCAAAAGGGACCCAGGGTTCGAATCCCTGTCTCACCGATTTTCTAATTTAGTAGGAATCGAAAGTAGTCCCCACTAGTCAGGATGGTTCTCAAAAGAGATCTCCGCGATACAATCGGGATCTAACCGATTTTCTAACTTGGCAAGGTAGCTCAGGTGGTCAGAGCGCAGCTCTCATAAGGCTGAAGTCGAGGGTTCGAGTCCCTCCCTTGCTACCAAACCACTCGTATACATTTGACAAAATTAATCTTGTAATTGTCTACAAGATGATTATATGTTATCACATTGTCACGTTTTTTGTTTCTCATTATTTGTCATGGCAGCAAAATCTGGAAAAAAGAAAGGAAATAGAATTATTATCAAACTCAGATCTGAGAGCGGTTTTTGTTATTTCACTATGAAAAACAAGATGAACAGTCCAGACAAATTGAGACTAAAAAAATACGATCCTAAACTCAGAAAAAGAGTAGAGTTCGTAGAAGGAGGAAAACTTAAATAAGCATACCTTGTCATCATATTTTACCTTAATCACTATTGTACATGTTACGCATCAGATTAGCAAGAGGAGGAAAACATAAGACTCCATTCTACAGAATCGTCCTTACTGAACATACTAAGCCAGTAAAGTCTGGATACAGCGACGTTCTTGGATGGTTTGATCCATTGCATCATACGATGAATCTCGATATAGAAAAAGCAAAAAAATGGATCGCACAAGGTGCACAACCATCAAGTAGAGTTGCAAAGCTTGCGTACGAGCATAGCAAAGACGAAGCGTTCAAACCATTTATCGTTCTTACCCAAAGAGTCAGAACAAAAAGAAACGAAAAATAGTTCTCCAATCATACATTACAAAATGAACCCGTACTACTGCGGGTTTTTTTGTTGTATTTTCGTAAAAAACGACTACTCTTCATTACTAGAGTAAGTGCTTAAAAATTTTTTCTCCATTTTACTCTCTTTTCTCCATTCATGTTCGACAGTGTCGAGTGATTAGTACTTACCATCATCTCATCATTGATTATCATTATTTTTGCGTGATCTATTTACTGATTCTTTAGCTCTATTTACCTGTTTATTTTTTCAGGAGGAGATCAAGAAAAAGTGAAACAGGCGTGGAACGGTATTAGATATATGGTTCTAGGCATATTTCTCACGCTTATTTTCTTATTTGTTTTTCCTGTCTTGTTCAAAAAACTTGAACTTCCTGGCTATGAAGCGTATACTGCTCAAAATATTTTCAGATTCACCTCATGATTTCTTAGATCAATCCTAGATTTCTGAAAAGAAGTAAGCACCTGACAAACACCCTATCAGCGAACACCATGAGGAAGTAGTACAACGACGCCACCCGCAGAACCAACTCAGCCCATAGAGCTATAAAGATATTTACCATACTATTTTTCAATGTTTACTCTCGTTTCGCCAGATCTCAAGCAGCAAGAAATAACGCTTCAAAAGCTTTTGGAACGTTCTCCTTTTACTCTCTTGTACTTTTATCCAAAAGATGATACCCCAGG
>CAYLWY010000009.1:21073-24763 GCA_964387665.1 uncultured Candidatus Peribacteria bacterium
ATTTTATCTCTCTTTACTGCTATGAATCGTCTGATCGAAATCGTTCTTCGTTGGTGGATGCAACGTAGTAAAGAACAACAAATATTTCTCTGATATATTTGTGTCGTTACACTCCTCATATTCCTTTTCCCTATCTTGCGCATACAAGAACTCGATGCAGTTGACGCTAGAGGTGTACGATTTATCTGATCTGGTATGTTGTGGTTGCAAGTTGTTGTGATCTGAAGTCTTATCAAACTTATTTGACTGAACTCATCAGCTAAATGGAAAAAAGCTGCATACCGCGTCATTTGACGAAATAACAATGAACACCTCGATAATATCGTCATACTTGGGTTTTTGCTTATCATCATGCTCACTATCAGTGAGACAATCTGATTTTATGGTCAACAAATCAGTACAGTCGTCACTCCGACACGAAATGTACTTGCTGTAGAACTTGTCTTACTCATATGAATTATCTGGCAATCTCTCCTCACGAGACTCCAGCGAAAAAAGAGTTCAGCTAAATCACCAACCTCATGAACGACAAAAGTGCCATACGATGTAGATGTGTCGAAAAAAGAACACATCTTCTCTTCTACCTCACACCATCAAGACAAATCACTTGAGGGATTATTTGGGAAAGAGTAAGACCACTGAAATTTCCGCTTACTAACGATTTTTCTAGATCATTCCTATAGGCAAACGAAATAGGTAGGCTGTTTTTTTCGTCGTTCTGATCCTTGTATGAGGGCGTCGTTGCACGAGACCGTAGTATAACGAAGGTCGTGGCAATCCATAGTGTACGTTACTTTTACAATGAGTAATTTCAAAAAAGCAGCCTTCACGAGAGGACTGCTTTTTCGTATATCAAATTTCTAATTTATTAGATCTATCCTTCTACATCTACTGCTCTTACTTTCCCTTCACCGACACGTTGTTTGATGATTTCTTGTGAGATAGCTTCTGGCACTTTTTCGTATGAAGAAAATTCCATAGCATAACTAGCTCTTCCCTGGGTCATAGATCTGAGTGACGTAGCGTATCCGAACATCTCTGATAGTGGCACTTTTACTTTGATGATCGTCGCACCCATTCTCTGATCTTGTCCTTCAATTCTTCCACGTCTTGAACTCAAGTCACCGATCACATCACCGATATAATCATCTGGAGAGGTAACTTCTACACTCATGATCGGTTCTAGAATTTGTGGACCTGCTTTCAAGAAGGCGTCCTTGAATGCCTGGTAGGTTGCTACCTTGAAGGCAACTTCAGAAGAATCCACTTCATGGTATGATCCATCGTATACAGCAACTCTCACATTAATAATAGGATATCCAGCAAGAATACCTTTCGTCAGTGTTTCTTTCGCTCCTTTATCTACCGCAGGAATGAACTCTCTAGGAATCGCACCACCTACCACTTCGTCTTTAAATTCATAGTTTATTTGTTGTCACTTGTCATCAAGTTGACCAACTGTAGATTCCAATCTCAAGAGTACGTGACCAAACTGTCCACGTCCACCAGACTGTCTCACAAACTTCCCTTCACCATTACTGGTAGTAGAAATTGCTTCTCTATATGATACTTGTGGAGCACCAGTGATTACCTCTACTTTATGCTCTCTTTTCAATCTATCCACAATAATTTCTAGATGTAACTCTCCTTGTCCAGCAATAATTGTCTGTCCTGTTTCTTCGTCAGTATAAAATCTAAACGAAGGATCTTCTTCAGCGAGTTTACTCAGACCGAGTGCCATTTTTTCTTGATCTTTCTTACTTGCAGGTTCTACCGCAAGCGAGATAACTGGTTCTGGGAAGTCCATAGCTTCCAATAATACTGGTTGTTTCAAATCACACAAGGTGTCACCTGTTCTCACGTCCTTCAGACCAAGGAACGCACAGATGTGTCCAGCACGAATTTCTGAGATTTCTTCTCTCTTGTTCGCATGCATAAGCAACAAACGACCTACTCTTTCTTCGTTTCCTGTACGTGGATTGAGCACTTTGTCTCCTGATTTGATAACACCAGAATATACTCTTACGAACGTTAACTTACCTACAAATGGATCAGTCATGATCTTGAATGCAAGTGCTGCAGCTGGATCCTTGTCGTCTGGAGAACGCATAAGTTCTTTCTCTCTGTCGTCTACATCTACTCACTTTACTGCTCCGATATCGAGAGGACTTGGCAAGAACTCTACTGCTGCATCTAGCATAAGTTGGACACCAGCATTTCTTAGTGCACTACCTACCGTCATAGGGTACATAGCGTTTGCACATACTGCTTTACGGATAGTTGCTTTCAACTTATCTTCTGGAATTTCTTCACCCATGAGAAACAACTCTGCAACTTCATCATCAAACATCGTGATCGCATCGATCATCGTCTCTCTTGCTTTCTGACACTCTGCTAGAAAATCCGCTGGAATATCATGTTCTACTTGTTTTTCGCCATTATCTCCTTCAAAGGTATAATACTTCATATTGATCAAGTTTACGATTCCTTTGAAATCTTCAGACTGTCCATACGGAAGCTGAATAGGAAGAACCTTCTTGCTGAGTTTTGTATTTACTGATTCTACACAGTACTTAAAATCAGCACCAATTTTGTCGATCTTGTTCACGAAAATCATACGAGGAACTCTATACTTGTCTGCTTGTCTCCATACCGTCTCTGTCTGTGGCTGTACACCGTCAGATGAGGAGAGTACAGTTACTGCACCATCAAGTACCTTCAATGATCTTTCTACCTCAATCGTGAAATCCACGTGTCCTGGGGTATCGATAATATTGATATGATGATCCTTCCACATAGCCGTCGTTGCAGCAGAAGTAATCGTAATACCTCTTTCTTGCTCTTGTTCCATCCAGTCCATCGTTGCGGCTCCATCGTGTACTTCACCTATTTTGTGATTTCTTCCTGTGTAATACAAAATACGTTCTGTCGTTGTTGTCTTACCAGCATCGATGTGTGCAATAATTCCTATATTACGCACCATATCCAAAGTTACTGCCATTATATACGAGAAATTAAAAGTAAAAAACAAAAAGCATACTCGTCGCACGGTTCCATTTCGACAGAAACCAAACAAACCCATCTCAGTAGATGGGCAACTTATCAAGGATGCTACTAACCGATGTGTATAGTAATTTTGATGTTTTTTGCAAGTCTAGTCCATAGTTCGCTTCACTAGTACATATCAAAAAACAATCCTTTTTTCTACTTTACCAATCCAGTTTTCAAATGCGGCATGCGGTTGACAATCTCGTGACGAATATTTGTCAATAGTTCTGGGCCTCGTTGTTCGTCTGCTGGAAGAGTAGTCGTAGCGTTTCCTTGCCTATCTTTATCAGCAGAAACATCATCTAAAGTATACGCTTCCAGTTGTCCCACAAAATCTATGATCGCTCACAGTTGTGGCAAAAGCAATTCCTTTTCTGCATCTGGCAACTCTAGTGCAGTAAGCATACACAAATGGTCTAATTGTTCACGAGTCAGCATAACACTATAGCAAAAGGTAAATATATTCAGCAATCTTTATAACATCACAACCTCTCAGTATATGGATTGCCACAACCTACGTTACACTACGGTTTCGCAATGACGATGGTATTGAAGTCTCGTAGTAAGCATAGATAAACTGACAAAACGCACGTCTCCTATTAACAGTCTCGTCATTGCGCTTGCCCTCGGCTTGTCGGGGAG
>CAYLWY010000009.1:24863-29309 GCA_964387665.1 uncultured Candidatus Peribacteria bacterium
ATATATTTCTCCTGTTTCTACCATTCTCTCACCCAAATACAACTCATTTCAGCTACTGTACCAGACCTCTCTTCGACAAGAAGTCAAAAACATCTCAACGAATTGTCTCGTACATTTTTGCTTTTCTTTTGTTTCTCACTACACTTAATCTAGTCAAATTTTACTTAGTATGTAACGAAGTGCTTACCAAATCTCGTGACAAACTCTTTGATACCAACTATACTTCTGTCATCAGACAAGGGTGATTTCCTATAGTCGACCGATCGACCGTAGACAAACCAGACAACAGATGATGGATGGATCGTTTTGTTGATTTTTTCGTTAAAGTACGCCGCTCTGATGGGGTAAATGCTCAAGAAAGCAAAAGATCTCTCCTCGCAAACAAATCACTCGAAGAGCAACTTCAAGCGATTATTCTTACCGACGACGACAAGTATACTGACAGTCTCCTCACCCCAGAACTCAGGAAGTATCTCGTCGCTCTAGAGCAAGAGTACGTCCAGACAATGAAAGATTACAAAGCACACCTCGCTCCCTCCTACCGAGAGATGAAGTCGTCTTCGTACAATATCAGTGGCGTCGTCGCGAGAACCTACTATGCATCGAGCTATCCTTCGTATATCGACTTCCTACGAACGAGAGATGTTCTCGGATTCTACGCAAAACGAGATATGTCACGATACATCTATCCAGCAGAAAATAGCGCAATTCAGTCGATGATGAAAAGAAGATCAACTCAGCTAAAAGCAGAAATTGGCGTTGCTCGTCAAAAGTGAATTACCTACGATAGTGATATCGACATCGAATTTCACGATGTAGAAGATATTAGACAAAAACTCGCTACTCGCGAAGAAAGATATTTCGAGACCAGTTACTACCTCACCGTCTATGAACACGACGAAGAAAAACTCCGCGAACTCAGCAAAAAAATAGAACAAAAAGTGAGTGGCTACGGTATTCGTATCAAACCTGCTAGTCAAAGAATGGACGAAGCACAGCTAGCCAGTCTTCCACTATGCATAGACGAACTCGACATTCCTAGAAGCATGATTACGAACTCACTAGCAGGATGATTTCCGTTTATCTCATGAGATCTCATCGAACCAACGGGAATTTTGTACGGAGCAAACTTACATACCTGATCACTCGTTATTTTCGATAGATTTGCTCACAAACTCCCCAATGCAAACAGCATTATTCTCGCTACTTCGGGTGCTGGTAAATCATTCGCGACCAAACTTGAGATTCTTAGATACTTGATGCTCGACATCGAAGTAATCGTTATCGATCCAGAAAACGAATACAAAAACCTCTGTGAAAAAGTAGATGGCACCTATCTCAATATTTCGATCAATGCTCCCTATCATATCAATCCGTTTGACCTCCCACCAAAACTGGAAGACGTCGAGTATAGCAACGGAGATCTCCTGAGATCACAAATTCTGAATCTAATTGGTCTGATCAGTGTATTGATCGGATGAGTCGATGCTGCTGAAGAAGCAATCCTCGACAAAGCACTCCAAGCGACTTACTCGCTAAAAGAAATCACCTTTACAAACGACGATTGTACAGGTAAGACGATGCCAACGATGACTGATCTCCTTCACGTCTTAGAGTGAATGGATGGTGGAGATCTCATGGGATTGAAACTCAGTAAATATGTCACGTGAACGTTCGCAAATCTCTTCAATAATGAAACCAACGTCGATCTCGAGAATAATCTGACCGTCTTTTCGATCAGAGATATCGAAGATGCACTAAAAACACCAGCCATGTATAACGTCCTAAACTATATCCGAACGAAAGTAAGAGCACATAAAAAACCAAGACTCCTCGTTATCGATGAGGCCTGGATTATGATGCAATCGAAAGTCGCTGCTAACTTCTTGTTTCAACTCGTCAAGAGAGCGAGAAAGTTTGGTCTCGGAGTGACCACGATCACGCAAGATGTGGAAGATTTTCTCAGAAGTGAATATGGAAAACCAATCGTTTCGAATGCATCACTACAGCTCCTCCTCAGACAGTCAACGTCTTCTATAGCTGCTTTGGAAAAAACCTTCTGACTTTCAGAAGCGGAAAAACAACTCCTCGTCGCTGCAAATATTGGTGAATGACTTATGGTTGCAGGAAACCAACATGTCGGCGTGAAAATACTTGCTTCACCAGGAGAAAAAGAGTTTATCACGACCGATATTACGAGATAGATTTGCACATTTTTACTCTTTACCTATAGAAAATACACTTTAAATTTAGTATATGCAAATGTGTATTTCCTACTTAGGAAATAGCCGTTTGTCTTGAATTCGTACGTTCTGTTTTTAAATGCTATTTACTATATTTGTCGATCAACATGATCACTGCTCTGAAAAAAACTATCCTTACCGTCATAGCCTGCGTCTTTTTGTGAAGTGCGGTTGCTCCTAGCACCTACGCAAGTGATGTCTCTGGTAATCCAAACTTCTACACTGCCTTATTTGATGTAGTTTCTACTGATCGAAATATTCTCGGTACGCAAGGTTGATGAGTGAGGGATTTTTTACAAAAAATAAGCAGTGGACAGCTCTGAGCAGAGTGATTTAGTGATCTAATTGTTAACTTATTTGTAAAAGTCGTAATTCCTATACTTGCTATCGCATGAATCATTCTCGCCTTGGTAGGTTTTTTTAAGCTGATGTGATCGACCGACGAATGAGATCTAAAAACGTGATGGAATTATCTGCTCTGGTGAGTTGTATGAACACTCCTTATGGTCTCTGCTGCCTGGATTGTCATGCAAATGGTAGGAGCAGATGGTACCTGAGGAATCATAGGAGACATCATCGGACAATGATCTTCTCCCTCATGAGCACAGATTGCTAGCGATATTTACAGAAAAATTGCCTATCCGTTTATTAGGGTAATTCTAAATATCATTATCGGTATTCTGTTTCTTATGGCAGTAGGAGATGGTTTCAAGTACATTTTTTGAAAAAGCGAAGAAGCACAAAAAAAAGCACTTTCTATCTTGGTCTTTACTGTTGTCGGTATTTTGATCATCATTCTCGCAAAAACGCTCGTCGAAGCAGTTTATGGTCAATATGATACCGTCGTAGCAGGTGATGCGTTGCTTGTCAAACCAGGAGGTGAAGATATTGGTGAGGTTGGTGATGGAGTATTTGAAGATCCACAACTCGGTATGCTCTATACAGTTATCAACTGGATTCTCTGACTAGCAACCTTTTTGGTGACCGTTATTATCATCTACATCGGTTACCTCCTCCTCGTCCAGCCAACCAACGAAGAAACAGCAACCAAACTCAAAAAAGCTATAACGCGAGTGATAGCTGGTATCTTACTGATTTGAGTCGCGTATCTGGTTGCTAACTTTGTTATTATAAAGTAATATGTTATCTTACAATACACCAAAAAGCATTCATGGTGAAAACGAAATATACGATCCGAAGGTACAACATCGAGTAAATCTTTTTGGTCACTGTAAAAACATTCAAGAAAGAGTTAGATACATTTTAGAAATAAACAGTAATGCATTCAGTGAAGAATGCGGCTTTGTAGATGATATATACAGTTTACTTAGTACTGTTTCTCATAGCGAATGATCTACGGTAACACATACTCTATCTCCAAGACACCAATACGAAGAATTGTTAACAACACATATGCAGAGACAAGAACCAACCATTCATCACATCATATTCAACAACAGACACCTTCACGGTCATCCATCGCACAAAGACAACCAAATAATACTTGCACGCGGTGTTCATACGTCATTTCATGAACTGCTCGATCAAAAAAATCTCTACCCCCATAAACAACTTACTAAGTTACTTACTATGGAAAAAGAAACATTTGACAAAAAATGGTATCAAGAAATAAATATTATTCAGAACTTCTATGAAACACTCTTTAGAACAGATCCACGAGCAGTATATAATCGTAACTGTTTCCATGAAAGATATCGAAAGTAGACATATACTAAAAAGAGCGGCACAAAGCCGCTTTCTTTTTTTGAGACAAAAAAAGGTAGTAGAATAAAAAAAACTAAGAAATCAAACCTTCTACTAGGATCTGAATTTCTACAAGGCGATCTTCGTCTACTGAATAGTAGATGAATTTACCTTGTCTTTCCGTGACTACCACTCCTGCACGTCGCAGGATAGCCAAGTGCTGGCTCGTCACTGACTGTTCAAGCCGAAGCTTGATATAAATGTCAGTAACCGTCAACGTTTCATTATCTCTAATGAGATCAATCATTCGCTGACGAAGCTTGTGGTTGACAGCTCGCAAAACAAGTACTGCCTTACGGATCTTAGAATAATCTAAAACCACTTTTTCACTTTTTCGGAGAGTGACTACTCCTTTTTTGGATTTTCTATCCATACTTATTCTTGCTTGACGTGTTTTATTTGGACAGGCGCTTTGTGTCAAGCGTACGCCTCGGATTAA
>CAYLWY010000010.1:0-27935 GCA_964387665.1 uncultured Candidatus Peribacteria bacterium
GGCAACACTGCGGATTCTGACTCCGCCATTTAAGGTTCAAATCCTTACGCCCCAGCTAGAAACGAGAAAACGTCGTCGCGGAAGCGAGAATTATGGACTGGAAGTCATTCGCGAAAGAGCACGAGGTGGTCAAGGGATTCATCCACAACGTCCTGTTCTCGTGGATTTCTCTCGGCGTTCCGGCTTTGTTGCTGTTTGGCTACGGCGTTTTCAAGGTCGCTAATCCGACCAGTGAGGCAGAAGAAAAAGTAGAGCAAAGTCAGCCCCAGGCCGAGGCCGGCCGACCCGACGCTATGCCAAAGCTGGTCAGCCCAGAAGTGCCAAGGTCCGTAGCGAAACCGATGGTATTTTGCGACACGCATTCTAATTACTCGAAGGCAAGGGATTTCATACGGCTTTCCGACAGCCAGTTCCAATGCGTTCACTGCGGTGCCGTCGGGGGATTCTATCAGGACGGAAGCGACGGATCTGAATCATTCATTTACCGAAAGGATCAAACACCGCGCCGCCTGCCTGATTTCAGTCCTGGAGCAAAGTAACCCGCCCCGCCGGCAAGTCGCCGGACGCGGGCGGAGGGGAGTGACGCGGGGGATGCCGAGATTCCGTAAGGGCTCGGACTATGCCGGTAGCACGGTCAGTGAACACATCCCCCGCATTTGATTTTGTACGCTTTACCGGACGAACGCAAGTAGCTACTATAGGGGCATGAGCACAGTGGCAAGTGAAGCATCTGCGATCGCCGGGCAAAACGTCTCTGAGTTAAGAGAGCGTGCGGGATTGACACAGCAACAGTTGGCTGACGCCTGCGACATAGCTCGACCCCGCGTCGCGGAAATCGAAAGCGGTCGATTCAACCCCACGGTCGACACGCTCCAAGCGATTGCAGACGCCCTCGGCGTCGGCGTAGACCGCCTATTCAAAAAGCCCGCAAAAGGGCGGCTTGCTTCCTAGTACGATAAACCGTACAATCGTCGGCGTTCACTGATTGGATGCCGGCAACTCTTTCGCTTCTCTGGCGAGACGTTGCCATTTCTGAGCAACGGGTTCTAGCATGGAGGCGTCCGTATGGACATCACGCCCCACGTCGAGTTGCTGCGCGCTTTGCGTCAGCAGCGGCTCAAATGGTCGATTCTCATTTCCGAGTTGGTCGACAACTCTTTCGACGCCGACGCGAAGCGGGTCGAGATTCAAGTCGGGCCACGCAAGCAAATCATCGTCACAGATGACGGCATGGGCTGCGGCGACATTGCCGCGATGCTTACGCTCGGCGGGCGCCAGTCTCATGCGACTACCAAGCTCGGGAGATATGGCATCGGGCTGAAAGACGCCGCCCTGTATTTGTGGGGCGTAACGACTATCGAGACGGTTCATCGTGGCGAGCTGCGTCGCGTCTCCGTCGACTGGTCGAAGGTCGAAGGTCGTGATGGCAAATGGATCGTTCCAGACGCCAGGGTTTCGGCCGCGGATGGTCGCATCGGTACGACGATTGAGTTCTCAAAGATTCAAAAGAATCTTCCCACTACACGACCGGGCGACAAAAGCATTGTTGACGAGTTGGGCTGGATTTTCGCACCCGCCCTGCTTTCCGGCAAACAAATCGTCATCAAGAGCAATCGTCGCGTGACGTGCGCTCCCTATCAGCTTCCGCCGCTGACCGATATCGTCGAATCGACCTTTTCAATTGAAGGTCGAGGCGTGCGAATTCGGGCCGGAATCGTCGCTGACGGTCACTCGAATACCCGCCCCGGTTTTACGCTACAGCACGGGCATCGTTCGATTAAGTGTACGTCGCTCGGCGCTAACGGCATGAGCACTAACCGCGTCGCTGGAATCGTCGAGCTTGATAATCAGTGGGCGTTGTCGAAGAACAAAGACGACATTACCGAATTGAGCGACGAGCTAGGCGAAGCGATCTTTACTCGCTGCGAAGGAATGCTGCGAAAGGCGGACACACAAGCCCGCTCCCTAGAGTCGTCGGCGTTGTCGGCGGCGGTATCGGAAAAGCTGACCGCCGCCTTACAAAGCCTTGCCGCTACGCACCGCCGTGAAAAGCGAGAGAAGCCGGAAATCAGCCAATCCGGTACGGTTACTCCGAAAGCCACTGACCGACGCCGGCGTCGTGCTGCAAAGGTTCACGACATCGAAGGGGCGATCGCCCGCGCCGCTAAATCCGGCGTGCGGTTGGATTGGTCCGATTCCATCGACGCCATCGGGCAGGCGGACCTGCTCGGTAATCGCGTGACGCTCAATTCGTCGCTGCCTCTCCTGAAGCGGCTGCGAGTGGAAGAGAACGCCGACGCCATCGCCATCATCGCGTTTGGCGTTTATGTCGACGGCGTTCGTGAGTCGCCGACGCCGCAGCGATACCTCGCCGGCATCGAGCCAGGCAACTTCCTAGAGGACTGGGGAACGGTTCTTTCGAGTATGCCGGGGGCGGAGTCGACGCCGAAAGTGAAGGTGTCGGCATGAGCTACGAAATCCACCCTGCGGCGAACATCTTTCCGATGATGGACGCCGTTGCACTCCGCGAGTTGGCGGACGATATCAAAGCCCACGGGCAACGCGACTGGATTGAACTCTACGAAGGGAAGGTCATCGACGGCCGCAATCGCATGAAGGCGTGCGAGCTAGTCGACGAGGAACCTCAATTTTGCGAAATCGAAGAAGAGATAAATCCGGTTGAGTATGTCCTGTCTAAGAATCTCTACCGGCGACACCTCAACGAGTCGCAGCGTTCGATGATTGGAGCCCGAGCGAAGGGCGTCTATTCGGAGGAAGCCAAAGAGCGGAAGCGGTCAAACGGAGGCGACAAAAAGTCAGCCAAGGCAAAGGAAAAATCGGAGGTGGAAAATTTACCACCTCCGGTCAAAGCCCGCGACCAAGCCGCCGCCGCCGTCGCTGTTTCTGGCAAGAGCATCGACCACGCCGCCGCCGTTCTCGACAAGGGTTCGCCCGAATTGGTCGCTGCCGTAGACGCCGGCAAGGTAGCTGTCTCTAAGGCCGCCAAAATCGCCAAGACGGTCGAGCCAGCCAAGCAGATGGAAGCTGTCAAGGAAGCCCCTGCACGCACGGAGAAGACGCCATTCGAGCAATTGGCGTATTGGTGGGGAAAAGCGGACTCCGCCGCGCAGACCCGCTTCCGACTCTGGATAGACGGCGACTGCACCTAGGAAATTCTTTTCGGAATTGTTCTAAGTCCCCTTGCCATTGGTACGATAAAACGTACAATCAAACCCGTTCACTGACTAATACCGGCGACCTCTAGCGGCTGCTAACCGCAACGTGAGTTCGCCTCTCGACTCACTCGCCCCCAGGAGTAAGTGATGGCGACCAGCCTCGGCCACGACCTAACCCGCGACGACCCCGGCCGTGGCATCTACCACCCGCCCACGCCACAAACCCGAGCGAGAGCGGAGCGGCTGGCGAGCATGAGCGATGGGGCGTGGGCGGAGGTTGAGCGGAATTGGAAGTCGGGGTGGGCATGTAACAAGCGAAAGGAAGAACAGAAATGAACATCGAAGCTCGACCGCTAACCCGGCTGATGGAGTCCGAATTCGAGTTGGCGGTCAACGGCATGTCCGTCGGCGAATTGTCGATTGAGAACGACGGGCGGGTTTGCGCCCGCCTGCTACTGAAGGACAGTCGATTTCTCGGCTCGCAATACTCGGCGATTTTCGGCTACGGCATGACCAATGAGGAGGCGTTTCTTGACGCCCTGAAGGTCGGTCGCAGTCACCACGCCGCGATGGGCCAGTGCCTTGCGGAGTTGGAAGCGATCGTGGCGGCGGAACAGGTGCGTCAGGTCCAGTATTCTTAACCCGCCCGCCGGCCCGGAGCCGCGGCAGAAAGGGATGAACATGCCAACAACACTGTACGCAAATTTCGATTTAGGACAGCAAGTGTTTTGCGTCCGCAAAGACGGCGCGTATCGCAATGTGAAGTGCGATGCCTGCCACCAGACGGGTGCGATTGACCTTGGGGGCGAATCGTTCACCTGCCCAAAGTGCGAGGGCAAGAGCAAGCACCGACAGTACGTCGGGCACAAGTATTACGTCGCACATAGCGGTCGAGTCGGCAAGATCGAGGCGGTTGTTTATAGCGACCTCTACGACAGAGACGACGACGGGTCGGGGGTGCGTTACATGATCGACACCACTGGCGTCGGAAGTGGACAGGTATGGAAGGAATCAGAGTTATTCAAGACACGCGAAGAAGCTGATGCGTTTTGCACTGAGCGAAATTCATCGACCAATTGGAACGACGACTGACCCCGCCCCGCCCCTAACGCAGTGAGGATGAGATGAGCAAGCCAACTGAAGGTCCGTGGATTTCTTATGGAGGCGGTAAGCGTAGGTGGGCGGTGGGCCGTGCTGGTGGCGGGCATTGCATCTGCGAAATGACTCGACGTGACGGAGGCGAAGACAAGGCCAACGCCCGCCTGATAGCCGCGAGCCCCGATTTGCTGGCCGCCCTTGAGCGACTGCTTCGCGCCAACGAAGCCGACTACGAACACCTGCCGGACATGGATGTGCGAACCGCTTTCGAGACGAACTCGATTGCTATTAAGCAAGCCCGTGCCGCCATCTCCAAAGCGAAAGGAGCCCAGCAGTGAGCGAGCCAATCCGAATGGACGGTCAGTACCAGACGAGAGACGGGAGGGAGGTCGAGCTGTGGAAGATTGAGGACCGCGTTTACGGACGCATGCGCAACTGCACTCGCACCTCTTGGATTGGCATGGACTGGACCCTCGAAGGCAGGGGTAGTTGTTACGACAGCGACCTTTTGGCCTCGCCCCCGGAGGAGAAGCAATGACAAACCCAACCAAATTTCGCGCGATGCTAGACCAGAGTGAGATGGTTCTGGCCGAGCGATTGAAAGACGCACCCGACCAGATGCTCGCTTCAACGTGGGTGGAAATCTGGAATCGGGCGAAGGACGAAAACAGCGTTTCGGCGCCTTTCGGATTTATCGACCAATGCGGTCCTGCTCTGCAAGGAATGGCCGTTCTGGCGTTGCTGCAAGCGATTGCATCGGAGTTGTGCAGACGCAAGGAAAAGGAGGAATGAGCAATGACCATCTGGCGCCTCTTGCACCTTGCCGCCCTAGTTTCCTTCGCCGCCTGCACGGCCTGGGTGATTCGGGAGGCGTGGAGTTGAGATGGAAAGCGAACGAGCGAAAGAACGTAAGCGGGAGCACCACCGCGAGCAGCGCCGGCTCGGTCGGATGACCAGCCCCGCCTACGTCGAGCGGAACGCGGTGCGGTGTAAGACCTGTGGCGGGAAGTGCGTGATGCCCTGCCGGCTTTGTGAATTGACGGGAGCGAAATGAGTACTGCGATTGCGAATGTGAACAACGACGGCGCCACGCTGATGGCCATCATCCAACAGGCGGCGTCGCAGCCTGACCTGGACGTGGCCAAGATGCAGCAGCTGATGGAGCTGAAGCGCGAATGGGACAAGGACCGTGCGGCGGAAGCCTACGCAGCTGCGATTGCGGAGTTTCAGCGAAAGTGCCCGCAGATTCACAAGGGCCGCAAGCCAGCGTCCGGCCCGTCGTACACCTACGCATCGTACGACGATTTGATGGCGGTCGCCTCGCCGCTGCTAGCCGAGTGCGGAATCGTGGTGACGTTCTCGACTGAGCAAGTCGAGAAGTCCATTCGGGTGACATGCCGGCTGCGGGTGGGCACGCACTACGAGGACCACTCGTTCACCGTTCCAATCCCGGACATGCGGGTAAACGAGACGCAGCGGTTCGGAGCCGCCCTGAGCTACGCCAAGCGTTACGCCCTGCAAGGATCGCTCAACATCGTCGTTACCGACGAGGATACAGACGCCTCGAACCTAAACGACAACTGCATCACTGAGGAGCAACGCATCCAACTCGACGAATGGATCTCGTCGACCAACTCCGATGTTCAAAAGTTCTGCAGCACGTTCAAGATCGCAGAGCTAAAAGACCTTCCCGCCGCGAAGTTCAACAACGCGATGGAGATGCTTCGCAGGAAGGCGGGGCGATGAAGGTCTTGATGTGCGACCAGGGGACGCCCGAATGGCTCGACGCGCGTTGCGGCATTGCAACCGCTTCGGAGTTCAACAACATCCTGACGCCGAAGCAGGGGACGCTGGCGGCTGCGTGGAAGTCCTACGCCGCTCAGTTGATATCGGAACGCCTCATCGGCACCGTCGACCCGTGGCGGTACGAGGGCGAGACGGCGGACATGCGACGGGGAAAAGCCTTTGAGGAAGAGGCGTGTGATTTCTTCGCCTTTACGCACGGCGTCGAGTTGCAAAAGGTCGGCTTCTGCGTGCACGACAACGGCTTGTGGGGGTGCTCGCCAGACCGCCTTATCAGCGACGTATCAGGGCTGGAGATCAAGGCTCCGGCGCCCAAGACGCAAATCAAGTGGGTCTACGAAGGCGTGCTGCCAGACGACCACAAGAACCAGTGCCACGGCGGAATGATTGTTACCGGACGCGATTCGTGGTGGTTCATGTCCTATTGCGAAGGCTGCCCGTCGCTGGAGGTAGAGGTAAAGCGCGACGACTGGACGAAGCGGCTAGAGGAAGCGTTGTACAAGTTCAACGACAGGTTGGAGGCGATGTACGCCAAGATTCAAGAGAAGCGCATGGCGACCATCGACGCGAAGATTGCGATGAAGGGCGACCAGCTACAGGACGGCGAGCGTTCGCTTGTCCCGCCGAGTGCTCAGATCGACCTCGACCCCTTCGGGCCGGGTGAGTTTGAACCGCAGTTGTTTTAACCACGACCGCCCCGCCCGCCGGCCAGCTTTCGACTAACCCTGCAACCGGCGGCGGGGCATTTGAACCAATGAAGAGACGCAAACCTTTGAAACCGGGCGGATACCTGAAGAGAAACAAGCCGCTCCGGTGGCAGAGTCCCGAACGCAAGGAGCTACGAAAGAAAGTGACCCCGATGGAGCAGGAGATTCTGGCCGCGTTCAAGAAGTGCGTGTATTGCACCGTGAACGACGCCACCTGCATCGACCACATCGCTGGCGGCGCTAGTCGTCACAAGGCGTTGTCGGAGCGGTGTGCGTGCAACGCCTCCTGCGTTTCCTGCAACCTTGGCGACGCGAACGACCCGACGAAGTTCCCGATTCTGCGAAAGCTGGCGGTGAAGCTCGTCACCGACGGCGAGTTCTTTGACCTGGAGAAGTTCAACCGCTTGCGAGGTCGGGCGCCGCACGCCATCACGCTCGCGGAAGTGACTGCTTTTCTTGAATGGAGGTAACGATGCCGAAGTCAGTAGACCAAATCAGGCGCCAGATATCGGACAACCAGAAGCTACTTCACGAGCACGAGTTGCAGTTGTCGGGTTACGGTGGCCGTAAGTGCGCGAACCCACGCAAGACCTCCGAGGCGATCGTGCGGCTAAAGAACGCCAACAAAGACCTTCGCCTGGAGATGGATGCTGCGAAGGAACGCGAACGGAAGTTTATGAAGTCACACTAAACGCCGGGTGACATCGGCCCGTCGCGCCCCGGACGCTAAACGGGGTTAGGTGGAGTAGTTCAAGCAGGCAGAACGCTGTTGGTCCTAGATGCGTGGCTTCATGCCAACCCTAGGACACTAAACCACAACCGCAACAGCATCCCCGTTCGACTCGGGGCTCCACCTCTGACAGAGAACGCCGTCCGCACCGATGCGGACGTGGAACAACGGACGTTAACCCTACAGCCAAAGGGGATTGGATCATGGCTACGGACACCACCCTACCGACGTTCCAGGCGAGCGTCGAAGGCGAGCCGACCTATCTGGTTCGCTACCCGCACGAAGGCGTCACGCACGTCGTCGGCTTCGACACGCTCAACGAGCTGATTCAGATTGTCGTCGACTATCAGGACGAGTGGAAACGCCCGTTGCCGACCGACCTCATCAACCTCATCGTCGACTTCGCTGAAGAGTCGATGGAGTGGAACGAGCGTCCGCCCGTCACCGAGGCGGTGACCGACTGCTCTTGCGACTTGTGCAGCAGCTTCCCCGTCGCCTCTCCTGAGCCCCCAGCGTGGCAGCTGTACCTCCGCGGCGTCGTCTGGTGCGGGATGCTGGCGGCGCCGTGGGTTTGCGTCGTGGTGGCGCTGCGGTGGTGGGCTGGGAAGTGATTCTGTTTCAATAACCGAGGACGGAAATGCTGCTAAACGAAAATGAACGCTGGCGGATCGTCCAGCAAGATTGCATTGAACACATGGCGGAGATGCCGGCCCAATCGGTCGACTTCTCCGTCTTCTCGCCGCCATTTCCGTCGCTGTTCGCGTATACCGATCAAGCGAACGATATTGGCAACAGTGAGGACTTTCGCGGCGACGCAAAGCTCCACTTGCGTTTCTTCGCCAATCAACTGATTCGCGTGATGAAGCCGGGCCGTGTGGTCGTCGTTCACTGTCAGAACATCGCCGGCATGAAGCGGAGCGGCGATCCGTCAACGATCGACTTGCGCGGGCTGTTGATTCGCGTGGCCAAGTGGGCTGGTTTTCTTTACGACACGGATATATGCGTCACGAAGAATCCGCAGTCGCAAGCGATTCGCACGCGAAGCCGAAAATTGCAATTCGCCGGACTGGAAGCCGATCGGGCTCAATCCGCCCCGGCGTTTTGCGATTACCTCATCAAGCTGCGGGCGCCGGGCGTCAATGAAACGCCAATTTGTGAACACCAACTAACCAGAAACGAGTGGATTGACTGGGCGGAAGGTGCGTGGGATTGGCGGAGCGTTCGCGAGACGGACACACTCAACACGAAAGAGGGCAAGGGCGAGGACGACACGAAGCATATTTGCCCCCTTCAATTGCCCGTCATTCGTCGCTGCGTACGACTTTGGTCAAACCCCGATGAGATCGTATTCTCTCCATTCACCGGCATCGGCAGCGAGGGCTACGTTTCTCTATTGGAGGGGCGTCGGTTTTACGGTTGCGAAATCAAAACGGAATACTACCAGACCGCTAAGCGAAACCTCCGCAAGGCGGAGGAATCCAACGAAGACCAGATGGCACTGTTTGCCGGGATGGAAGCATGAAGATCGTCCTCGACCCGCGTTCAACGGCCAGCTACCGTCAGTTTCTGGCCATCAAGCAATTGCCGGCGTGGAGCATGACGGGCCGCGTGGCGTCGTTCCCCGACGAGTACGCCCATCGTGTTGGCGTCAAGGGAAAACGCAAAGCAGCCGTAAAATACTCCCCAGAATCGTTCCTGTTCGACTACCAGCGGGACATCTGCGAGATGGCCGTACGTCGCCAGCGGTTCGCCGTGTTCGCCGATTGTGGATTAGGCAAGACGCTCATTCTCTTAAGTTACGCTCGCCACGTTCAACAGGAATTGGGCCGCAAAAAACGAGTGCTGATTCTCTGCCCTCCGATGGTGATTTACCAGACCATCGCCGAAGCGGAACGATTCTGGGGCGACTCGCTCAATATCGAGCGAGTGCGAGCCGCGAACCTTGCAGAGTGGATCTCATCGCCGGGCGACTCCATTGGCATCGCTAACTACGAAACGCTCAAAGATGACACACCGCAAGGTAAGTTGGGAGCACTGATTCTCGATGAGTCATCGATTCTGAAAAGTCACTACGGTGAGTATGCGTCAACGTGCCTGCGGCTTGGCGAGAACCTGAAGTGGAAACTCTGCTGTACCGGCACGCCGGCGCCGAACGATCGAATTGAGTTCGCCAATCATGCGGTGTTCCTTGATCGGTTCCCGACCGTCAATAGTTTTCTGGCGACGTACTTCATCAACCGCGGACAGACTGGCGAGCGGTGGGAGTTGAAGCCGCACGCCCTGCGACCGTTTTACCGGGCGCTTTCGGACTGGTGTATTTTCTTAAGCAATCCAGGCGTCTACGGATGGAAGGATAATGTCGCTTCGATGCCGCCGATCCACACGCACATTGAATCGGTTCCGATGACGGCAGACCAAGAGGAATGGGTTCGCAAGGAACTGGGTACGCTTCTAGCCGTCAAGACGGGCGGCATCACTCAGCGTGCCGCGTTCGGTCAGGTCGCGAAGGGATTGTGGAAGGGTCAGAAATTCGAGACGCACAAGTACGACTTCATGCGTGACCGCATCGATTCGTGGAGAAAAGACGAATCAACGCTGGTATGGTGCCTCTACGACCACGAGCAATCGCGATGCGAAAAGGCAATCGGCGGCGGGTCGCTCGACGGCAAGACTCCAATGGCGAAGCGACGCGAAACAGTCGAGCAATTCAAGCGAGGGGAAATCGACTGCCTTATCAGCAAACCCAAAATCCTAGGTTTCGGCCTAAACCTACAGGTTGCAACACGCCAAGTCTTCAGCGGACTGCAAGACTCCTACGAATCGTTTTATCAGTGCGTCAAGCGGTCGAACCGAATCGGCAGCACGAAGCCGCTGAACGTCCACATCCCGGCGACCGACTTGGAGTTGCCCATGATCGAAACGGTGATGGCGAAAGCCCATCGCGTCGACCAGGACACGCGGGAACAAGAATCTCTGTTTGCGGAGATGCGAGCGTGAACCAACTTTCGATGTTCGACGAACCGGCGGAGATGATGCTATGACCTGCAACTGCGGACACGACAAAACGAAGTGGCAGGATCAAGCGGACCCGAAGCGAAAGAACTGGATTCTCACTACATGCCGGAAATGCGGCAAATTCATCGGATATCGGGAGGCTCCTAAGAAATGAATGAATTCTTGTTCGACGTAGCCGAGCCCTTGTGGTTTCCTGGGACGCGAACGGAGGCGAAGAAGTGACGGAAGAAGAACGAAAAGCAAGGCTCGCCGAACTAGACGCGGAGTCGGCGGACCTGCATCGCCGCTACATGCGGGTAGCGTGCCACGAACTTCGGTCTGTACCGATTCAAGACTTGTGCGCTCTTGGGCTGATCGTCGGCGGAACAACCGACTACTGCCTCGCTCTGCGTAATCTGGCGGACATGGGACCGAAGGCGGCGGAGATTATTTGCACGGCGGCGACGGCGGCGCTCATCACAGAGTGCGAGTCACGCAACAAGGAGGGAGTTTACGAATGAGCACGGCCACCGCCCTACTCGACGTAACGCTACCGATCGAGCTAACCAACGGAAACGACGGTCGTGGCTCCAAGTGGTTCAACAGCGCCAAGGTCAGGAAGCAAGTAGAAGCCACCCTGCGGACGCTGGGGCTCGTGCGGAAGCCGTTCGACGTTCCTGTCCGGGTGACGGTGATACGCATTCTGGGGAAGGGACAGAGGCTCTGGGACCACTCCAGCACGGGACGCGGCAACTGGAAAGAGATCGAGGACGCAATGGTCGTCTGCGGCTGGTTTCACGACGACGGCCCGAAGTGGATCAAGAGCGTTGGGTTTTTCCAAGACGACAGCCAGCGGAGCATTGGTCCGGCTGTACGTGTGGTGATTGATTAACCCTCCAGTGAGCACCCGGCCTGCGAGTGAACAGGCTGGGGCGGTCGTTCCGCAGCCGTCCGGCCGTTTTCCAGTTGCGGTCGGGCGGCGCTCGCTGGGGGATAGGGAGGGTTGAACGCTTGAACACTTCCGGACAAAAGCGTAAACGACGGAACGGACACCAATGAAGCATCAAGCAATCCACACCCTGAAGTTCAAGCTGCTCGCTAGGCGGCTGAGGCTACCCCTGTGGCAAGCAGTCGGGCTGCTGGAGTCGATTTGGCTGCTGGCTCAACACGAAGCCAAGGATGGAGATTTGACACACTACGGGGCCGCTGGGATTGCGGCGTGGGTCGAGTACGACGGAGACCCCGACGAACTTGTCGACGCTCTCGTCGGCGATAAGCCGGGGCATGGATGGCTCGACCGCGACGGCGACAAATTGATGGTCCATGACTGGGAAGACCATCGCCCGAATTGGCTCAAAGGGTCGCTAGCCAGCCCGAGAACCAAGACTCGAAAACATTCGTCACCTAGTGAATCACTTAGTGAGTCACCTAGTGACACGCTTAGTGAATCACCAAAGTGTGTCACCACCCTAGACCCTAGACCCCAGACCCCAGACCTCCTCCCCCCAGCCCCCCCACCGGCAGCGAAGGGTGGTGACTCCCGACGTAGCCAGGCGTGGAAGGGGGTGGAGGAGGATTTGCTGAAGTGCGGTGTAGTCGCGGCAGGCAAAGCCGTCGACGCCGCGTCGACGAACGGTTGTCGACCGGACGACGTGATCGCCGTTATCGGCTACTGGCGTTGCAGCCGTGGGCGTTGGGGCGCCGGTGCATTGTACCAGCGAATCCTGATTCTTCGACCCGAGCAGGACCACACCGAACTGTGGGCAGAGCCGAGCGAAGAGTTCATCGCCGCCGAGAACCGCGAGAGGTCTGTGAAGTCGCAAGTGGACATCGCCGCCAAGCGGGAATCTGCCGCGAAAGAAAAAGCCGCAGAGAAAGCCAAGCTCGCCGCACTCGAAGCGAAGTTTGGCCAAAAAATAGATGCGATGTCGGCGGAAGAGGTCCGCGATTTGGTGCGACGCGAATTTCCAGAGACGGCTGACGTGGAACTTGCCAGGTATCACGGCGGTCGCGTTTCTGGCTTGCTCCGTGAGTCGCTTTTAACGCATTTTTCGTTTGCCCCGAAGGGGCCGACTTCAGTTTTGGAGCCCCTATGACCGTGATTCAGACCAGCCAAGGGCGTTACTGTCCGAGCCTGAGCGCATCGACCCTATGCAGAGTCGATGCAGGAAGAATGGGTAAAGTGCGTCACCGCCCTTCGCCGTCGCTCCCGCCCGGAACTTTGTTTGAACTTCGCAACCGGGTTTCACCCACGAAGCCGGGCCCATGTATCCCGTGGCAGTTATCGCGCCATCACACGGGGGGTTACCGGAAGGTGTGGCGACTATTGAGGACTGTGCTGCTGCCTTGGTCGCGTCGGTGGTCACCACAATCACCGTCGGCGTCAGAGCCAATGTGCGAATTATATCCGAGTTGAGTGAAAACGTGAAGCCTTTGAAGTAACCCCGCCGCCAGTGCCCGACCTGCAAGCGTCGCAAGTGCGTGGTGAGGACGGCGATGGGCTGGCTGTGTACTCAGTGTAGGAAGAATTTTCAGACCCCTAGGAGCAAGTGATGGGCGACCTGATCCACAGATCGTGGCTGATTCTAAAACACCGACCGTTCTTTAGGTGCCCGTTCTGCGAAGGCAAAGGCGGCGCGATGAGCGGCTACTACGAGCCGGAGTGGTCTGAGTGCTACGAGTGTTATCGCAGCTGGGAGCCGCTGGTTGACTGCGGCGTGGATTGGTTCGAGGGTCGACTTGCCTTACTGGACTGGATCCGGGCGAAGGCGGCGCAGCGGTGCGGTATTTGGCAGATTTGCGGCTTGCGTCAGCTACTCGCATGCAAGCTCGGCTGGCATCGCTGGATGAACGAGGACGCCATTCAGCCCGGCCTGCGAATCTGCTGCATTTGCTACAGAGACAAAATTGAACCACCAACCACGAGGTAAGCGTGTGACCACCCCGCCCCGCGAGTAGCCGACCACTGAGCTACCGCCGAGCGTAACCCCAGACCCCTAGGAGCAAGTGATGCCATGACCGAACCCATCGCAGCCGAACAAGCATTGGCCGACCTGAAGCTAAACCTCGCAGGCATCCAGAAGCGAATCGAGAAGCTACGCAACAGCACGAGAACTCACGATTCGCACCTGCAGCACGCGGAGGGAATGGCTGATGGAGTTCAACTGGCGATAGACATCGTTGCTCTGAGGCTGAAGTCGTAACTTCCCCGCCCCGCGTCCCTACAAGGAGTGAAGTGATGGAAACGAAGGAGGAATCTGATTGGCGACCTGAGTTGCGCCCATGCCCGTTTTGCGGCGGAGTTGCCGAAATGGACGACGACCCAGATGCCTGGAAACGCGGCTGCGGTTACAGAATCAATTGCGAAAAGTGCAATGTATCGATGTGGGCGTTCAAGGTCAGTGAGCGTCGCTGTGAGTCGCCGGACGCTCTGGCGGCGCGATGGAATCGTCGCGTCACGATTAGCGGAAATTGTATCTAACTTCCCCGCCCCGCGAGTAGCCGCCCCCCGAGCTACCGCCAGTGATAACCCCGCCCCGAGGAGCAAGCCGTGAGCGAAGCGAAGAAAACGAAGCGATGCCCGTACTGCGGTGGGAGCGGAAAGCAGACTCGCTACTACACCGACATGATTTGGAACTACCCATACGAAGGCACTTGCTTCGACTGCAACGGCACCGGCGAGCGCTGCATCCTGTGCTGCAAGCCAGCCGTTGACTGCGAGTGCCCGGCGTCCGCTTTCGACGGCGACTACTCGGACTTGGACCGCCCCGCCCCCGCAGGCCCCTAGAACGAAAGGCAAATGATGGACGCGAAGAAGAAACGCAAGCCGTACAAACCGAGAACGCTCAAGGGGGCCGAGTCGTACGTCAAGAACCTGCGATTCCAGCTTGCAGAAATGGAGCGATACGACAGATGGAAAACCCACGCCATCAACATGCTGGCGAGACTCGCCGCTGACGGACCTACGTTCTTCGATCCAATGAAGGTCGCGGAAGCACGGAAGATTCGGGATGAAACGCTAAAGAATTTAGGGCTCAACCCAGATGGCACGCCGCTCAAAAAGTAGAAAGCTCAGCCTGCGAGCGTTGCAGCCCAAGCGTCAGCAGTTGTTGTTTTAACCACCCGCGCCACCCCGGCGCCAAAGGAGCGAAGTGATGAGCGAGATGAAAGAAAAAGTGCAGCAGTTAGTCGCGGAGGCGGTCGGGAATGTCCGAGAGTTCCTGACCGATCAGTGCGAATCGGAGTTGCTGGAGGATTTAGATTTAATCGAAGCCCATCACGCTTGGTATGCCGACTCCCTCGCCGCCGCGAACGAGAGAGCGGACAAGGCCGAGCAGGAGAACGCGAGGCTGAGGGAGGGGATTGAGGAAGTGCGAGTGGGTTGCCTTCAGGCGGCCGGCAATTGGAATTCGGAGTCTGGCGTAGAGCTAGCGAGTGCCGCCCGCGAACTTGCCGCCCTTCTCGCCCAGCCCTCAAGGAGCCCGACCATGCGTGAGCTAATCGACAGGGACGACGCGATTGAGGCGGTGTACGCCCGCATGAAGAGCATGTGGGGCGTCAAAGATAGATTCCTTCAAACCTTCTGGGCTGCTGCGGAAACCGCCCTCCGCTCGCTCCCCGCCGCAGAGAAGGGCGAGGGGGATAGATTCAGCCGCTTTCATAAAGCAATGCGAAGGATGGCAAAGGAACAAACCGAGCAGGAGCCGATGGCGTTCTACTGCCGGGTCGTGCAAGCGATGGATGAATTTGACCACGACACCAGCGGCGACGCCGCGGAAAGCACTTAACCCGCCGCCGGCGGAGGAGCGAAGTCAGGGATGAGACCATCGTGCGACAGGATGCGCCAAGCCGTCGAGCTAGAGAACGGCCACTACGCCAACGCAGCAAGGCGGTTGGGAATCTGCCCTGACACCTTCCGCGTCTACGTGAAGTTCTACCGCTCGCTAGGCCACTGGTTCCCGCCGTCGACTGCCTCGGGCAAGAACGACTTCTGGGAGCCGACCGAGGCGGAGATTGCGGCCAAGTGTGCGGAGATTCAAGCCGGCTGGTCGCCAGACGAGAAGCGGCGTCGAGCCCGGCAGATGACGGACCCGCTGGAGGTGACGAAGGTGCATTACCACGACGGTTCGACGGACATGATTTGGTGACTAAACAGGAGGGCACGGGATGCCAAAGCGATTAGACGTGGTCGAAGGGAATTGCATCGAAGTTGCAGGCATTCCGGTCGGGATTGGCTACGCTCGCGGCAAGCGAGCGGTCCTCCTCATCGGCGGATTCGACTCCGACAACCTGCTGGAAGATTTCGAGACCGTGAAGGCGGCTGCGGGGAGATACCGCGACAGAATTGACAAAGCGAGGCCAGGGGGCGATACTTCTGACTGACAACTAGGTCGATCGTTCCTTCACAGGGGCGGTAGGTTGCTTCACTCGAAAGAGCGGGGCGATCTACCGCCCCTTTTTTCGTTTTTGGACTTCGCCGATGTGCTGCCTCAAGAAACTGCTGAAGGCTCGGCGAAAGTCCAACCGCCAACTACTCAAAGCCATCCTCAAAACCCTGGAGCAAGTCATGGCCACCGCCGAAGAACTGCTCGCCAAAGTGGGCGAGTTGGAGCAAAACGCCGCCGACACGTCGGCTGGCATCGCCACTGTCGCCACGTCGCTGGCTGAACAGCGCGCCGAAATCGCCGCCCTCCGTGAGTTGCTGGCTGGCGCCGAAGGCAACGCCGCTGCGATCGCGGAAGCCACCGAGCGCCTTGGCGCCCTGGTCACGTCGACCCAGGCGAACGAGGACGCCCTGAACGCACTGCCAACGCCCCCCGTCGTCGAGTAACCCGATCCCCGTCGAAAGGTGGTGATCTAGTCGCAGCGTGAAGGGCCACTCCCGCCACAAAACGGCGGGGTTAGCGCCGGTTCGACTCCGGCGGCACGCTCTCCCTTTCCAGAGCTCGCCCGCGAGAGCCGTAAGCCTAACCAGCAACCCGGAACGCGGGAGTTTTTGAACCGTCAAGGATTGCTTAACAGTTGCCCATCCCCGCCCGTCCGGCGCCCGTGAGGTAAAGACCAAATGGCCCTCTACGACGAACTGAAATCGAAGCTCGCATTTCGGGATGACCCGAAGTGGCCGACGCTCGACGTGGCCGACAAGGTGATGACCGCCACCATCGAAGTGACGTCGGCCGTCCGCCAAGCCTACCGCAAGCTCCGCGGCGACGCGGCTGCCCAGGCGGAACTGTCGCTGGCGGTGAAGCGGCTCCACGACGAAGAGATTGCCCCGCTCGACCTGCCTGGCGTTGGGCCGTGGGCCGAGGGCTTCATCGACGCGAATCTCGGGACGGTGCTGGCTGGCCTCGTTGGCCCGGCGGACGCGGCGCTCGACAAGGTGCTCCCTAACCCGGCGACGTGATGCGAATCCGCGAACGAATCCGAGAGCGATTCAAAGAGCACGTTCGCGACGTGCAGCGGAAGGTCGGAGTGATTTTGTTCCTGGCAGCGTGTTTCGTGGCGACGGTGGCGATTCTGGCTTTTAAGTTTTTCGGAGGCTGACGTGGACTGGTTGCAATCTCTCAGTTGGATGCAGATCGCCGCCATCGCCGGCGCTGTGGTCCTCGCCATCGTGGCGCTTCGCGACAAGCTCCCTGGCCTGCCGTCGCTGCCCTCCGTGTCCAAGACGGCGGAAGACCCCGACGTGGCTGACCTGCACGCCCTGAAGCGTCTGGAGGCCCGTGCGGAGCGGAGCAACTGCCCCAAGCTCAAGCAGGCGGTGCGAGACGTTGAGGTCTGCTTCTTCAATCACGGCGTCGCCGTCGAGGGCTAGTCGATGACTCGCGAAAAGCGAATCCTGTTGCTCCTCGCCGCCGCGTGCGTGCTGCTGTTCGCGTTTGGCGGACAGGGCGGGAGCATTTTCGTTCCCGGCCCTCGCACCGCTGCGATCTACCACGAATCGGCGGACAAAACGCCGGAATTCCACCGGCTGACGGTAGCGCTGCGGGATGGCGAGCAAGCCGAAAAGCTGAAGCCGACGCCGCTCGAAATCTTGGACGTGACGCAGCATCCGCAGCCGGACCCTACGCTCGGCCTCCCGTCGCTTTATGTCAAGGCGGGGGAGGCGGTGGTCTACAAGGGGGCGTGCCCGACAACGGCTCCCGCAGTCGTGGAGGTAATCAAATCTCATGGCGGCTGACGAAATCGACGACCGATGGCTCGATATTGACTTCTCCAAGCAACCGGAGTTTACCTTCGGCTGCGGCGGGCCAGGCAATCTCGACTTGTTCGGCAACTACGAAGACGCCGTGCCAACGCTCTCCGATTCGGAGATTATGGCGGCTGTCGAAAAAGAAACAGCTGAGGGCGGCGGCGCCGATCGCCTCGTCTCTCGCATCTACGACCAGGGCCGTGAGGGCTCCTGCGTCGCCAACGCCTGCTGCCAGTCGCACGAAATCATTCAGGCGTTGCAGTATGGCAAAGAGAACGTGGTCCATCTTTCGGCCATTTCGCTCTACAAGCGGATTGGTCGCTCGCCGGGTTCGGGGGCGATGGTGAGCGACGGGCTCAAGGAACTGTCGACCCGCGGCGCACTGCCGCTGGACAACGCCGAGAATCGGGAGAAGTACGGCGACAAGGTGATGCCCAACACGGGCTTCTACACTGCTTACCCAGCCGACTGGGAGAACACTGCCAGCCGCCTCACGTTACTTGAGACGTACGTCGTCCGCACGGTCGCAGGGCTCAAGACCGCCCTTGTACTGGGCCATCCCGTCGTTGTCGGTCGCGAGGGGCATTCGATCGTTCTATCGCGTCTGATGCTTCGCAACGGACGCCTCGTGGCCAAGTACCCGAACAGTTGGCACGAGCGATGGGGCGACAACGGCTTCGGCTATGACAGCGAAGCACAGATCCGCAAATCGGCGTCGTGGGCGTTCGCCGTTCGCGCCGTTCGGAGGGAATTCGCATGAAACCCGCCGCACTCTTCCTGTCCATCGTCGCCGTCCTGGGTCTGCTGAAGTCCCATGACGCACAACCCGTCCTACCATGCGCCTCGCAATGTAGCGAGGTAGCACGGCCGGCTGTTTCAGAAGGGCAGCCGGTCGAAACACCGCTGGTCGCCACTCTCCTCCCCGGCGGGGGCGAATCGGAGTCGCCCAGCAAGGCTGCGCCGCCGGACCATTTTGTTGAGCCCAACAAATTGGTCGATGGTCAACTCTCCCCCCGCGGCGAGTGGCAATGGAGCGAAGCCCAGTGGGCGTGGGTTCCGGTAAAGCAGCCCGGCCCCGCATGGGTCCAAGACGGCCACTCGGCCACGATCGACCATCTCGTCCGCGAGCACGGCTACAGCCGTGCGTCGCTTGAGAATCTAACGCAATCGCAGCTCGACGTGCTGCATAGTAACTCACACAACGCGGCACGCGCCGCAGCCCCCGTCCGCAGCAGTGGATGCCCAGGGGGCGTCTGTCCGTCGCCATCTCGCGGCGGATTCCGTTTGTTTAGGAGATAGGTTCATGCTTCGCTTCGCCGCCATTATCGCCGCCATCCTGATTGCGGCGCCGACGTTCGCCCAATGCCCAGGCGGGGTCTGCCCTCGCCCCGTTCGCAACGCCATCGCAGCTTCCCCGACGCTCGCTCGCCCGGTCGCTCCGCGGACCGTCCCCTTGGTGGGAAAAAGGTCGGCTGAGCGCAGCGTCGTGGTTCGCCGCAGGTTCGTTCGCGGGCCTGGCTTCCTGGCTCGCATCACATTCCGGCCGCAACGCTGGCGCTAACTCACGCTACCTGCCGGTCGCCTCGTAATGGGGCGGCCGGCGAATTAAATCACATTGGACGAGGACCGAATGGATGCAATCGCCGCCAGTAGAACCGAGCGAGCGTCAGATCAAGGCGGCGGAAGTGGCCATCGAGGGGCTGCTGAAGGGAATCGAGGGCGCTGCAACTCAGCAGCCGACCAACTACCTGGTTGTCGTGGCGATTTGCGCCACCCTTGTCGCCGCGTGTGCGATTGTCGTGTTCTTCCTCCGGTACCTCAGAGCACAAGACGAGAAGCAGGAGCAACGCGACGAGAAGCAGCGCCAGCATATCGAGACGATGGCGGCCCGATTCGCCGCTGACGGCCGTGAGTCGCAACGCGAATGCCACCTCCACTCGAAAGAGATGATGAGCAAGCGGGCGGAAGATTCGGAGTGCTTGAAAGAAGTGAGCCACGACCTCAAGGAAGCCGTGGGCGACCTGAAGGACATGACCAAAGACACGAAGCAGTTCGTGCAGACGGCGTTGACGAAGCTGGGGGGCATGGGGAGTTGAGTGACACTGAACAACTCGAATCAGCCGCCTGCGAAGCTGTAACGGGCTTTGCCGGCATCCCCGGCGCCAAGCGTCGCGTGATTGCACGCCGCGTGCGGTACATGGTGCTCGACGCCATTCACGCCGGCGAACGTGACCCGCAGGTTATTCACGATAGGGTTCTCGCGAAACTCCAAGCCGACCCGGTGACGAGCGTGATTCTCACCACGATCCTACTAGCCGTCTTGTCAGCGTTTATCCAGTGGGCTGTGCTGCATCTTTTGAACCGCCGCGAGGTGGAGGTTGACGACGCATGACCTACCTCGACGAACGCCAACGCCCCCGAGGTTGCGCCGGCACGCTGGCCGTGATGCTGGCGGTGGCGTGCGCGCTCGTGTCGTCGCCGGCTCATGCTCAGTTGACGCTGGAGACGGCGTCGCAGACGCGGGCACCCCAACTCTCCGCCCGGCAGATGCAGCTGATTCCGATGGTCTATTCATCGGGGAGCGTCAGCGGAACCGACCAAGCGGACGGCGAAGCCAACGACGCCATCCTTGCCGCCTACTGCGACGATGGCTGGCTCACCAGCCGCATCCCCCCGCAGCTTGGCGCTTACGGCTACGGCCTGTGGGACGGGTTCATTGTCGACAAAGAGGCGTTTCGTCTCAACGGATTCGGGATCGGCGACACTCGCGCCGAGGCGGAGTATCCGACCCGCGGCGGCGCGGCATCGCGACTTGTGGGGCTGAAGCCCGATGGCGAATATCTCATCTATCACCGCGGCAAAGGACTCTGCCTCGACGGAGTAACGCTCTGCGGTCACTGGGATGTGGGCGATGCGTCGGCGCTCAAGGGAGATAAGAGCGACTACTACGAAGTCGGCATCCTGCAAGGCTGCCAGCAAAACGGCATCGGCGCCGGGAAGATTCACGCCCCCAGCGGGCTGGTGCTTAGTTGCTTCAAAAACGGCATCCAGCTCGGAGATTCAATCCTTGGCGACAACGCCGACCAGCTCAATCTGGCGAGCCTCCGCTGCCCCGATTCGATCGTGGGCATCCACTCAATATGCCGACAGAGCGTTGGGCACTGGATCGGCCAATTCGAGGGGACTCGCTGCGGAACGATGCTCTACATCGAGCGCGGCGGCGAGTTTCAGATCGGCCAGGCGATTCTTGAAAACGAAAATCCGACGTTCCTGCGGACACGAGCGAGCCTGTGGGACGACGGCACTTTTCACGTTCATTTCCTGAAGGTGGACGGCAGCGTTGAGGGGACGGCGAAGCTCTGGCAGACGGACGCACACGTGACCGCCGGCGATGACGGGCTCACCGACCCCGATCCGGATAATCCGGTCAACGACGACAACGAGGGCTTTAGCTCGATCACCTTCACGATCGACTTTTTGAAGATCGTTGCCGGCATCACGAACGCCCCGACCGTCGAGATGCGAGGTTATCAGACCTTCCACGTGCGCGGCGGCGGTCTGCTGTTCGACAATTTCGTTACCTGTCACGACGGCGCTAGCTCGTTTTATCCGGTCGTCATCATCGAGAACTGCAAGTTTCGCAACGGCGAAGACCCCAGCAATGTCATCAACGAGACGGCTAGCGACGGCAAGTGGCGAGTGGTCTTGCGCAACAACTGCAGCATCGGCGGCGTGCCGTACCCCGACGAAAGTTTTATCGCCACCAAGAGCGGCGACGTCGTGACGCGCACGCCTTACGTGCCGGAGGAGCTTGAGTGACGCATTCTCACTGCGAACAATCCGCACAGGCAAAGCAGCGCCGTCGTCGGCTCGGGAATCGGCTGCACGTCCAACGTGACGTGGCGGCTGCTGTTGGTCAGCTGATACCAGAAGCCGCCGGAATTGTCGTCGGGCACGATCGTTACGTGCGAGGGGAGTTCGGCGGCTTCGGCGGAGAGGTCGTGCAGCGCCACGCCAATCTGCGGGCCGCTCAAAGCCTCCAGGTAGACGGTCGGCTGATCGTAGCGGAGCCAAAACCAGCTGCGGTCAAAGTCGGTGCCGACGCGGTGCGGGATCATATCGTGCGAAGGCTGGCTGGGATCGCCAAGCGTGTAAGCGGCGTCGTGGGCTCTCCAGTGGACGACGGGATCGCTGCCAAGAGGATTCCAGTAGTCGATGCTGACCCGGAACCACTCGGCACCGGGATCGTCGTGGGAAACCAGCAGCGCCCCGCGAGCGCTCGCGCAAAACAGCATGGCCAGAGCGGCCAGAGAGAGAGTAAAACAGCGTGCAGACATGAGCGACCTCCTATTGATGGTCTGGGTTATTGCGATCGTTGTCAAAAAGCTGTCCTCGCAAATACGCAAGAACTCGAAGAATTCCGACTTCGCTGTCGCCTAGAATGCCAAGCGAGACATTGCACTTGGTGCAGAGCAAACCTCGAACAACAGCGGTATCATGGCAGTGATCTACCGCAAGCATTCGATCGCCGGCTGGAGTTTGGCAGATCGCGCAGGCTCCTTGCTGCAATAGCAATAATTCTTCGTACTTGGAGTTATCAATTCCGAAGCGAAGCTTTAGATTTCGCTCGCGAATGCGAGCAGAATAGCCTTCCTTCTGCCGGTCGCGAGCATGGCGATTCCTGTGCCAGCCCTTCTCTGCAGCTATCCCGTTTAGGCAGCTTCGGCAAAAGTGCCGCCGGCCGTCTGGCTGTCGCGTTTCGCGACCGAAGTCGTCGATGGGCTTCAGGACTTTGCACTTGTTGCAAGTCTTTGAGCGAGCGATACTCGTTGAATCCATGCACAGTTTCCGTCAAAACTTTGCTGGGTGAGGAGTCGTCGGCGGGGACAACGCCGGCGACTCCGATTTTACGATCTTTCGCTGCTTGCTGCCAGATAATTCTGCTGGCGGCTGGATTTGTCGGTTTTTTCGCCGCGGAGGCGTCGGCTCAATCGACAGCCAAGCTCATTGGCATCCGCCCAGGCGAGCTGGCCGAGGAGCTTGGCGACGGTCCGAACTCCGCAGACGGCAAGGTCGATTGGTCGCAGATCATCAACATGCCGACAGGCTTTGCCGACGGCGTCGACGCGACTGGCGGCGGCGGGGGAGGTGACGTCGATTCGTTCGCGGCCGACCCGTCGAGCAACGGAAATTTCAGTTCGGCGGCTTGGATCACTGACCTCGGGCTGGCGGGACTGTACCAGCCGTTGGATAGCGACCTCACCGCCTTCGCCGGCAAGACGGCCCCCAGCGGCGCCGTGGTCGGCACCTCTGATTCGCAGACGCTCACGAACAAGACGCTCACGTCGCCGATCATCTCGACGATCAGCAACACCGGCACGCTGACGCTGCCGACCTCGACCGACACGTTGGTGGGCCGCGCGACCACCGACACGCTGACCAATAAGACGCTCACCAGCCCGACGCTAACGACCCCTAATCTCGGCACGCCCTCGGCGGCGACGCTGACCAATGCGACCGGCCTGCCGATTAGCACGGGCGTCAGCGGGCTAGGGGCCGGAGTGGCGACGATGCTGGCCACGCCGTCGAGCGCCAATGTGGCGGCGGCGGTGACCGACGAAACGGGATCGGGACTGTTGGTGTTCGGAACCAGCCCAACGCTATCGGCCCCTGTACTCAACGGCACGCCGTCATTGGGCGACGACGCCGCCTGGCGAACCGCCCTCAACCTGATCATTGGGCTCGACGTGCAGGCGCAGAATACGCACCTGACCGACCTGGCCGATGGCACGCTCACCGGCAGCAAGGTGAGCGGAGCCGTCACGGTGAGCGGTGGCACGGTGAACAACAGCGTCATCGGCGGCACGACTCCGGCAGCAATCACCGGGACGACGATCACCGCCACGACAAGCGTCACGACGGTGGATGCCGCGTACAACTCGGGAACGTGGGACGGCGACAATACCGTCCCCACGAAAAACGCCGTCCGGGACCAGATTCAGGCGATGCTCGCCGGCGGCGGGCTCGGCACAAGCGACATCGACAGCAGCGCCGAGATTGCGGCGATCGTGGGCGACGAGACTGGGAGCGGGGCGCTGGTGTTCGGCACCTCTCCGACCATTGCGTCGCCGACGCTAAACGGCACGCCGACGATTGGTGACGCGGCGGCGTGGAGAACTGCCCTGGCTGTCCAAGCCGCCGACACCGACCTCGACTCCGTCGCCGCCGGCATCACGGGCCTGGTGAAAGGCGCCGGCAATGGAAGCGGCTACGCGGCCGCGACGGCCAACGCCGAC
The DNA here is from genome assembly GCA_964387665.1 of uncultured Candidatus Peribacteria bacterium. Taxonomy (GTDB): domain Bacteria; phylum Patescibacteriota; class Gracilibacteria; order Absconditabacterales; family Absconditicoccaceae; genus CAYLWY01. Next base: position 23,997 of record CAYLWY010000010.1, read on the forward strand.
TACCTGGCCGTCACCGGCGGCTCGCCGACGTTCGTCGACATGGACGCTTCGATCGGCACGCTCACCGCGAGCGACCCGTTCACGCTTTCGCAGACCTGGAATGACGGATCAGCGACGTTTGAGGGGTTGCGGCTCGACGTGACGACCACGGCGAACGGCGGCAGCAGCCGGATGTTCGCGATTTACGACGACGGCAACCTGATTAGCTACGTCAATCACCTGGGGGCATTCTACGCCCACTACTGGATCGGCCTTGGCGGCGGCGGGGGCAATCCCCACGACACGCTAATTCAGCGGCAAGCGGCACATACGATCGCCCAGGCGAACAGCACGGCCGCCCAGGCGTTTGGCGTGGCTCACACCTACACGAGCGCCACCAACAACGAGCTGCTGCGCCTGCAGTGGTCCTCGAACGTCGGCCAGATCGGCACCGTGAAAGGGAGCGGCGGCGGGACGGCCCGCGACCTCGCCCTGATGACCGACGGCACGAATCGCGTGCTAGTGGGAGCGACGACGGGGCATGTGACGCCGGCTGCCGACAGCGCTCAGAACTTGGGCGGGAGCGGGGCGGAGTGGGCCGAAGTTCATGCGGATGCGGTGACGACGGGAACGCTGAATGGCACGACCCCCGGCGCCACGGGCCTCTCGGCCTTGGCCGCGACGACGGCGAGCGAGCTACGGGACGCGGCGGGGGCTAGCTCCGGCGTGTTCGCTGACGCGGCAGTGAGCAACACGCTGACCATCGACACGATGAGCGGCAATGCGTGGACGGCCTTGCGGAAGAAAACCCGCACGTTTGTCCTGTTCGGACCAACCACCGACGCCGCGACGGGCGATGGCAAAGCCTACTACCCGATTCCGCCGGAACTCAACGGCGCGAACATCACCTACGTCCACCTCTGGGCGGTAACCGCCGGCACCACGGGAACAAGCGACGTCCAGATTGCTCGCGTGCGGAGCGGCTCGCCCGTCGACGTGCTGAGCACAAAGCTGACGATCGACTCGACGGAGCAAGGGAGCGATACGGCGGCCTCGGCGGCGGTCATTAACACGAGCAACGACGACGTGGCGACCAACGACGTGCTGCGCATCGACGTGGACGACGTCAGTAGCGTGGCCCCAAAGGGCCTTATTGTGACGATTGGTTTCGAGCTTCAATAAACGGAGGAATGAGAGATGGCCAGCGACAACAAGAAAAAGCAGATCGCCAAGCAGTTTTCGGACTTGAGCGAGAAGATCAGCGAGGTGTACGCCGAGATCAATCAGGCCGTGGCTGAGAACCAGGTCTTTGCGATCGATTGGGCGGAAGCCCAAGACCACGCCGCGATCGTCGACGGCGACGGCAATATCCAAGGCTTCAACTTCACGCCGGCCGACCTGAGCAACGCGATCGGCAGTTACGCCGCGCTGCAGACGTGGGCCGCGACTCACCTTGGCAACGTGACGAAGCTCGCTGAGGCGAACTAACGCGACCTCTCACGCCTCCCCTGAAAGCTAGGAACCCCGCCGCCATGAAACGATTGACGCTGCTGCTGTTCGGCTGGCTGCTGCTCGCGGGGAGCGTCTGCGCGCAGGTCAGTACGACCAGCCTCGTCTCTGTTTGGGAATTGGACGAAGCGAGCGGCAACGCCGTTGACGCCTTCGGGAGCAATACGCTCACGGAGAATAACACCGTTCCGGCGACGACCGGAAAGATAAACGGCGCCCGCGACTTCAACGGCTCCAATGACTTCTTTGATATCACTGACAACGCCTCGCTATCGACAGGCGACATCGATTTTTCGATTACCGCCTGGGTGAAGATTGACTCCACCGGATCAGCGCAGTTCATCGTGTCGAAATACAACGTCACCGGGAGTCAGCGCGAGTACACCCTGAGCTACTCGACGACAGCGAACGCATTCATGTTCACGGTGTCGGCGACGGGCTCGTCGACCACGTCGAGCGCCGCATGGGGATCGACGCCCACGACGGGTGTCTGGTACTTCATCGCATGTGGGCATTCGGCTGCGGCTAACGAGGTGTGGCTGTCCGTGGACGGAGGGACGCCTGTCACCGCGGCGCATTCGACCGGCGTCCTCGACGGTACGAGCGCGTTCTGTTTGGGACAGCGGCCGTCTGCGGATCTGTTCAACGGCACGCTCGACCAAGTCACGTTTTGGAAGCGAGACATCCGCAGCGACTCGACGATCCCGCAGCTCTACAACTCCGGGAACGGGTTGGCCTATTCGAGTTGGGGCGGAGGTGGCTCCGGCAACGGCGTCGTCTACCCGCTGATCATCGGCCAGCTCACGCGCCCCACGCCCTGGACCCGCTTCGTTTCGTTCACGCCCCTGATGTTGGAGGCCCGCTAACACCATGACGCATCTGTTGGCCGCATTCTCGTTTTTTGGTGCGCTGATCCTGCTGATGATTCGCAAGGACATCACCAAGCTGCTGCTCGCCCCGTTGCTGCTCGTCAGCCTCGCCCACGCCGCACCGACCGACGTGGCCATCGAGTGCGCCGGCCTCCCCACGGGCCTGACGCTCACCGCGAAGATCGTCACCGCCCCCAACGCTATCGTCTCGGTCGCGATGACCGAAGGGACGGGAGATGCAGCGGGCTATTACTACTGCACCAACGCGCAAGTGGCCGCGCAAGCGCCAACCGACAACAAAACCTACAGCGGCGTGCTCAACGACGGGACCAGCGACGTAGCGACGTTCACGCTGTACTGGTACGGCACGGAGAGCCGGCGGGTGATTGTGGCTGGCGACTCGATTGGGGTGAGCGAGGAGGCGGCTGGGGAGATTATTCAGCCGGCCCTGGATGCTATCGACGCCCTGCCCACCGCAGCCGAGAACGCAACGCAGCTGCTCGCCACCGCCACCTCTGACGCTGGGGCGGGGACAATCGGACGGCTGTGGCACTACGCCCTGGCAGGCTACTCCGCAAGCGGGGAGTTGGCGGCTGGGATGTTTGCTAATCAGCCGGCGGCGGAGGTGGAGCTGACGGAGCAGGACAAGCAAGACATCGCCGATGAAGTTGCAAGCCAAGTGGGCTCTAGCGCCTTCTCCGACGTGGACCAGGAGCCAGTCGGCGAAGATCGCACAATCCTGCTCACTCCGGACGACGACGAGGGCTTGGTCGGCGAAAAGGCAAAGACGCTTGCTGTCGGCTCGACCCCAACCTTCGCTGTCGACTTCCGCGAGAACATGGCGGTCAATTCCTGGATCACAATCGTCGACACGCCAACTATCGCGACAGGCACCAGCGGAGGCATCACCTTCGACCAGCTTGGCCGAGACAAATCGCTCGCCAAGTTCCGAGCCACCGGCGTCACAGCCGGAACATACCGAGTCCGCGTCGATGTGACCTACTACGGTGGTGCGACCGCCACCGGATTCATCACCCTGAAAGTTGTGGAGTAAACAAGAATGGCCGCTCTCTCTCAGACCGCTGCAAATGTCGTTGCAGGAACCGGCTCAGTTCGCCAAGCGGGCACGTTCGGCGGCACAATCACCGCGGGCATGCCGCTGTATCGTGACGCAGGCGACGCCAACAAGCTCAAGGCTGCACGGGCCAACGCCGCGGCAACCGCCGTCTGCGTAGGCATTGCTCTTAACGGAGGCGCGAACGGCCAGCCTGGTGACTACCAGTCGAGCGGACAGGTCAACCTCGGTGCAACTCTCGCCGTGGGCGAAACCTACTGCGTGAGCGATGCCGTGGCGGGGCAGATCGTCCCCATTGGCGACCTCGGAAGCGGCGACTACGTCACGATCCTAGGTGTGGCGATTAGCACGAGCTTGCTGCAGTTGGATATCCATGTTTCGGGGGTGGCCAAGGCGTGATGCCGAAACGAGAAATCGCCCTGGTCGTTTCGCGACCAGCCAGAATGGCAGCCCAATATGAGACACGCGAATCCGGTGGGTCCTTCCCGCCCTTTTCGTGTCAATGCT
>CAYLWY010000011.1:0-22808 GCA_964387665.1 uncultured Candidatus Peribacteria bacterium
ATAAGCAAAATCTCTTGAAAATTATTTTTTTTGGAGTAATATAGCACCTATATATAATTAGTGCTATTTACTTTATATTATACCTATGAACTTTAATCAATTTACCCAGAAAACACTAGAATGATTGCAAGCTGCACAACAGTTAGCAAAACAACAGCATCATACAGAAATAACTCCAGCTCATATGCTTTTTTCGTTCCTCACCCAAGAACAAGGCGTAGTAACATCTCTACTCCAGAAAATGTCTGTGAATCTAAGTATCTTGAAAAACGAACTTGGCACTCTTCTAGGAAAATTACCCAGAGTCGATCAGAGCGTAGATCCAGCTTTTAGTAGCTCTTCTCAATCTTTGCTAGAACAAGCTGAGCGTCTTGCTAAAGACATGGAAGACACCTATATTACTGCTGAACACGTACTTCTTGCAATGTGTAAAGACACTAGCTTAAAAACACTTTTTTCAGAACAAGAAGTTACCGAACAAAACATCAGATCAGCTATTGTTCATCTCAGAAAAGGAAAAAAAGTTACTTCCAACAATCATGAAGAAACCCTAGACGCACTCCAGAAGTATGGGAAAGATATTACTGCTCTTGCTGAGCAAGGAAAATTAGATCCCGTTATCTGAAGAGAAACAGAAATGAGACGCACTATTCAGATTTTGAGTAGAAGAACAAAAAATAACCCAGTCCTAGTCGGCGATCCATGAGTAGGAAAAACTGCACTCATCGAATGACTTGCTCAGATGATTGTCAAAGGAGACGTTCCAGAAAGTTTACAAGACAAACGTCTCATCGAACTTGATATGTGATCTGTCATGGCGTGAAGCAAGTATAGAGGTGATTTTGAAGAACGCCTGAAAGCGATTCTCCAAGAACTCGAAGCAGCAGAAGGACGTATTATTCTCTTCGTCGACGAGCTCCATATGATCGTATGAGCAGGAAAAGCAGAGTGATCACTAGACATGGGAAATATGATCAAACCAGCTCTTGCGAGATGAACTATCAAAGTAATCTGAGCAACCACACTCAATGAATATAGACAATATATCGAAAAAGACCCTGCCCTCGAGAGAAGATTTCAACCCGTCATGGTTGATGAACCTAGCAGAGAAGATACACTCGCAATTCTCAGATGAATAAAAGAACGTTATGCTACCCATCACGGTGTACGCATTAGTGACGATGCGCTTATAGCTGCAGTTGATCTCAGCACCAAGTATATAGCTGATAGAAAACTTCCTGACAAAGCAATAGATCTCATTGATGAAGCTGCTGCAAGTGTCAAAATGAATATGAGTACCATGCCAGAGTCTATGGCAAAATTAGAAAGACAAATCAGACAACGAGAAATAGAAAAACAGGCACTCGCTGCAGAAAAATCCAAAAAAAATGAGAAAAGACTGCAAGAAGTAGACAAAGAACTCGCGGAAGCAAAAGAAGCGTTTGCTACACAGCAAGCACATCGAGAACACGACAGAGCACTCGTTTTACGTACGAAAGCACTGAAAGAAACCATTCAAAAACTCACGCACGATGCTGATGTGGCAGAAAAACAGACAGATTACACTAAAGCAGCAGATATTCGTTACAATCAACTACCTCAACGTGAAAAAGAATTACTCACCGCTGAACAAGCACTAGAACAACAAGAAGCTGGTTTAAATGATACCGTCTCTGATGAACATATCGCTGCGATTGTAAGTAGATGGACTGGTATTCCTGTAAGCAAACTCATCTCCTCTGAAAAAGAAAAACTCACTCATCTCGAGGAACATCTCAGTAAACGTGTCATAGGACAACAACAAGCGACCGAACTCGTTGCACGTGCGATAAGAAGAGCAAAAGCTGGTTTGAAAGACCCACACAGACCTATCGGCTCGTTTCTCTTTCTGTGACCGACCTGAGTAGGAAAAACCGAGCTTGCAAAAACGCTTGCTGAATTCTTATTTAACGACGAAAAAGCACTCATTCGTATCGATATGTCAGAATATATGGAAGCTCACGCCGTGAGTAAACTTATCGGTTCTCCTCCTGGATACATAGGACATGATCAGTGAGGGCAATTAACTGAGGTCGTGAGACGCAAACCCTATAGCGTCATTTTGTTTGACGAAGTCGAAAAAGCTCACCCAGACGTGTTTAACCTCCTCTTACAGCTGCTCGATGATGGAAGACTTACGGACAGTAAAGGAAGAACTGTCCATTTCGAAAATACCATTGTGATCCTTACGTCAAATATCGGTAGTCAAAAAATCATGCACCATCTGAGCGATACGTCGTCTTCAACTTCTCGCAAGGATGAGTTGGAAAAAGAGCTTATGCAAGAGCTTCAACATTTTTTTCGTCCTGAATTCCTGAACAGACTCGATGAAATCGTCATCTTCAATCCTATCAGTGAAGAAATGCTGGCACAGATCATTGCCCTGCAACTCAATCACTATAAAGAGCTTCTTGCTCATGAACACGGTATTTCCCTCACTATCACCCCAGAAGCAACCCATTTCTTAGCAAAAAAATGATGGGACCCCGCATTCTGAGCAAGGCCACTAAAACGTGCTCTTCAGCGTTATCTGCTTGATGAGATAGCTATGGCGTTGCTAGACGGGAAGATCAAGGAAGGAGAAAAAGTCACCGTTGATGAACAACAATGAACCATTACCCTAAATACGTAGAAAAACTAGTTTACCATAATCTATAGATTTATTCTCACTCCTTTGAGTTTTTAACAACAACGGAAGTAATACTTTCCAAATTAATTTCATTATTTCATTGCATTCATACATCATTGGCAACAAAAGACACGATCACATCTCACTGGTTATCTTTTTTCACCATCAGTGTTCATTTTTTTCAGGCACGCATAAACGCATTACCATAAGAAACAAACTCATTTCACTCATCTACCCTGCTGAATGAATAAGCAATATCAGGCAAGTTCACTCATGGGATACCTACACTTACTGGAATAGTAAATGAGATAGTCATTCACAATCAACACAAATCAATTGGTATAGGATGTCGATAGCCATCAGCAGGAACTTTTTCTTGGAGAAAAAGTAAATTCCTTCATATAAGCACTTCTATGAGGGGTTGTGCACTTACTGAAGGCACAGTTTTATAACCTCATCAAGTCACTTCTTTATTTGGTAGAATTGGCGTAAACATTTTATGTGCTTGTAAAACAAACTACTACTCTACCTTAAACACTTCGCTATAGGTTAGTTCTTCTTTTTTTCCTTTTAGTTTTACACTTGCTACCATCTCATAGACATACAGTTGTTTTTTTGCCTTGTCAGTTGCTTTGTTGAGTGGTCACATATCTCCCTTATAGGTTTTATGTTCTCGTTTTGTACCACGAGGAAAATCGAGAGAAAAATCAAACTCTACCTCATACTTATCCAATCTTTCCAAAGAAAGCTGTTTTCTAAATACTTTCGATCCTAGAGAGGTAGTCTCAGAACTGTCTTTTGATATTTTCAGCGTTTGTGTCGCCTCTAAGGTAATAGATACAACTTCCATTTTCTGGTTTGTTTGCATATGAAAGGTACCATGCATATGGTGTTCTCTACGATAGTAGACTTTATCTAGGACAAATTGCATGATAATAGGTTTCAAAGTCACCAACTGCTTGATTGTCGAAAATATTTTCATATCTTAACGCATACTAAAGACTGTACACAATTATAGCAGATCATGTCAAAAAAGCAAAAAAGCATACTTCCCTTTTTTTTCTCTTCCCATTACTATGTCTGACTGTCTTACTTATGCGATCCATTATCTTAGCAGATACCCCAAAACTGTCTCTGACACAAAAAAAATCCTTGCGAAAAAATGATTTTCATCACAAGATATCGATGACGCAATTCCTCAGTTACAAAAAAATGGGTATCTCGATGATACTGCTTTTACGCGTGCGTATCTGAACTCAGAAGTAGTGCGTAAAGGAAAACCAGTTCTTCTTATCAAACAAAAACTCCTTATCAAGTGAGTAGATAAAGAACTACTTAACGAACTTATCGAAGACATGGAAGAAGAGATGCAAGAAGGACAATCAGCAAAAATAACCAAAGAAATTAGTCGTCTTCATGAAAAAGGAAAAACAAATCCTGAAATCATTCAATCGCTTATGAGAAAAGGATTTGCTTATGATGAGATAAGAAAACAGATCTAATTACTCAAACATCCTCTGCAAGTCCTCGTCTTTTATCATAGCTGGAGATCGCATCGGATCAAAGGTAATCGTAATAGCCACCTCCCAATCAGGATATACTTCATGTAGAGCGTTTTTTGTCATCTGTTCGATCATATCACCCATCGGACATGCAGGTGTCGTAAAGGTCATGAGTAATGCTATTTGTCTTTTTTCCTCGATAATATCGATTGCGTAAAAAAGCCCTAACGTTCGTATATCTACGACAGGAAATTCTGGATCATATACGGTCTGGAGTTGGGCTTCGATATGAGGTAACATCTCACTATGCAGTTGCTTTTCCTGCATCATGCACGACAGAGAGATGTAAAACCAAGAAAATAACCAATGATCAAAGAGCAGCAAACAACGATCGATTTCCGGTCATCATCAGTGTTACTTGGACCATCACTCGCATCCCTAGGAGAAGTGAATGTGTATAACTTTCACTATGTTGACGTTGTTCCTGACGTGAAGAAAACAATTTGTAGCAAAGTAGGAAAAAAAAGTACGATCATCCTCGGACGCTAAGGAAAATACCCAAAAATCACAGCGATAATCATATAAGCGGTTGTTGATACACCTGTACATAGTGATACGTAATCCATAAGATAGCAAATCACAAGATTACTTTCAGTAACGCTCACAAACTATAAAAACGCATACATTAAGAAATAAATTAAAGTCATTGATGATTGGCAGCGGTTAGTCATATCAACTGTCGTTTTTCCGTTGTCTTTTATTATTCATTCATGATCCATTGTCAATTATCTATTACCATCTTTTACCCTTCCATATTTACTTCTACTTCATCTATCTCCTGCTCGTCTACAAGAACCTCGTTTAGTGAAGGAACGTAGAAAAAGTTGTTACCAGCTTCATAGAACTTGAAATATATCTTCTCTCGTAATCCATGCCAAAACGGCAGAAAACAGTAGGCCAAAACTGGAGGCAAAGACAACAACACATTCACTGAACGTCCTTCATTGATATCGATAATTTTGTATGCGATGGCAAACACTAAGACAGCAAGTACTAGTCAGATTGCCGCTCCGATCAGGTGTACTGCAGAATAATTTGGGTTGGTTGATATTTCAATGAGTGCTATCGACAAGAAAACCGTAAAAATAATATGGAACGCAAGAACGAAAAACAACGGTTCAATCATATCTGCAAAAAGCAGATACAATCCTACAAAAAACACAAAAACAATAATATTTGCAAACAACGTGAGACTGAACATCTTCGACATATCATAGTATTTTTCTGTGAAGATAAGATTATAAATTCCTGCCAAAATAACCGATCAGATAAACGTTCACAGAAACGCTACTACTAGTAAAATAAGCGGCAACAATGGATTTATACCGTCTCCTCAGACAATTCTCGTGGCTAGAGCTTGTTGCACCACTCCTCCTACGAGAAGCAAAATAACAAATACTAGGAACGCTATGAAAACGCCTACAATAAGTCCAATTCCTGTCTTCATAAACACCTGCCATCGACTCGGATTTGCTGGTTCTATTTCGATAACCATCGATGTATTTGTCATAGGGCCACAAAAACTAAAACGCTAAGCAACAAAGATTACATAAATGTACTTTTTTGCACTAGACTATCAAGCTGTTTTCACGGTTGTATCTACACATCCAAAACTTTCTACGATATCTACAAACTGTTTTTGTTCTTGTTCCGTCATATACACCGCTGAGATAATATATCATTTCTGCTGATCTACAAACTGGTATTGTGCCATCCGAACTTCTGGATTTGCTGTATACCAGGGATCTTGTAAGCGGAAGTAGACCAGTAGTCATTGTACCGTACGATCTCCACAGACAAAACTAAACACCTCTTTCGAACCAGGCTGGTAACCAGCAAGATTTGCGTTCAACTTTTGTGCGTTCAGTGTCCAAAACTGTTCAAAATTCAAATCTGGAGAAAGGTCAGAACGCGTTATAATAACGTTTGGTTCAAACGTCCCCTTCACTTCTGCAGGAATTTTGTACGATCAGATCACTTTGTTAATCAACTGTTTATTCTCTACCAATGCTGGAGATACTTCTACATATTCTTCAGAAAGCGAAAAAACGTATTCACCGAAACGTACTTCACGTTCTACGGACGACGAACCAGTACATCCAGAAAAAACAACTCCCACACTACATATCAGCAACAGCACTCCTACACGGTTCATACCATTCAGAAAAAGTACAAAACGACTATGCAAATACCTATCATCAATCCTACAATGAATCATCTCGCCAGGATGTGCTCTGGAGGATCCATTTCTTGTGCGAAAAACAACGCAAGCATCCGTCACAACATCACGCCGCCAAACACAAAAAATGCAGGCAACAATAACTTAATAAACGACTCCTGACGCTCTACATCCATCAGATCAGCACCTGTATACTGTAAAATAGCAATACACAGTATCACGACCAGAAAACATAATTTACTAATTTCAAACGCTAGACGCATCAAAGAGTCTAAGTAAAAACACGCTTACTTTACTCTCTCAAGTTGAATTTTATCTCCATCAAATCACGATATTTTCACCGTAATCATCTGTCCCACAGAAAATAAACTCTGCGGATGATCGATTCTTCACTCACCAAGTTTTGAAACATGACACATACCTACTTTTTTCTTCCCAAGATCTACAAAAACACCATATGCTTCTACTCTCGTTATCTTCCCCGTAATGACGTCACCAACGCTTGGAGACCAAATTACTTCTTTTATCATCTGCAACGCACGCTGTCCTGCTTCTTGGTCTTTTGCAGTAATTACTCACGATCCATTATCTTCGAGATCTATCTTTACTCCTGTCTGTCTTACAATTTCTTGGATAACCGATCCACCAGGACCGATCACTTCTCTTACTTGTTCTGGTTTTACCTTGAACTGAAGTAATAACGGTGCGTACTGACTCAGCTCGCCTCTTGGTGCACCAATCGTTTGGAGCATATATTGTAGTATTTCCTCTCTTCATGTCTGTGATCTGATGAGGATTTCTTGAAGTTTTTTGACAGACAATCCTTTGATTTTTATGTCCATCTGAATCGCTGTCATTCACGCGCTTGTTCCTGCTAATTTGAAATCCATATCTCAGATAAAATCTTCCGTTCCCATGATATCCGTCAGGATAATTTGGTCTGCATCATTGGTAATGAGTCCCATAGCAATACCACTTACTGGAGCAGTTATAGGCACTCATCCAGCCATAAGAGCTAAAGTCGATCCACATACTGATGCCATAGACGTCGATCACCCAGATCACAATACTTCACTTACGATTCTCATCGTATACGGAAATGCACTTGCTTCTGGCAAAACTGCTTCTATAGCCTTTTCTGCTAATCTTCCATGACCTACTTCACGTCTATTTGTCCCTCTAATCATCATGGCTTCGTTGTTTGAGAAAGGTGGCATCTTATAGTGATGCATGAACCTCACTTCCTCGTCGTCATGTTCCATACCATCTTTGAGTTGTGCATCACCAGGTGATCACAACGTGAGCACAGAAAGCACTTGTGTATCACCTCTCCAAAACAATCATGCTCCATGTGCTCTCGGTGCGGTATCCAATTCACAATAAATAGATCTGATTTGCTCCAATGTTCTTCCATCTACTCTTTTCCCTTCAGTTACGACACGATCTCTAATCCACTCTTTAAGTACCTGAAACCATGCCATCTTGAGTTGATTTTTTGTCCATGGCAGTTCTTCTGGATCGACAGAACTTTCAAAATAAGTAAACAAATCGTTTTGCATCTGATTGTAGAGCATATCAAACTCTCTTTTTTCAGCAATACTCAAAGCAGGAAACAATCAAGCAGGTACTTGCGCTTTTACTGCTGCGATCAATGGTTCTGCTGGAAGATTCTTCGTAATAGATAATTCAGGTAAATGACCTACCTTTGCAAGAAATGCTTCTTGAATTGTTGCAAGTTCAGCAAGGGCATCTTGAGCAAGTGGCAACGCATCGTGTACCATACTGATCGGTGACTCCTTACCTCCTGCTTCAAGCATATTGATATCACGTGCCGTTCCTGCCACATGTAAGTCCATCACTCATCCCATAGCTTCAGATTCTGTAGCTCATACAATCAACTTCCCTTCTTTTTCAGCAACTCTCACACCACTCACAGGTCCCGTAAACGGTATACCTGCAAGCATTACTGCTACTGATGCTCCTATGATAGACACTTCACCTGGCGAGACCTGTCCATCTACGGCAAGTGGCGAAATAGTTACTACCACGTCATTTACCATACCTTTTGGAAACATAGGTCTAAGTGCTCTGTCTACAAGTCTTGCGTACAAGATAGCTTCGTCTGAAGGTCTTCCTTCTCTCTTATTGAATCTTCCTCCTCCTATTTTGCCTGCTGCATATCGACTTTCTCTATACTCCACACCAAGTGGCATAAAATCTTTGTCAGCATCGGGATCACGTTGCATCACTGCAGTGACTAGAAGTTGTGTTCATCATAAGCTAATCTCTACTGCCCCATCACAATGAGGAGCAAGTTTTCCTGTTTTTAAGACCAATTTCTTTCCCTGTCGTTCGGTTTCTAGAACCACCTCGGTAAATTCTTTCTTCGTAATCATAAATACGCATAAACTAAAAAACTAGTCCAGTAGTAACCGTTTACAGAAAGAAAACAAGGGAGAGTTCTCTCACCTGTCTAGAAATATATACCAAGCATACTTTTTCATATTTTTGTCAACGAAGTGAAGGTGTATTTTTGCATTTACTTCGCCTCCTCCCTATACTTATCATAGGTAGATATATAGTATATGATTTTGAATACACATAAAATCTGCAAATTCAAAATCTATATACTACTTAGAAAATCGATATACATATATTTCAATTTTATAATCGATTTTCTATATTTAATTTTCTGTTTATTATGACGACAAACGAAGAAAAAAATGAGCATACTCATCAGGTTGATACGCAAGCTAATCAACAAGAAATTGTCGAAGAAAATAGTGCGCCAGCAACGATAGATGTATGAGAAGCAGCAGACCCCTTCGAGAGATTACAAACGAGAAAAGTAGCTGTCGCTCCATGAGCGACCAGTGAAGAAAAAACAACACAAATCCAGTCAGTCGTTAAAAAGTGATCCAAAGTTTCACCAAAAATATTTCTCATCTGATGTGGATGATTTTTTCTCATTTTCCTTCTCTTGGTGTATGTAGGACTCTACTATGCAATTCAGTCATCAGAATTTCTCCAAAGCGTCGGTCTGAATATCGACGATGTCAAAAGTATTTTGATTATTTTTGCAGTACTTTTCTTTGGTATTATCTTTTTCATAGGATTCTACCTTCTCGTGTTGAACATCTATAGACTCGTCACCGTAAAGAGTCGTAAACTTCCTTATGTCTTATGACTTATCTGATGACTACTTATCATCATTACGACTATCGTCGCAGGAACACTCAGTATCACGAGAATCAGATCACTTTGATCAAAAGCAAAAGTAATCACCAATATGCTGGTCCTCCCGTATGTGATCACCAAAGACAAGTCCGTATGGGTGAATGACGGCATTCCTGTGATCGCACCGTTGAAAATGAGTTACCAACTCAATAAAGATCAAGTAGATAGAAACATCGTTCCATCCCTATGAAGCAATGCGCAGTTAAACTCTTTTGAAGTAGACTGTGGTAATGGACAATTCCTCAGTGCGAATCAACAAATTTACTTAGGAGAAACCAATAACTTTTTTAATGGGTACTGTCTCTACCTGAGTAAGTGAGCATATCCTATATCACTGAAAGTAAACTATCTCGATAGAAGTTCTGGTGAAACGCTCAGCAAATCTTTCCCTGTAGGAGATCTTTCGATAGGTGCAGAGATAAAGATGGATCCTGTCGACGATGTAAAAAAACTAAACGATAAACTTACCGAACATATCATCTGAACCTCTCCAGTCACCGTAAAATACAACGGAAAAGAACTCTTTACTGATCTAGGTCTTAGCGACAATCGTATCGAATGGGATTTCGATGCTGATTGACAAGTAGACATCCTAGATAATTCTGTCTTCGAATATGCTTTCTGATATCCAAAACTCTATCCTATCTACTATAGACTTCCTGGCATAGCTGCCTATGCATCTACCTGGTTCACGTTTGATCTCAGAGTCTTGGAATCTGATCTAGCACAGTGTACACTCCAAGTCGAAGCAGTAGACAACGACAAAAAGTATAAGCGAACAGCAAAATTTGACGAACTGATCAACGTTGCAAGTTACCAATACACCATCGTCGATCTAAATCAAGATACCGTTATAGAAAAACTGAAAGAAACGAGAAATCAACTCAATTACACCTTCAAGCAAGGAGGTCGTTATGAGGTGCAAACCAGCTACTTCACGCCAGATGGACAAAAATGAAGCTGTCGTTCTGAACCACTTACCGTGTGATTTAACGGCAATCAAGTAAGTTTTGAGCTCAGACGAAGTCAGGATACACAATCTCCCTTCGTCAAAGTCGGTGAAAAAACACCAGTAAATCTGACACAAGGAAGCAATACTATTAACGTTAATCTCATCCCTGCGCTCTTGGAATTCACTATTACCTGAGTACAACCAGATCCGACTGCAAAGGTACAGCTCGAATATGATGGCAAACAAATCTTCGAAGATCGTCCCAAGGTCTTTGAGGTTCCTATCAGTGCGTTATGAACTAAAGAACTTACTTTCGTGGTCACGACAGAACAAGGAAATGTCTCAGAACAATCTTATCAAGTGATCGTCAGCAGACAACCCGTAAAAGCACTCATAGAGGCATCACCACTCGTAGGTGAAGATCCACTAGAAGTAACGTTAGATGCATCTATTTCGCCTCTCTACGATGAAAATGATGAAATCGTTTACTTTACGCGAGATTTCGGTGATGGAGAGACGAAAGAAAACATCTCACAAGGAAAGATAACCCATACCTATAGATACGATCCGGTCAAACAAACAGGTGAATTCTATCCATCAGTGACGGTAAAGACCAGACTTGGTTTCACTGATACTTACCGTGTTCCTACAGCTATTTCTGTGAAAAAACAACAAAAAACAGCTGTAGTGAGCGTCGAGTCACATCCGACGCAACAGGTCAGAGTCGGTGAAGTTGTCCAATATCGCGTAGAAACCGATGGCGCGGTGGAACATATCGACTGGAATTTCTGAAACGAACAAGTACTCGGTTGTGATGACAGATCATGTAGTACCGCAACGAGTAGATATGATGAACCAGGTGAGTACACGATCACTGCAGAGATTCAGTACAGCAATGATATCCCTGTCAAGGCAAGAACAAAGATTAAGGTCTACTAGAGCATGTTCTTGAAACCATATAAACAATCAGTATTCTGTACTGGTTGTTTTTTTGTTAATTACATTACCCATGCACGACATTTCTTCACTCGAACAATACAATACCGAGCTTACTCGTGAAATCTTAACAACTAAAGGGCTTATCAGCAAGAAAAGACAAGCATACTGATATACTACTAAGAACGAGTATGTCTTCCAGCAACTCACGGACAAGATACAAGCACATATCGATAGGTTTCTCATAACTCACCATCCAGAAATAGAACGCATACCGTGTCTTATACATCGAATAGATGTCAGTATGTATGGAGCAGATTTTACGATCAAATTCGATACGAGCATCGTAAGAGCTCTCGGAAAATGATTTGCAAGCGAGTTTGTTCCTCAGATAGTAGCAACATTACAAGCAGAGAAACACGAACTCAATCTCAGTGCGATAGAACAGAAAGGTATTTATATCAACTGTACCCTCGATAGTTCTTTTTGGTGAACAATCGGGAAGCAGATTCTCTCTCTCGGCGATCGTTATGGCGATATAGATATCCATGCTAGACAAGTTGCTATCGCAGAATACAGCAGTCCAAATGCTGCTAAACACCTCCATGCTGGTCATGTCAGATCGACCGTTATCGGCTATGTGCTGAGCAATATCTATGAACATACTGGATACACCGTCCATCGTATCAACCATATCAACGATCGAGGTGGGTTTGGGCAACTTATCGAAGGATGGAAAAGATGGCATGAGCTACTATACAATCAAGGTTTTCGTGACAATGATTTGAATTATCAGATATACACTATTTTTAGACAAGCAGAAAAATTAGTAAAACACCGACAAGATGACGAGGCAGAACAGCTTGCTCCTTACTTTATTACCTCAAACCAAGAAGCGTTTACCCGTGATTATGATTCATTTCAAGCAAATGCTGTCGCTGCTTTTCATGCGCTCGAGGCAGGAGATCCTGACGTCTTTGCTATACGAAAGGAAATAGTAGCTTCTAGTTTGATTGAGTTCAAAACGTTTTATGACAAACTAGACATCACTCACGACTACACGATAGGAGAAAGTTTCTACGAAAAAATAGGAAGACAATGTATCGAAGAAGGAAAAAAAGCATGACGTATCGTTACGTTCACACAAAAGATTGCGGATCAGTATATACAAGATTTCGACAGCAACAACCAAGACATCGAACCAGAACAACGTCAAAAAAAACACGAGGAAATGCTCGCTGATATCGATGCTGAGGTTGTCCTCCTCGACAATCGAGAAAGATTTGTCGTGCTCAGATCTGACGGTGGCAGCATCTACGCGACGAGAGATATCTGATGTCTGTGGTTTAGAACACAAACACGAGCACCATCACTCATCATGTATGAGGTAGGACAAGAACAGGAAGATCATTTTCAAAAACTCTTCGAAACAGCAGACAAACTCGGTTGGCTAGATAGAGAAGAGAACACCAAAACCACCTGCCTGCATATCGCTCACGGATTTTATGTAGATGCGATCAGCAAGAAAAAATTATCGTCGAGAGCTGGAGCATCAAACGTTCATACGCTCGTCGATGCGACCATTACCTACTTCAAAGACAAATATGCTGGAAGAGATGATTTTACTCCTGAAGAAATCAATCACAACGCACGTACACTCGGTATTGCAAGTATTATCATCAACGATCTAAGCAAAAGCAGAATGGATCCTGTACTCGTTAGTGAAGACCTCACCAAAACTATAGCATGATTTGAACAATCCGGTGGTGCGTATCTCATCTATACGATTTGTAGAGCAAAAAGTTTACTCAAAAAAGCAACGGTAAACCGAACCGATGCAGACGTCGTCAATACAGACAATATACGAACCCATCATCAGATTGCTTTGTTACAACAATGTAGCGAGTTTCCTGGACTACTAGAAAAAGCATGTCTGCAGCACGAACCCTCTGTACTCGTACAGTATGCATATCACCTCACCCAATCATTCAACAGTATGTACGGAGCCAGCGATCGTATGGTAGATGATGCACAGGCGTTACAGCTTACTGCTTGTTATATTCAGATCATGACAAATGTACTCAGAATATGTAACATAGAACCTCTAGAAAGAATGTAGAGAAAAAACGAAATTACCTTTCCTCTCTTTCTGACAAATGTTGTAACTCTCTTTGCAAAAAGTAGGCAATCATAATCCTGATAACAATCACTATACCGAGCTGTGCGAGATGTTCATAGCTAGGATCTTTTACCGATAAAATCACGTCTGCACAGATGAAAAATTCCAATGCAAGCAGTAAGTACTCACCGAGTTTTACTCTAATTCTATGCAAGGAAACTCCGTATGCTGGACGATTCCGCCAAATATGCGTATGATGTCTAATGAGTAAAAACAAAGCATAACAAAATCAGAAAAAGATGATCACAATCGTTACGACATCTACTATCTCAACAATATAATCAATCAGTATAGAAGTCATCTCTTAGAGCAACTAAAATCTATTGATAAGTATACCTACTCGTATTTAAAAAAGCAAAATAATTAAAAAACGAATCACAACGCTAGGATTTAGAAATTCCTATACACTAAAAAAACATTGATTATGATTGCAAAAGATTTCATTTCTGCTATAGAACACTCATAACAAACTCCTTTTTTACTCCAACTAAACATCGTTATGCAGGAAACAAAAGAATTTCAAGAAAACAGTCCTCCTTTACATAAACGTCTTGTAAAATTTTTTGAAAATTACCCAGAAATAGATTCTAGTCCTATACTTACCGCTCTTGGCAAATTTGCCTACGAAAGTGTATCCGAAGCGTTTCGACTTATTCCTTCATATAGAAAATGAAAGGATGTGACTATTATGGTATATGAAAATTTTTGAAAAAAGCTGATACATAACCAACTTGCAAAAGACGCCAGACATACTAAAACATTCACTTTTACCTATAGCGTTAATTCTTCTACTCCGTGTTACGACATAGTCACAGTACAGGATATACAAGAAAAAAATACAACTATAGCCGAACTAAATATATTGAGTAAAGAAATCTCTCAATAAGTAAATTACTCACTTCACAACCCACAACAAGGTTCGTCAGGGACCCAATAACTTGGTGTCTCTAACACCTCTATTGCCTTTTGCATTTGTGTATCTACTCATCCCGTAAGAAAAAGATCACGATCATACGCTACTTCTACGTCTGGCGTGAGTCCCACTTCATCTATCGTGGTATCATTTGGCAAATATCGTCTACCGATCGTATATTTTAGCATAGAACCATCATTAAGTTTTTCTATGGTTTGTATAGATCCCTTCCCAAAAGATTGTGTTCATACAACTACTGCTCTTCCACGTTGCTGAAGTGATCACGCCACAATTTCAGACGCAGACGCGCTCATTCCATCTACCAAGACCACGACCTGCTTTCCGGTAAATGTTTCATATCCTTGTGATCTAAGCACCTCGTCAGGAAGTATAGTATATTTCGCTGTGGTCACTACTTCGTTTTTTGGCAAGAAAAAAGAGGCAAGTTGCACCGCAGTCGGTAGATATCATCACCCATTTCCTCTCAGATCCAAAATCACTGCATTGTATGTTCAGTCTAACTGGAGCAATGCTTCTTGAAGCTTAGCAATAGTATCTTCACCAAAGATAGCTACTTCTATATGAGCAACAGAACCACTATTGTATGGTAAGAGTTCTATTTTCACGGAAGGAACGTCAATAGTTCATCTCGTCACCTCTACCTCTAACACTTCTGGCTCATCTCATTCCGTACGTTGTCTAAATATTCACAATTTTACTACAGAACCTTTGGGTCAACGAATTTTTTTGACTGCATCAGTAAGACTAACGTTCTGCGTCGACTCATCCTCTATCTGAATGATAATATCTAATGGCTGGAGTCACGCAACAAACGCAGGGGATCACTTCAATATCTCAGCAATCATGATACCGTCTTTCTTTTTGCTTACAACTGCTCCGATTCATTCGAAGTGTTGTGTCCCTTCCATACTTTCATCAAACACTTCGTTTTCCTGCTTGGTGAGATACTCGGTATGTGGATCACCTATAGCTTCTACAAATCATTTCAATGCGTTTTCCTGCATCTGTGTTCTATCGACTTTTGCTTGATCGTAATATCTCTGATCTAGAAGACGATACAAATAGTTTTCTTTTTGTACATATGCATCATCTCAAGGCATCAGTGCGGCATCCTTATCGACTATAAACACTTGTTCCTCCATTCACCAACGAGCGAAAAAGGTAGATCATATCTCTTCTATATTTGCAAAAAACAGCACTAGAGCACATCAAAATCATCCTACAAACAGAAAAAAAGATTTAGGAGAGATCATAGAATTAAACATATATAAGTTAAAGTTTTATTCGTTAGTAACGTTTTGGTACCATTCTACCACATGAGATCACTTTACATACACCACATCAAGACGGACTGCCCCATTTCGTTGGTGTGCATACACTCGATGTTCTATGGAGCGAAGAAGGTGCTTCATCTTTTGTGGAGAGATATATGCTTGAAGATCATCTACACCATCCACGCACCTTACCTCTACTACAACAAGTAAATCGTCTATATATCACACAATATCCAACTCTCCTCCTTTCATAGTTCGATTGCGATCACTCACACGTAATCACTTTCCTACCAATCGATCGACAGCAACATCCTCAGCATGTTTTCAGCGAGTTTTTTTGTCCATAACAAAGGAAGTGAGAGCAAATCTTGCAAACGAAAACAATTTCGTTATGCTACGACACAGTATTGAAAATATTGAAAGATACAATTCAGAATTCATTCATTTTCTTTGTCGCATGCATACGATATATGTCTTGGATCGGCTGATCCTCAAGCCAGTAAAAATAACTTACAAACAAGAAGTAACACTTCCTCCTAAATCACGAGTTATTTATGTGGATGAAGAAAACAAAGAAGCAGCAGGAACAGTACTCTGATATGAAACACCATGCAATAAAACGTGAACATTTGCTCGCCAACTCATCTGACAAGAACTTGATACGTTTATGGGATATCAAGACAAAGCAACAAGTCTGTACGAATTGTTTGCCAGCAGATTTACTGCAGAGTTTCCTGAAGCGATCCCCCTTACCGCAAGGATGAACAGTACAGGAAACCAGGTATACTTTTACTTTTTTGCAGAAACGAGATTTCAGTTTGGTGAATTTGTAAAATCATTTAGACAGCAAATCTGATACCATTTCTTCCTCTATCAGGTAGGATCTAGAGATAGAGTAAGGTTACATCCTCGTCTGGAAGAACGATACGACCCGTCTGGCCTCCCGCTTATGTACCATATTTTCAAACATCCTCTCCCCAACGTAGAAAGTGATATGCTTGCAAGCCAGTGACTTGATGGAAGATCATCGGACAAAATGAAAGATCGGTCTGGAAAGCTAGATCACACTCTTCTTTTCGAAGCAGATCGATATACCGAAGAAAGTAAAAGATACCCTACGAGATGATCGATCGTACGTCGACAAGGGCAAGATCGGAAATGTATGTGATTTAATCTCCTCACTCAAGAAATAAAGCTAAGAGGCAAAAGCGATGACGAATGATGAGACCGAAGAGGCGAACGAAAAAAAGTGTCACTTGATGAATTACAAAAAAAGTAACTATACTTATTCTACTATCTTCTTTTCTTTATACCCCACGAGAGATTCTATGCATACCCTACTTCTGCGATTACGAATCGTGCTTACCGCACTCATCATATGACTTCCTTTATTCTATCTTGTCAGATGGGGTATTAGTCTTTTTTCAACAACCACTCGCAACCTTCAAGAACAAATAGATAAAGCAAGAGATCGTATTCGTCTTGAACCAGACCCTCAAGCACATCTAGAAGATGACTCAGAAGAAATAATCGATACGATAATCTCAAGCAAGAGCGATGACAACCTTGATAGTGTAGAAAGCACCTCTTCTCCATCTCTTGAGGAAAAAAACGATGACGACCTTCTTGTACAACATGATCAGGAAATCCAAGATACTACTGATACAGATGAAACTTCTCAACAATCAAGCGATGAATTACCAACTACAGAAACAAAGCATGCAACTTCACAACTCTCTGCTGAAAAACTTGCACAAACCGTCGATGACATCAAGTACGCAGCACTTACCTACAAAGAAAGAGGGAAAAAAGATGAATACGAAAAAAAACTGGTCGAATGAATATCATTAATTGGAGACCATGAAGAATTTCTGATCATGCTTGCAGATCACTACTTCGAAGCTGGACAGTATGTCAAAGCTGGAACATTGTTAAAGAAGATTATTCATATCAACCCAGAAAATCATAGGGCCATACGACAGCTGGGGCAAATTTATGCAAACGACAATGACAAAGAAACTGCCAAACTCCTCTTAGAAAAAGCACGTGACTTGAAAGACGATAATCCCAAATATCTCATTTCACTAGTTGAAATCTACTATGAAGAACATAATATCAGAGAGTGTATCACTATCGTAGAAAAGCTCAGCAGACTCAGACCGACCAATATTGACTATCTCCTCACGTTGTGAAATTTACATGAAGAACTCAACCAGCCGACCAAAGCACATAGCTATTATATGAAAGTACTAGAACTCAATCCCACGAACGACGAAGCAAAGAAAGCCATAAAAAGATTATTATAGAAGACCTTACTGAAACATACTACAATACATACCGTTTTATCCTCTTTTCTCTTTTGTAATGTCTAAAAGATCACACTCTACAGGACTGAAACTCTTCATCTTTTTCCTGGTTGCTATGATGCTCTTTTCAGCAATCGGTGTTATGGTGATTTACCTCAATGTTCCTACTACTACGACTACTATTCCTGTGACCATACCAAGTGACGAACCGACAACTATCACGCTACCAACTGCTGAGGAAACAGTACCAACTGATGCAGATAATAGTCCTGAATGAACAGAACAGCCTATCGCTGACCCTGAAGCTCCTGCAGAAACAGCTCCAACACTAGCTGATGATGCAGCAGAACAAACTGAACCGACTCCTAATCCAGTAGAGTGAACACCTGTAGAACCGACACCAGCACAACAGTAATTTTTACTTGAGCATTTTTCCCTCATGCATTTGCTCATTGATCTTCCGTGAAGACTTGCAAAACAACGCGCACATACCGCTACTCACCTCCTGCATTTCATGCTGGACCATCTTTTATGATGAACGAAACAAGCATGATCGCTCGTAGACAACGACTACCTGAGGTTTGATTTTGCTGCTAAGGAACCACTTACTCAAGAACAAATAACTGTACTAGAAGCAGAAGTGAACGCACGGATTCTCAATGACTGTCCGGTTACGATAACCGAAATGTCACTGGAAGATGCGAAAAAAACAGGAGCAAAAGCATTCTTTGAAGATAAATACGGTGATATCGTCCGTGTTATCCAAATTTCAACAACGAAAACAACTACCTATACAGGAAACTCTACTGAGTTTTGTGGGTGAACTCATGTGTCCTCTACGCAGATGATTGGTTCGTTCAAAATCACCAACCAAGAAGCCGTTGCCTCTGGTATTAGAAGGATAGAAGCTGTGACATGACCAAACGTCGCTTATTTTGCTCAGGAAAAAGAAAACGAACTTATCCAATATGCGAAACTCCTTGATTGCTCTGTAAAACAACTTCCAGAAAGAATACAAAAATGTCTAAGCGAACTCGCAGGTGCAAAACAAGCTAGTGAACATCTCCAACACACTATTATTGTACAGGCATTGCTCAACTGTCAAACAAGTGATCATGAACCCTTTGATTATACCACCAACGTTGACTCACTAGGCATCACTACTATTCCTCTCAAACAGATAGTTCTCACCGCGAGAACAACTCGACCAGAAAAAAATCGATTATTGTATACTACAGACGGACAATTTGCCTTATGTGCTGACAAGACAAAAAATGCCAAAGAGTTGCAACAACGTTTTTGATTGAAGTGAGGAGGAGACAATCAGTTAATACAATGAAAAGACGAAAAGGTAGTTACATTATTTACATAAACGTCTCTTTTTAATTGTATTCACGTTCTTATGCTTACTTCCATCATCCTCATCATCTGATGACTCTTTGCATGCTATGGGCTGATTGTAGCCAATATGCCAACGATCAAAGACGAATTTGATAAAATTATTCCTCTCCAGTGAGTTATTGGTCTCATTTTACTGATCCTCTGACTCCGAGACCTATTTATGATAAAAAACCTCATAGCACTCTTTGGTAATAGTCGAATTTTGTGACTTATCCAGCTTGCAGGAACGGTAAGTAAGTTTGTTCTCTGATTCGTCTTTACCTACGGGTTGCTCGTAAAATATGTTTTTACTGCAAAGACAGACACGAAAGAAAAAATCACCAGCACCTATAAAACACTGGTAGTCGTGCAAGTACCCTTTGGTATCATCGCTATCATTGTCGGTATTATCGGAATTATCTTCAATATTATCTACTAGTCTATTTAATTCTCAGGTCATTAAACTGTACCTCTCGCCCATCGTCGGCGAGTTTTTTGTTAATCTGCTCGAGCAGGGCAGCTTTCTGTAAAAATCGTTTTGGTTTATCTTCTTGTATACCAAGATACACATCACATCTACGCTCAAAAATCTTTATCTGCAATAGTTCAGGGTAAAGCGCTTTTGGTTTGAGAAATTCTTTTATGGTAAGTCATACCGCTGGACGGTACAACTTACGCTGCTGTAGTCTGCGTTGAAATGCGCGCAAAAGATGTTCCATACGATTCTAGTAAACTAAACTATTCATAGTTTTTTTCCAAGTTATCATCGTTTTTTTCCCCTGGCATATACGCTTTTGGTAATTTTTTTACCCAAAACAGATACCCATTGACAGCAAAAAAGATAAGAGCAACCAGCACGAAGATAATTGCTTTATCCCATCTATCTCATCACTGGAGCAACATGATAATAGCGAGAAAGGATGATATTGACCACAGCACTACTCTCACCTCAGTTCTCGATCGTCCAAGCGCCATCAACCTGTAATGCAGATGCGTAAAATCTCACTTGAAAGGACTTACTTTTCTGAACCATACTCTGTCGATAATGACCCACAATGCATCAAATAACGGAAGCAGCATGACAACAATTACCGTTCCTATCTTTGCTCATCATAATAATGAAAGATACGCCAAAGCAAATCAGAACGACATCGTTCCCACCTCTCTTACCACGCCAAGTGGACGAAACTCCATCACGGTAGCAACTACAGTCACCCCTGCAAACAACCAAGCACACCATATCGCTGCGTGTACCATCTGTGCTTCTATGCCATCTATACCTGGATACAAAGGCAACACGACCCATGTCAACAACGACGCAATAGTAATAAATCAAATAGCAGAACTTCACGATGCGAGTCCATACACTCCATCAAATCGGTTGATAGCATTTGTACACAACCCAAACCATGCCATGGTCAGCAGTGCTGAAAGCACAATATGAAACGTAATCGTCACTCATCCCAGCGAGAGTGACGTAAATCATACGTTGCTTATAAGCAATGCCATGAGCGCTGCGGCTGCTTGTATCACAAATTTTGTCTTTGGGCTAAGACGATATTTCGGATGAACTAGTCTACCAAGTTCGTCTATAAAGTTTACGGTTACCAGAACGAGTAGACCCCCTCGCAATCCAGTCATATACGGTGCAGAAAACAATTCTGGACGAAAAAACAACGTCGTGACAACTACCGCTACCACGCTTCCTATACCCTGCAGTGTAGGAACACGAGATCTTTTTGGTACGTCATGTCCCGGTTTATCGAGAATATTGTACCTATGACTGATTCGTCGCCACAACAAAGGGACTCCTACCAGACACAAACAACTTGCAAACACCTCTAGTAACATACACAAAAACAAGTAAGATAAAGTCTCCAAAAAATACAGAACTTAACAATAAGATCAACTCTATTTCCCCTATGCACTATGAAAAAGAAATATGTACTTTTACTATGGTGAATTATACTCGTGTGTTGATACATTCGAGCTATTTACTTTTATGGGTGAATACAACATACACTTTTGACCCTTATTCAGCGAATAATACACCACCCTGCTAGTATTCTTGTCTATATTGGTTTGTATCTCGTGAGACCATTTACCTTCATCCCTGTAGGACGACTTTCTACTATCGCAGGCGTATTTCGATGACGATGGCCTGGACTAGCTATCGCTCTTGGCGGAGAGATGCTTAGTGCATGTGTTGCGTTTCAGAATGGAAGACTGCTCTGACCAGAGTGACTTGCCGAAAAAAAAGAAGAAGGATTTGGTAAGTTCTCATTCATGCTTTTACGTCACCCTCTTCTCGCCGTTATTCTTTCGAGAATGTCTCCCCTTCCAGACGATGTCGTAAACTACGGACGAGGTATGTTGCGTATTACGCGAGCGACTTATTTTTGGTGATCACTTCTTGGCAATATCCTTTTTTCTGTGCTCAATATTCTCATGGGCGTCCAAATAGATCCATCTGTATTAATCACTGAATGACTGAGTTCTGGTATTGATCGACCTATTTTTATTCTCACAGTCGTGATCTACCTCATCGTACTTCTTATCAGTTGGCTCATCTTCAAAAAAATGACCAAAGAGCAAAACTAAAAAAACGTACAAACACCTCTTTCTGCAATAAGAAAGATTACAGAGGTTCCCTGTCTGCCGACAGGTAGACTCGAGCACCCATTCGGGTATAAACACCCATTCGGGCATAAAGAAACTCGTACGTTTTGATTCTTAGGTAAGGGCAAAAATAACATCGACTTTAATACTTGTCGTGAACTTTTCCTGAGTTTTCTTGTTAGATGGTATGTATTTCAATAATTCTTTTTCCTCATCGGTCAAGGAGTTGTTTTCGTGATTTGTTTTCAAGCATATCTTCGGGATATGCAGTTGCTCGCAAACGACATATTGACGGATTTCCCCCATCAATCGATTCTCCCAGCAGATCTGTGATTACTTGACGAACAGCTCATGATCAATGTAACCTCATACGAGGTCCACAACGGTGACGAATCATTTTCTCCCAGTACAGCAATCACCAGTCTAGTGGCACCAAGGTATCTACATCACAGTCCTTAAAGTAACGAAGATCGTCTTTTATGAGATTGCGCATTATTCGCGAACGTCTCTTGGCATATAAAAGATGTACCTGCCAGTGTGCACAATCTTTATACCAAAAAGGAAACGTAGTATCAAAACGCT
>CAYLWY010000011.1:22908-26799 GCA_964387665.1 uncultured Candidatus Peribacteria bacterium
TATACGCATCATCACGTCATCAATTGGCTTACTCGTCCACGGCCACCAAGCTCGATCTATAAAACAGTCAACATCTACTTGTGTTGGCAATAATGAAGCAATATAAGCAACCTCATATCATGATCAGACAATTCAAACACGCATAGATGCAAAAAGGTAAATTTACGTTTATAGTAAAAGGATTTTAAATTAAGGAGAATTATTTTTTAAAATCCTTTTCCTACGTATTAAATCCAGTATTGGAATAGTCTGATTTTAAACTGAACTTACTATAGTATATGCAAGTTCGTCTTTTCTTCCTAGTAGGAAATTTTCTAAAGCATTTTTCACATACAATATTTCTTCGAAAAGTGTTACATACGTGATTCTTGCAATTGAATTCGTCGCTTCAATGGAGGAATTAGTGTTCCAAAATCACTAGACGCTTTGATGCGTTCCAAAAAGATCATTTCACGTTCTCGTTGATCAATCTGTTTACGAACGAAAGCGAATTGTTCTTTATTTCCTACGATAGTAAGACGAACAAGCAATCCTTTACCCTGACTAATCTTTTTTTCTAGCGATGAAGTATGCGACAAAAGGTAGTATCCCACAATTCATTTCACACGAATAAACAATTCTTGTTCAAAATCACTCATAGCAATTTCGATTTGTTGTTGTACGTTGGTAAGAGAATCTCTTTTTTCAGTGAGTTGTTGAAGAACTTGTCTTCGGTAGCTGTTATCATATCACTCGGTGTTTGCTGCATTTTCTGCGGCTGTTGTTATATCAGCATTTGTTTGCTTAAGCAGGTTTGTCAATCATGCCATATAATCGAAACACAACTGATCTCCCGTAGTGAGCGAGACTTGCATCGAGGACTCTTCTATGACGCATCGATAGGTATGTTCAAAATAGGAAAAAACTGTATTTCCGAAGGAAAAACATATACTCACTACAAAAATACCAACAACTTTTCTCATATAAACAATACCACCTAAAATTATAGATTTTTTTCTTTTCACTTGTTCTTTGCTAATCCTACAAGAATACTCACAATCACTGCTAGGGGAACAGCAAGCAATACTCACAAAAAGCCAAACAACGACGCTCACAAGAGCATACACAAAAAGATAACAAGTGGACTTACTCATAATTTCTGCGACATCACTGCAGGTACGATGACGTTATTTTCTGCTGTTTGAATTCACCAGTAGAGCAATGCAGTCACCAACACTCACTTCCATCAAAATCACAACAGCGCTACCAGCAATGCTGGTATACTTCACAATAGCGGTCAAATATACGGCAAAAACTCTGTCAATCAAGCAATAAGCGCAAGTGAAAATTTATTTGGCAAGTCTAGTCCAAACCGACTCATGATCCGTAATCCGACAGCAACACAACTGCCGATAATACAACATAAAAGAAGTTGTCCTTCAAGCCAATGTCCTAGTTGTGAAGATAACTGCTGTAAGGTTTCATAGGTTTTTTTAGGGTGTTTAGTAAGTTTTGCAATAAACAAAAATACCGAAAGGCGTTCTAGAGAGAAAAAAACTGCAACAGTAATAACCAAAACTATTTGAAACAAGGTGTTAAATACACTATCTACCAAACCGACTGCTATAGTTCAAGCACTTTTTAGACTCTCTCCCCCCACAGCAACTACTTGTGTTATATTTTCTGTAAGCACTGATTGAATCAGACTTATCCATCATCCATCTACTGCCTGTGTTGCAAACCATGTCTTCAATATATCTGGCAGACTACTCGACTGAATCACGGTAAGCAGTCACTGTTCTTGTATCTGTATCTGAAACGACTGTATTGCATCAAATGCTATTTGCATCAAAGAAGCTAGCTGCGTAACGATAAATGGTATCATGATAATCATACCCGAAAGCATGAATAAGATCAGTATCGTATACGATAGTCAAAGTGCAAATCCTCTACTACATCATAACTGCTGCCAAAATTGTATAAAACGCTCCAATGCTAATGCAACAATAAACCCTGTAATAATAAGATACAATATATTAGTAAGTTGAAATAACGCATACGAAAGAAAAACAACTACTGCTCAGATACCCCAAAAAAACCAAACAAAGCGAGGATCTATATGTCTTACTTGTTCTGGAGAAAAAGCACTGTGTGTCGTATTTTCTATTTCCTTAGGAAGGGGCTCAGCATTTCACAAGGAAAAACCACGTACACTTTTCATTCGTATCAGTATTTTTTCATATCGATCCGAGAAAAAGTTATTCATCGCAAAGCATTAAGTAAAATATTTCTTACCTTAACTGACGCAGGATATAGGTAAAATCTTTTTCACAATATGTATGTCGCTCATTGTATATACTCGTTTTATTTTTTGTTGCAATGAGTTGTTTGAGGTCTTCCAAAGAATTTTTATTGAGAAAAAAGAATAGCTGTCGGTTTTTACCAGAGGAATACTTACTCTCTAACTCCACAAACAAATTTTTCGCACGTCTTTTCAACGCATTTCTCATTGTAGCTCTTTTATCTAGTTTCACTGGAATACTTACTGATCGCTGTGTATATGGCAAAAAATGGCGTTGAGAAAATGCTATACAAACAAAATATTTTCCATATAGCTTGCGTCCACGTCACATCAATCGATTAATATTTTTCCCAGAAAGACGATTATGTTTGCGTAACATAGATCAACAAAAGTCGAATGGTAAAAATAGTGCTTACACTGTACGTATAGTAACAACCAAAACAAGATAAATAATCAATAAAAAAGTTTTTTTCAAAACTTTTTCTGCATATAGTTCTTTCGTTTTTAACGCATGGTTAGGTTACAAAAACAATAATCTGATGTGAGGATTTAGAATTTCCTATATACTAAAAAACACCTTACGAGAAGGTGTTTTTTAGCACTATCAGATATCATGTACACTATATTTATTCAAAGAGTAAGAGACAAAACCCTCTTGGCACGACCAGAAAAATTTTGATTGGTTTTTTACTCTAATTGGAGGTGGTCCATCCCCACGTTCCCGTAGGGATACCTTGTTACGACTTT
The DNA here is from genome assembly GCA_964387665.1 of uncultured Candidatus Peribacteria bacterium. GTDB lineage: Bacteria > Patescibacteriota > Gracilibacteria > Absconditabacterales > Absconditicoccaceae > CAYLWY01. Next base: position 25,937 of record CAYLWY010000011.1, read on the forward strand.
ACCCCAGTCATTGATTCTCCCCTCAATCCGCATGGCGAATCTTCAGAGAGCCCCAACTCCCATGGTATGACGGGCGGTGAGTGCAAGGAACAGGGACATATTCACGGTGATGTGGCTGACTCACCATTACTAGCAAATCCAACTTCATGTAGTCGAGTTCCAGACTACAATCCGAACTGAGGATGGTTTTAGGGATTGGCTCCGCATCGCTGCATTGCTACCTGCTGTACCACCCATTGTATTGTCTCTGACGCCCCCGGCATAAGGGCCATAATGACCTGACGTCATCCTCTCCTTCCTCCTCGTTACCGAGGCAGTCTCGTTAGACATTCTAACTAACGATGAGGGTTGCGCTCGTTCCTGGACTTAACCAGACACCTTGCGGCACGAGCTGACGACGGCCATGCAGCACCTGTCACTTCATTCTCGGCGAACCGAGCACTTCTACGTTTCTGCAGAATTTGAAGGATGTCAAACCGGGGTAAGATTCTTGGCTTATTATCCAATTAATCGAGACAATCCTCTGCTTGTGTGTTCCCCCGCCTATCCCTTTGAGTTTCAGCCTTGCGACTATACTACTCAGGCGACTCGCTTAACGCGTTAGCTTACGGCACACATCCCGCAATGCGAAATGCACACCTAGCGAGCATCATTTACGGTATGGACTACCGGGGTATCTAATCCCGTTCGCTCCCCATACTTTCGTCCCTGACCGTCAGAAAAGATATAGCATGCTGCCTTCGCTTTTGGTATTCCTTCAGATATCAACGGATTTCACCCCTCCACCTGAAATTCTACATACCTCTATCTTTCTCTAGCTTTGCAGTATCTACTCCCGATCCGAAGTTGAGCTTCGGGTTTTG
>CAYLWY010000012.1:0-8568 GCA_964387665.1 uncultured Candidatus Peribacteria bacterium
GGCAAATAAACTTCATAGAGGTAATTCCTAAACACCGGATCTATGTGATCTGTTCAGAGAAATGATTTGAAATCCGTCGTCGAGTGTATGAGATAGTCGTACATTATCTTCATTCATTCCATTCACTGATAGGTTTGTACTCTAAATCAGTCTACTGATTGTTTAATTAATGCTTCCAAACTAGGTAACACCATGTCAAAAATCTGCACTTTTTCGTATAGTTTATTGCGCAACATCTTTGGTTCGGTCATTGAGTAGTATCCTGTATTTCCTATCGTCATACACGTACACAATCACACTTTACACAACTCCTGCAAGGTATTGTATGCAAGAACTCTATGCATCGACGCTTGTCTTGCTAGTGGCGTAACTGGACGAGTTCACATCTGTAATCAAATTTGATACAAGAGAGATTGATTTTCTGTCAATCAGTATGCAGTAAGATCAATGGTGATAGACATAATAACAAAGAGATAATAAATTATTGTAATAATATTTATTACAATAGAAAAATAAAGACTATAATTGAAATACAAGTTAAGTTACGTAGTTTGTGAAGCTAATTACTTCTCATTATTTTCATGAAGCTACGCCATCTAAGAAAAAATGTCATCATGCGGTTTGCACATATTTACTTACGAGCATGATGATCACTCCAAATCATAGCCATAAGTGCTGATATTTATAAAACAATATATTACTGACAAGGAACGAGAAACTTCTTCTATCCATTTATTATGTTTCTTTTAAATTTTTTTGGCATGTTTTACGGCATTAAGGATAAAAACAAGGTGTATATTGGATTTTGTTGTTTTGCATGAATAGAATACCTTATTCTTACGCTTATGTTGTAAAAAGATACATAGAACATATAATTTGTCATAAAAAAAATTATGATAATTTTATGTATATCTATATTGATAAGTCAACTATATTGTTTAGTTTACGTAAACTATTTATACAGGTATAATTACTTATGTGAATCACTTTAATAAACACTCTCTTCCACGACTACGAAGAACAAGCAGAGCTATATCAAGCCTGAATACTAAGACTGAAACAGGAACGATGATGACTTATAACCGATATACTTATACGAGAGGAAGGTGGCATACTCTATATACACCAACAACATCCAGAAAAACTATTTCCTCGCTATAGAGCAACAGTATGAAACGACAAAAAACTTACTCGACAAGTAGAAACGAGAAAAAAACAATCGTTCCAGTATTTTATTGATGAAAATGGAGAAAATCAGTTGTTTCCATGAGAAAAAGCAAGAGAACGAAGAATATGAAATAAAGGAAGAAATGTTTATGCAGAGAATGATTACCGATGAGAAACGTTTTCTGTACAAGAGGAAGCGTTTGAAGATCCAAAACCACTTCTCAACAAAACAGAAGCAGAAACACTTCTCTACCTCTCACAACAACTATTTAGTATACTGAAAAAATAGGACATCCTCTTCTTGACTAGTTACATAAAATATATAGATAGTAACTATTTCGCGCACGTTGTTTTTGGTTATTTCGTTTTTATGAACCACGCACTATACGAAGTACTTATCGAGTACGGCTTTTCAAAAACAGAAGCAATCATTTACCTGACCTTGCTGGAAATAGGAAGATGATCTATCGAGAGTATGTATCGCATCACGAGTATAGATATAGAAACGATAACTGCAGCTATACATACCATGTTTTCAAAAGAGTATCTGCTGTGTCTACCAAAAGACTGAATAAAACAATACATAGCAGTTACTCCTCAAGAACTTATTGCAAGAAAAAAAGAAGCTTGTGAGAAACTGCAACATATACTACAATCAGCAGACGGCCATATTGCATTACATATTGACAATATTCAACACGAACCTCTACACACAAATCAGAAAAATATAATAGAATACTATGAAGGGGTATCCTGATTAAAAGACTATTACAATCATCAAATCATTGAAGGCAAAGAATCTCTCTCTTTCTTCTCACCAACTCGCGTCCACCCTATTTTGTTAGAATTCCTTCAAAACGAACATGTGCCAAAGAGGATCGCTCACGACGTCTCTGTCAAAGTAATCACAGATAATGAGCAAAATAAGCAGAAAGAGATCTATACTGCAAGAGACGAAGCATCACAAAGAGAGACAAAAAAAATAAGAAGTCCTTTTTTCAAAATAGGAGCATGAATCAACCTTTTCTGAAATCACACTGTATGAATTGCTATGTATAGTCATTTCGATATGTCTGCAATGATTATCAAAAGCAAAAAGCTGTACACATCACTCCGCTCTCTCTTCTTAGTCATGCGAAATATACAAGACAACAATTAATTTCTTTATTCATCTTTATGTATGTATCATCAGTTAAGAGAGTGTCTAAAAGAGCTTTGATATAGACAAGAAGCGTCATCATACTACCTCTTTTTACTTCAGCAACAAAAAGCGAACGTAACACAAATCGCGAGTCATTTTCATGATAAGGTAATTAAGACAAAAGAAATACTAGAAGACATGGTCTCTTTGGGATATATACACTATATACCAGATGAAGACATGTATCAAGCAGTTTCTCTACAAACTATTATTTCATCAACACAAGAAACATGTAAAAAATTCGAGTTGCTTCTTCCAGAGTTTGAAGAAGTAATCCAAAAATACAGTAATACACCGAGAATTTGGCACTACGAATGAATTTCATGACTCATGAAATACTATAAAAAACAACTCGAAACAAATCACGATGTATATGCGTTTTTGTGAACATCAGACGCACATCACCTCCTCTACGAATATCTAGAGCATACTCATGTACCTGAAAGAGCAAGAAAAGGCATCCATGCAAAAGTTATTATAGGCCCTGGAGAAAAAAATGACCAATATACCTGACTAGATAAGATGTCACTGAGAGAAACCATAGTTATAAACCATCCTCTACTCCAACTCGCTTCGGAGATAGATCTTTTCTGAGAAGACAAAGTTGGATTTGGTCTTTTCAGTGATGAAGATATGTCAGCTACTATCATCCAAAGCAAAGAACTGTATACTACTATAAAGTCTATTTTCGATTTTCTTCGACAAGAGTACCATGACCATCAATCATCCTAATAGTAATGAATCAGTAAAAAGTTCAGCAGAGTATGCTGGTATAATTCCCCATGATAGAGATATATGACTAGAAAATCTAGCTGAGCAAAGATGAATAAGTTCAAAGTTTTTTTACGAACAAGAAGGACGACCAGCAGATTCTTCTTTAAGTTTGCCTACGCTTGACTCAGGAGCGGTGTGATTTAGTAATATCGCCTATACCTGAAATCTAGAAGACTCTGAAGAGTATAGACTCTTTCAAGAAATGTCTAAGGAAACAAAAATACAGCTACAAAGCGTAGATTGTTTTATTTATAAGTGAACAGGAAACGGAGAAAAATTCAAAGCATGGTTAAAAATTATATACAATGTAACAACAGATAATGAATTATGGCAAGCAATCAAAGAAATCCATCCTTACGGAATAACTATAAAGGCACAAGATATTAGTAAAGAATTCAGAGGACAATTTAGGTATGTGTTTTCATGAGCTGAACATATCGCCATTACAAATAGTAGAGATAAAGCTATTCGTGTAGAAACGACTGATGATGACTTTATGACCGCAGAATGACGTAATGGGCCATCTGTATTAGAATGAGACGTATGTTGTATAGTACAACTCTGAAACACTCCTATGAATTTCTCATCAGAGGAACTAAGCACTATGATCGAGAAAAACAGACCTGACTCACGTCGACAAACAGTATACTACTACTGAACCTATCAATCAGGTGAATCATGAAATGGAAAAAAATTACAAGAATCTTACTGAAAGCCAATACATCACGCTTTTTTTCTTAACGGGCTGAAGGCGTTATTTGGCAAAACGCATGCTCACCTCGTAGATGAGTGTATAGAAATAGAAACTACTATTGAAATATCAGCAGATCAGAAGTATATAAGACCAGTCAACAATATGAAGCTCAAAGCTTGAGTAGGATCACTAACCATACCATCATCTGACTGACGTAAGAAGTTTACCTTCAGAGAAGGCGTACTCTATCCGCTGATGTGATCAACAAAACCAGAAGATAGAACATATGTAGATAACGTGCTAGATAAAGCATATTGCTATACTGACTGAGAACAAGGAATTTGATTTAAAACCAAAAAATATAGCTGACGGAAAGGACGCATACCAGTTCTTGCTACGAAAAATAGAACACATCAATCCAAGTGAAGTATGTACAGCGTGCTTGCAGAGCTCAAACCAACTCATCTAGAACAAGATCTAGCATACTTACGTCAAGTAACCAAGCGGAGCAATAGAATAGCATATGTATTAAATCCCTTCAATGAAGTTTGAAAATATACTTACATCTTATTACTTATAGTTTACTTACTCGTTAAGCTGAGTACAACCTATATAGACGAAAAAAACGAAGCACAGAATGCTTTTCTTCGTGCTACTGATTACAAATATGGCATTTTGTTAGAAAAACGATGAGATATACTTCAAGAACAAACGATAGACTCCTTGTTTGCTACCTGAGCATTACCACAAGCATTAGAAAAACGTATAGAAAAAGATTTGTTTTCTCTAGGATATCTCGCCGATGAAAAACAAATGAAAATCTTGATAAATAATTATCGACTTCTGTTAGCAAAAGGCAAATACAATACCAATGCTTCATACTACGCTTACCAATATTTACAAAGTTTTCTTAATCAAAACACACCTACTAGAAAAAGTGATGAGTTTACAAAGTACATTACATCAGAACTATTTACTATACTAGTAAGCACAACAAATCCAGAACTTCTAATAGAATGAAAAAAAACTATCAAAAAAAGGACCATTCCTTTGGAGAACAACACTTTTTCATGACCTCACCCAAGACAATATCCTATCTAACCTCCTGTTGTAACACCTGGTCGATAAGCTCTGGCTCTACCGTATCAGCAATATATCTTTCGATCACACGAGCCCCATACGCTGGATCATATATCTCATCAATTACTCCTGCGATCTTTTTTGCTGAGTATTTTGGCAAACGAAGACCAGCATGATTTTTTCGGTGTCCCATAAACTCATCGAACTGTATCTTGAAAATATCTACCATAAGCTGCTTGCTCAACGGCTGAAAAACAACTTGAGCACTCATTCTATTCAGGAGTTCCGCTGGTATTCGTTGTTTGACATCCGCAAGCACTTTATCCTTAATAACACCAAAATCACTTGCTGAGATCTCTTTCTTATCAACACTGCCATCAGCTGAATTGAATCAGATAGACATTTGCTTCTTACCGAAGTGATCTGATCAGATGTTTGAGGTAAGAATAATAATCGTATTTTTGAAATCTATCCATCTACCTTTGTTGTCTTTTAGATGTCCTTCATCCAAGATCTGAAGCATAATATTCAACACATCTTTTGACGCTTTTTCTATCTCATCGAAAAGAATAACGCTATAGGGATTTCTTCTTACTTGTTCAGTAAGCATACCCCCTTCATCATATCAGACATATCCAGGAGCAGATCAAATAAGCTTAGATACCGAGTACGACTCCATAAACTCTGACATATCTACTCTAATCAGTGCTTTTTCATCGCCAAAATACTCTTTTGCCAAAAGCTTTGCCAAGTACGTTTTTCCTACACCAGACGGTCCGAGAAATAGAAACGATCAGATCGGTTTGTTACGTTGCACAGCAGAGAGTCTATTTCTCCTCACCGCTTTTACTATCTGCATAACTGCTTCATCCTGTCAGAGGATCTTTGATTTCAAATGAGTATCAAGTACCGCTAGTCTTTTTATTTCAGATTCAGAAATCTGGGTAAGTGGGATACCAAGCTTATCAGCAAGCACTTCGCCTATCTCATGAGCTCAGATAGATTTTCTCAGATGTTTTGGCAATGTCTGGCGTTGTCTGAGTGTTTTTATCTTCGTCTTCATGGTCTCCTCTTGCTCTTTCAACTCTGCCGCCTTGAAATAATCTTGTTTCTCGATAGCTTTTTCTATCTGTTTCTGGATATGTTTTATTTTTTTCTCAGCAGTTGCATACTCATCGTTCTGTTCGAGTTTTGCATGAATAGTAGACATTCTCGCACACGCTTCATCGATTAGGTCGATTGCCTTATCAGGAAGCTGTTTATTCATCATATATCTGACACTGTAGGTTACTGCTTTTTCTAGTGCCTCATCAGTGATATTCACGCCGTGAAATTCCTCAAATCTCTCTCTGAGTCCACGAAGGATTTCAAGTCATAATTCTGGACTTGGTTCCTGGATATGGAGCTCTTGAAATCTTCTCTTCAAGGCAGGATCTTTTTCGATATGTTTTTGGTATTCATCAAAGGTCGTCGCACCGATCATTTGTATTTTTCCCCTACTGAGCAGTGGTTTTAGCATGTTTGCAGCATCTGCACTTCATTCAGCGCTTCATGCACCGATGATCGTGTGAATCTCATCGACAAAAATGATAATATTGTTCAACGGATCCATAGCTTCTTCGAGCACCGCTTTCAATCTTGCTTCAAACTCCCCTCTATATTTCGTTCCTGCAATCATTGCTCCTATGTCGAGCATCATCACTCTCTTGTTCTGTATTTTTTCAGGAACTTGTTTCGCGACGATCCTCTGAGCAAGTCACTCTACTACCGCCGTCTTACCTACACCTGCTTCTCAGATAAGTAATGGGTTGTTTTTCGTCTTTCTGAGCAACGTATAGATAATTTGATCAATTTCCTTTTCTCTGCCAATCACTGGGTCAAGTGCGTTGTTTTTCGCTTCTGCCGTGAGATCTGTCGAAAAATACTCGATAGTCATTTTTTTGTCTTTTTTCTTTCCTTTTTTCTTATCTCCATCACCTATTTCATCTGATTCTATCTCTACTGTATCACCTCACTGACTATCTACGAGTGCAAAATCGTCATCTCAAGAAACAAACTCCGTCTTCGCGCTCATTGCCTCTTCGAGATCAATAGGTTCCAAATCATCTCCTACGATAGTTCCCATATCGATAAACATATCCATCTGATCGAGGTCAAGTCACAACTTCTGTAACATCTCCTCCAATGTCGTAAAAAAGTTAATCGGAGACATATCTACCGCATCAGTAATAGTTACCACTTTCATGAGCTTATTTTTTACCAAAGTGATATCTATTTTTTTCTCTTCAAAAAAATACTTCAAAGAGTCAGACATCGTATCTATTGCTCCATACAAGAGTGCAAGAAAATTAAGTTTCTTTATCCCCTCACGCTGAAAAAAGGCAAAATGCTGATCAAACAATGATGAAAGCTGGAACGTTTCAGATATTTTGGTAATACCGTCTTGTATCTGGTAGTGATTGGTAATATATGTATCTAAAGCAGTGTGATCTTGAAAACCACAAAACTTCCAGAAGAGCTTATAGATAGGTGATTTCTTGGTATACAAATAAATACCCAAAATCACATCGTCTGAAGTAATTTCTTTACTCTCATGTTTTAGGGTAAAAAATCATGCATAGGCAAGACTTTCCATATAATCTTTGGTAAACACAAATGTTTTCTTTTTCATACAATGAAGTAATAAGTAAACAATACAAGACAACTAATTATAGGAACAAATGAGTATACCACAAAGAAAAACGTACAGAATACTACCTTTTGACTTTACAATTCCAAATCCGTGCATATCGACTATGGACGTTTTACCATCTTTGAACCGAGACGTTCTGCTGCATGAAGAAATGAACTTCATAACTTTCTTACCGTTTGCAACAAACGTCACAACAATCACCTTCACTTTTCTGTAGCAGATAATCACGTGATTCATAGAATAGTTCCTCAAATAATGAATCATATAAGTCGTTTATTGAGCTTTTTGGTAGGAGATGACATACTTCTAAAGCATATAAAGTATCACGTAAACAATCTTAGTGCTATATTTCTACTTTTTTTTTCTTTTGTTGCAAGAGAGTTTTTATTTACGCCAACGTGCACACATAGGTGCAACAGAAGAACATGTAGAGAAATTTTGACAACATTTCTGGTAACACAACGCAGCATCGTTTGGATATTGCGCACATATATCTTGCAAACATACAGCTATCATTGCCTCACAACTATCACCTGGCGAAGGAGATACAGGAAGCATAATCGTTTCATCATTTGCGGGTGGGACAATACCGGGATAATACGCACACATCATTCCCGATCACTCTTTTGTACACGTCGCAGAACAGCCGTCACCATCTTTCGTGTTTCCATCGTCACACTGCTCTCGACGAGGATTGAGCAGAGCATTTCCACAACCACAATCTACAGGACAGCTTTGTGGAGATTCTCCTTGTTCAGCATCACATACTCCATTGTTACACAAACGGACAAACGTACCATCTTTGAATGATGCAGTCATAAAAACTGGTTCTGGCAACTCCTGTTGTTCACCAAAAAAAACCGCATACATTTTTCTCGTCGTCGACACCGTATCTGTAAACACTCAAGATACAAAAGCAAAAATGCGCTGTAGATAAGATGTAGGTGCTGGTTCTTGTGG
>CAYLWY010000012.1:8668-24464 GCA_964387665.1 uncultured Candidatus Peribacteria bacterium
GGTGCTGGTTCTTGTGGCATAGGGTCTTCCTGAGGTGGAAGCACTGGTTCGGTTTGACATATAACCGAACAACCATCTCCAGCAGTACTATTTCCATCATCGCATGTTTCTCATACATCGACAACGCCATTTCCACATCACACATTACACACAGCTAACTGATTATTTTCCAATCGTGAAAGAATAGAAATATCATCTACAGTTACTCCTCACTGTCCATCTATATCACAAACTCTGTTAGGAGGACATTGCTCTATGTCATAATACACCTTTCGCAAATACTGCCTGTCAGCCATGTTGTATATTCCATCTTGGGTATAATCAAATAGTTTCAAGGATGACATAGAGACAGATCAGTTCAGTACTTGCGTCATCAATACTATGTCCAACGTCGAATGCGACGACGATGCATTGATATCGCACGTAGGAATAGCAATAGGTCAAGTAACTCATAGTATGCTTTTTCTGAGTGCTTCAATATCATCATAAGAAAATGTGCTATCACCGTTACAATCAAGCACCGAGATTGATCAGCATGATGTTACTCATCAGATAGGAATCAGATCACAAGCAGAATCATCTATACAATCGTCATCTAAACAACTCACTAATCAATCACCATCATCATCGAGCATATTTGTACAAATCTCCATCGCTCATCATCAAGCAACTCCCTCACAGATACACGATGCATTTAGTGTTCCAGGATTTCACTCCAAAGTAACACATGCCGTTCATGGTTCATGTATCGAACTGTCTGCATCATTACAATCATTTCCTTCTGCTTCTTCGCAGGAAATATTTGCTAGACACTGTTGATTGGTACAGTAGTTATATGCACCATTTCCATCAGGAACCACATGAGGAAAGACGTGTTCATCAGTAGAAATAGGCGTTCCTCAACTAACTAAATCTTTGTCTACATCACAATACAATACATCTGGCAATAATTCTTGACTACTACCACACGCAGAAAAAATTGGTGTCACCGCAAGTATCTGTTGAAGAAGAAATTTATCTACGGTAGTTACTGTTCCATCAGTATTTATATCACATACCTTTCAAGCAGGACATACACCGTTTCAGAGAATAATCGCTCACAACTGATCTACATCTGATTGATCAAAAATAGTATCAAATGTATAGTCAAAAAGCTTCATCTGAGCGACTGTGTTTGTAGTTCACAGTAAGAGTCCCTGCATGAGAACTACATCAAGCGTACTATGAGTAGATGACCCATTGACATCACACGTAGGAAGTAATGGTAATGGGAGTACTCATAGAATTCACTGCTGGAGAGAAGTTTTGTCTAATGGTGAAAACTCCCCATCACCATTACAATCAAACACTTTGAGTTGTTGACAAAGAGATCATTCTTCTGGTGGCAAACATTTCTCATCAGCACTGTCTATCTGTCCATTACAATCGTTATCTACACCATCGCTACATACTTCTATACTAGCACTGACACCAAGAATATATTGTTGCAAAATCTGTGTATCATTTGTGTCTATAGAACCATCAGCATTAATATCGTACACCTTACCAGACAATGGCTGATCTATTCACTGTATTACTTTACTTAGTAAAATAATATCAGCCGCAGTTATGGTGTTCGAATCATTGTAATCTACAACACTATACGAAGCATCGATAAAACCGTCACCATCGTTATCCAAAGCATCATTACATACCTCTTCTCCCGTTCCTCATCCAGATACACAAGCAGGATCTTCCTCACAATCAGCATCATCACAATCCATATTTCCATCACCATCATTATCAACACCATCAGCACAATGTTCAACCATAGGACACATCGTACAGTATTGTGCCAAATTGCTCGTTGAAAAATTGTCACTCACATACGTTCCACTACGCCTCAATAATGCTAATCTCGGTATAGAAGAAAGATTGTTTATTCACAAAGCTGCTCCTATTCATCAATTCGTCGAAAAATTAGTAAATCACTTACTATGTTGTGCAACAAATCATCACACCGTATTTTTCCAGTTGGTAAGATCATTAGCAGCTACAATAGAAGCAAATCAGCAGTTACTATTTGGTCAAAGCAAATTCTTAAGTGTAGTACTTCCATTTATTTCTGCTGCCTTTGATCTACATGCAGAACATCGTGTCGCTCCTATGTCGATCAAGACGTATTCATTTGTCGTTGAAAATATGTCAGATAGGGTAGACGAATCAGTAAAGGAAATATTTTTTGTTCAAAGCGTTGCACCAGAAAGTATAGGACATTCATATACTCAAGTTCCTGTTCATCAATTATTGTTACCTGTTCACGTATTACAATAACTGGTCACACAATCTGTATTGGTTTCACACATTTGTCCTTTTATACACGGATCGCAATATGGTCCTCAGCAGTCAATATCAGTTTCTTGTCAGTTTTGATACCCATCGGCACATTGATCATAATCGCCACCATCTGTACTTCCTGCATCTGTAGATCACGCATCTGTAGAACCATTTGAGCTATTTCATGCTGTGGTTCCTCAAGCATTCACTCATCACGCTGTGGTTCATCAACCTATCGTTGTACCAGTCTTTGGCACACACTGTCCGAGACCTCACGATCATCATCACGTGTTACCCGCAGAAGTAGATCATGCTGATGTAGATCAATTTCAAGATGTTCCACCCGATCATGGAGTCGGGACAAACGAATTTGTACAGACAGATGCGGGTAATCATAGATATTTCGCAGTGGCGTTACATAAGTCTATACGTCATACTCACAACGCCCTTCAAGCATTATTAAACGATACTGATGTCTCCTTCAGCAATTGTACTGCCTGTGCACCAGATGCGCCTAGAGACATTAAAAATGCCACCGATCACGCAGCAACAGGAGTTGCCATAGAAGTTCAAGATTTGGTACAGTATGCATCTCATACACAGGTACTATAGATATTTACTCACGGAGAAGAAGCATCTACCAATGAACCATAGCTCGAAAAGTTTGCTGCACTATTTGTACTGCTTGTCGCTCAGATACAGAACACAGGAGCATAGTTGCAAGGAACATTTTTATTTGCATCTGCATAGCCACGGCTTGGTCACTCGCCTGCTCATCCGTTCCCAGCAGCGGCAACGAGAACATTTCACTGAGCTATAATCGCGTCAGCAGCATCCTTATAGGACTGTGGCCAGTCAGATCATGGTCATATACCACACGACAAATTAACCAGTCATTTTTTTCACGCCAACTTGGCAGCAGCAGAAGGAATATCACACAACGAACTATGCATCAGTTTTACTGAATCTTCAATTCATGCTACTCAAACTACCCCTTCGCTGTTATTTGCAATAGCTCCTATTAACCCTCAAACATGGGTTCCATGATCGCCAGCAGGTGAATTTCAGACAACTTTCCCATTGATATCAGGGTGATTAGGGTCTACGCCACTATCTGCAACGACCACGTAAATTGTTCATCAACTTCTCGGTGTATTTTGTGCAATGTTTCGTGCTTCGACTACATTGATACCGCCAGCATACGTCTCTTTTCACCGCACATGTCGTTGTTGATTTATTTTTGGATCGTTTATCTGGATATCATACGGGACTACCTCTATTTCACCAGACTCTACATACTCTACACTAGGATTCTGCTCTAAGGCAGCCACGATTTCGTCAATCTGTGATGACTCAGTACGTAATGTGTACAAATTGGTTGCACGATCGTACAAGGTAGTATATCACGCCAACGGTCTCTCGAGTGTGTAGATAGAATGATTTTCAAAAATATGGTGCAAGGTCGTCAGGGCACGAAGATGAGAAAAATCACGATAGGTAGCTAAAGTAATCGCCTTGCTACGCACCTCATGAACCGTAGATACCTGATTTTTTTGAAGTGTGGTAGTGTACTCTTTCGTCGAAGTAGACGAACTATCAAAGTCAGGAAAAAAGACCTTTCCATTATCTTTGTACTTTACATACACGACTCAAGTGTTTATTTTCTGAGGAGTGGAGTTTTCCGTAGGTAAATCATGAGTCACCGACATAGTCAGAAATCTACCAGCTCAAGAAACATCTTCTTGCATAGTTCAGATAGTTTTTTTGCAATATTCCGTACTCTTACAGTCAGCGTCACTCATACATCATTGCTGACCACCTCATCATGCAGTCGTCGTACCCGCACTCGTTCATCAGCTACTTGAAGTAGATCATCCAGAAGATCATCCTCACCCACCGCCTACTCATCACAAAATCGTAATAGGCATAGATCAGCGAATAGCAGGATTATGTACATCTTGTACAAATAGGGTATACGGTCATGGATACTGTGCAGCAAATCATGGTTCATAAAATTTCACGCCATAATCGTTCGGCGTAAACGATCCAGATGCAGGAATGGAGATAGTTCATCACTGAGTTCCCTCTACCCACACCGTGTATTTATGCAACGCTTTTGTATTTACTTGATGCATGTTATTTAATGCCTTAATCACTACATTTGCTTGTTGTAAAGGATACAACACATTTGGCGAAACAGTAACTTCGAAACGCACCGTCTCGTACATATCAGCATTTACTCATGTTCATCATACTCACGTTCCTACCGTTCATCACGAGTACGAAACACAATAATTCGTCGTACAGTCAGTCGGAACGACACATGCATCTCCATATGAGCATGGTCCACAAGTTCAGCCACAGTCTATATCAGATTCAGACGGATCTTTTTTTCCATTATTACACATGAGTAAATCTAGAGAGACTTGATCACGTGGTGTCTCACTCATGATATGTATTTGTCATCAACCAGGTGTAGATCACAACGACATGGTAAGAAAACGTCCTCCCTCCTGTATCGGTTGCGGCGCTATTCACTGCGATCATCACTGCAAAATACGAGTTCATGCAGGAACAGAAGATGGTGCAGATAATCTCTGAGGAATAGTCGTTTTAGAGGAAAGCGGAAGCGACTGTCACGAGGGAGGATCATCACAAATACCTCATCATGAAGATCATGCCGTAGTGGTTCAAGCTGTTGTACTTCATGCGTTCGTACTTCATGCGTTCGTACTTCATGCGTTCGTACTTCATGCAGTAGTTCATCACTGCGATGACCCAGAACACGTATATCCATTATCGAGCAATGCAGCAACAGCATTACATGCATTGATAACTCCCTTATTGTTTGTTGTAGACTGTAAGAGAGATAACATCTCATCTGGTCAAAGAGTAGGATCAATACTCAGCAACAATGCTACAACACTTACCGCAAGAGGAGACGCCATAGAAGTACCGTCATGACTGCAATATCATCATCAGATACACGTACTCAGAATCGATGTACCTGGTGAAAGAATATCTGCGCCTGCATTTGAGAATCCTGCTTTCGATCCATTTGAATTACTCGCTCACACAGAAATAACATGCTGATAACGAGCTGGATAGGAAGGTTGAGGAGCATACTCGTTTCACGAAGCAGCGATGAGGATAACTCACTGATTATATGCAGCAGTAAATATAGCTTGTTCCTGTGCATTGTATCATCATCCTCACCGAGACATATTGATTATCTGGGCTCATGCTTGCACGGCTTGCTGCACCAATCACATGATATTGTAACTTCCATCATAGTCTCCATTTCAAAAATAGTAATTGTATCATCTAATTTGCACATTTCCAATATTACGTGCCGCAGAGGCAACTCATTTGCTGTTGTTCGTCAACGCACCCACAATTCATGCAACATGCGTTCCATGACCTCCTCATGCTCCACTTGGCGATGCACTAGCAATACTTAGATCCTCATGTTGCACATAAAAACCATCGTCAACAATACCCACTTGTACTGCTCATAGCACCGTACCAGAAAGTTGATCTCGTGCTTCATACGCATTCACTCCATTTCCTCACTTCAAATGTCGTAAACTATTTTGTTGACTATCATTTGGCAACTCATAGAGTTTTGGCACATACACAGGATATATCTTCACCTCTGCATCGAGTGCTTTCATGTCTTGCACAAAATCAGCAAGCTCTTGTTCATCATCTATCACTACATCAAACACATTCGGATTTACACCAGTATCCAAAGAAGCAAAATACGACGACCAGTTATCTATCAGAGAAATATCATACGCATCTAGAGCATCAATCATATATTCAGCAACTTCTTTTTCGTAACTTGGCGTAGAATATAATCAAAACAACTTTTGTTCATTTCATCATAAGGTAGCAGTCACCTGAAGAAGCGACTTATATCACTCTTGAGAGTCTTGCGGGTGTAGATCTTGAATTATTGTTTTTCTTTCTGTCTTGCTGGGTGAGAGTGCGATAGTCACCACATCTTTACGAACAGGAGCAGTTCACACTACAGTCTCAGCAAAATGATCCTCTATTCTACTCCAAGCAGTCGAAGATGTATTTGCTGAAACTTGTGTCGTTTGTTCCATACACGATGTGGCAATCGCTTTGTTTGAAGCACTTTTTACGACACAAAATTGTTCACTAAATCAATCACCTCTACAAGTATCATATATCTTTGTATCTTGTGCACATGGATGAGCACTCACCACGATAGTATTCTGAACAAAAGAGAACAACAGGCCAACAACAACCAGTAAAATCAAAAGATGTTTTTTCATCCCCCGATATAAACTAAAAACTAGCTTCAATATGCAAAAATGACAGCTATATACAACTGTTTTTCATGTTTCCCAAGCTTAAAAACGTATATATAAACAACAAAACAAAAAAAATAGGTATAGTATACCTATACGCGACTATTTTTTATGAGTTACTTATCCCATCTATAGGAATTTTATCTCCGAAGTGACGTGGCGACGAGCCAACAAGGATATCTCGCATCGCCTTTCCACGAGCAAAAAATTCTCTCACCTGCAATCTACCGATATGCGGTAAACGAGAACCATCCACAACAACACCATACGCCTCTATTCATAAATTTCTCGCTAGATAGACTGCTCTATCCACATGAAATGCTTGGGTAGGAATAAGTAGAGAACGAACTTGAAAGATATATTGTGCACGATAGACACTATCATACGTATCTAGTCACGCGTAGTCCAAAAAAACAACTTCCTGAGGAACGTCTTGTGAAAACAAATAGTTTTTTATCGCGGTTACCTCATCATAGTAGGTCGTTCTATTATCTCATGAGACCAATATCTTACGCACCTTACCTGCTCTTCGTAAAGAAATTGCTGCATCAGTTCTTTCCTGTAATGCGGTAGATAATCTTCCATCACTATAGACCATTGCCCCCAAAACCAGTACTGCATCTAGTGAGGGTAATACATCTTCAGTGTTAGACAAGATATACGATGGCGTAGAGAACAAAATCACTATATTTGCCAGCACAAAAAACCCAAAAGAGAGCAAAGTAAGAAGAAGTGAACCTTTAAAGAGAAGATATCTGTGATTTTTTTTGTTGTTCTTCAGCAACATGCTGTTGTTTCCAAATTAGAAGTTGTCCACCAAAAGGAGCAATCAAAAATACAAAAAACAAAGACAAAATCAATCACCAATCTTCTTGTCCCTTAAACATATAGGTAATACCTGCAAGAAGAGAACAAAATAATATTCTCGATCCATGAATAGAAATCTCACGCACAAAAATAGTATCCAATACTTTGCTCATATGCGTTCATCATGCTTCTTCATAAAAGTAGTTCATCAAAGAAAGCTCATTTACTCTGTATGCAATCTTATGTATTGTATCTATACAGATAAAAAACAACTGTGTCAATAGTCCTGAAAATAACAAAACACTTGCAAAAAGCCATGTTCCAGACTGTGATCGAAATGATCGTTTCAATAAACGAGCAATGTTCGCCTTTTTTACTCACTCACCAGAATCATGCACACGACCCAAATACTTAAAAGCAATAAGAAGCACTAAACTGGATACCACACTCACAAAAGCAAGTTTTGTATACGTTCATAAGAATTTATACAAAATCAATGTCCAAATTACCGATCAGACGAAATAGACATATCACATAGAAGCAAAAGATATCATTACCGCTTTTAAAAAAGGAATGTTGCGTGTCGTTCTAGTGATACTTTGGTGAGGATGAAAAACAATAGGCACATGTCTGCGTTGATGGAAAAAGAAAGGAAAACACGAAATGAGTAAACAAATGACGGTCACTACATATAACATGTTGGATCAAAAATAATCTGCAAGGAGTCATCACAACAACGGGCCTATCAAGCCAGCAACGATTCAGACGCTTTCTATAAAAGAGTTTGCTGTGCCTATATGAGCACTAGTTCCTTTCGGCTGTAGCGACATAGCAACATGATACCCTATCCGAAAATAAGCAACGTAAAATCACGATAATACCGGAGAAAAAAACAAGAGCCGAGGAATGGTTTTAGCAAAATACAAAACCACAAAATTAGCACAAAAAACGACTACTCAGAGCATCATGCTTGCTATAGTCCCATAGCGGGCTGTAAATTGCAAACTAAAAAAGTAAGTAATAATCAAAATAACTGCACTATACGCAGCCTCAAAAAGAAATATCTGAGACAAAGTAAGTCCATACTCATATCTCAAAATTGCAGGTAAGAACATACTTACCATACTCAGTCATATTAGCTTGATAAGTACATGCCAAGCTAGAGGAGACTTATCTTTGAGATCAACATGAGATACATGTAAAGAATAGGTCATAACGAGAAGCTAAAATAGATAAGTGAGAATTAGTAATTAAAGAACCTCTTCGTGAAATCGTCTTCGATACGTTTACTTCTAAACTAAACGGTTAGGTATTATTGTGGTTTTCATTACCCGTGGAGGTTTGTCATCCTGCATTGATTTTATACACTGTTTATTTTTGCCCTCGTTTTCGGTCACAGATAACCATATACTGATGGGTCTGCTTCTGCAAGTAACAATCATTGTGCTAACTGAAACGCATAGACCGCACGAATGGTTTGGCTATCATACACTCAGGTAACTTCTTGCTCTTTTGGATAATGTCCTAACCGCTGTAATTTTCTTTGAAGAATTCTTACTTCCTTTCAAGAATCTCCTGGTTGTAGCGGTCAAAAAAGATATCACGCAAATTCTCCTCATTTCACAAAAAGACGTGAAGCAATATCTTGCTCTTTCTGAGATTCAGACGAAACACTAGCTACCTGAGGTTGTTTTTTCTTTTCTTGTTCTTGTTGAGGTTTTTGTTGTGCAATCTGTTTTTGTGTAGCATGTTCTTTCAACGAATATTGGAGAGATGTACGAGTTTTTACCCCAAACCAACCACACCACTCACTTGCAGGATTCATGCCCATCACTTTTTGCTGGTATCTACATACTGCTGCAGTGGTCTGTTTCCCATAATGAACGCTTTCTGGGACATCTGCCATATAGCCGAGCATCTTGAGATATCTTTGCAAAATAGGTGTCCAACTACTCAATGTTCACGGTGAAAGGTCTATATCTCGCAAGGTCGCAGGCAATTTTCTCTCTAAAGGAATAGAAGAAAAACTAAATCAGAGATCGGCTCATCACACATTTTTGGGACACACATACGCTTCGAAATACCTCACCCCAAAACGTAACGCAGCATTCAGTCCTACTTCTCACTTTCCTGCCCAAAAATCGAGTCTATCAAAAGGTTCGTTCCTTTCTCACGCTTCGACGATTGCCCCTCATCTGTCTTCTACCTGTCCTATTCCCCACCCAGGAATATAGATACGGGTACCAAATGGATACGATCCAGGAGCCGCAATCATACCGTTAAATACCGCTCTTCACGAAGCACCATGAGTCCCATTTCCGTTCAATATCTTATCATCTTCTACAGATCATTTAACATAAAATGACTGCCCTTCTTCTGGCGAGTAGTACGCAGTTGCTTTAAACATCCTCAGTTCACAACTATCGTATCGTGCGCTGTTTCCTACTTGGACAGTACCTATCACAACACATAAACAAAAGAAAAGAAAACGATTCATAGTACGACAAAAAAATAAATAGCTTTTTGTATTTCTAAAATCAGGATGTATTTATTCTAACACCAGGATCATTATAGGTAGGTATTTTTCCTCCAGGAAACCAAATGGTATTGAGATTGTAGGTAGGGAGTTTGGTGTTTTCATCAAACTTCCAGAAACTAAACACCTGATCCATATCTGTAGCAGACGGCACATTTACGGAAACGACTTGTCTTTTTATCATCTGCAATTCGTCTAATATAGTACCTTCAAATAACCCATTATACTCAAGTAATTTCCCTTGATTGACCAAAAGAATATTTTGTCTCTGTTTCAGCAATGGATGTAACACTGACAGATAGCTTGCAAGATAACTAGATGCATTTGCTTCTATTCTTTTCGTGATATAACACGGTGCATATTCCAGTGATTGATTGAGTCATTGTTGCGTGTCTCCATCATGCCGTGACTGGACACCAGCAAAAAACTGTTGGTCACCAGCTCTCTTAGTAACGAGACACTCGTTTGATTCGGCAAGTAAATTTTGTGCGCGTTCTTGCAAAGCAGCGATACTTTTTTCTCATTGGTCAGTTACTACCTGTAGGTGGCGAATATGTGCTGACAATGTTTCTTTGTTTGATTTAGGATCTTGTTTCAACAAGCTCATAATATCAACACTCAACAAAGCACGTTGTTGACTCATTACATCAAAGACACTCTCAATTTCTGGACTTGTATAGTACTCACCATTTCCCATATGCATATTTGCCAGCGCAACTGCTATCACGGTATCATCCACACGAGAGGCATTTACATATTCACCATGTCACAGTTTCAGATTTTCTTGAGCAGTCCATATCTTGAACCAGTCAAAAGACAGTACATTTCCTACTGAAAGCAAAAAAAGCGTGCACAACGTCAACAAAAGACCAAAGAAGAAAAATACGTATCTAACTAATTGCATCGTAAAGAAAAAATGAACATCTAATGATAGCGGATGTTCATTTCATGGGCAAATTTACTGATTGACAATTCGTTATTTTTCCAGAGGAACACATAAAGCTCCTACTTTTGTTCTTCTCAACATAGTTAGGGTGCCACCGAGTCAGAACTGTTTTCCTAACCAATATCACAATGACCTTATATACGTTCATGATCCTACGTGTAACTCAAGAGTAATCTGAGGAAACGCAACATCCAAAATCTGAAATGCGTGCACACACATAGGCACATCCATAAAAATCGGAGTTCATGCTCTAGCATACTCATAGAGTTTTTTTCCGTTTACCTTTTTTGCACTAAATGGCGTCAAAGGAAAATCATGTACTCAAATAGCTGATTGCAATGTTGCAAAAAACTTTTCCATCGATGGAAAAGGCAGAACAGTTCAATTTACAGTAATAGTTTGCTCTTCGTGATTCACTGAATAATCTTTATACTCTTGTCGATAGTCCATATCTCGCGTATCTGTGGCAACAGAAAAATCAATAGTCGTAATATACGTTTTTGAACATCACAACAGTTGATCTAGCTTTTTGGTATCCTTTCCTACAGCCACTACCAGAAGTCACGTCGCCATCGGATCAAGTGTTCATCAGTGACCTACCTTCTCTTCACGATAAAGTCTTCTGATTTTATCGACAATATCATGACTAGTATATCATTTTGGTTTATCAACTAAAATAAACATAAAATGCAAAAGCTAAAAAATACGGTATGGTTACCTCTTTCTGGTAAACGATCGTATCACAGGCAGTTTTTCTTCTATAAATAATGCCCACGCCTCTTCTGGAGAAACGATCAAAGGATTCACCTGCTCAGCAAGTTCCTCCTCAGTAGGTACAAGTACGATAGATGGTTCCTTGTTTTCTACGTTTGGTTTCCAGTACTCTAGATATACCAGACGTTCTCCATCGTACAACTGCCCATTTTCATGTCACAGAAAGTAACTTGCGTAATCGCTTTCCAAATACTCCTGATACCATTTTTGCATATAGTCGATCTCCTCTTGAAGATCAATAATTTGTTGTTTTTCTTGCAGAATCGAATCTTGTATACTCTTGTAATTTATCCATGCCTGCATCGTATACAATCACAAAAACAAAGTAATGATAAAGATACCATACCTTCGATACGTACTATTTCTCAGAAACTGGTAATAAGACACGACAATCCATTAAAAACTAAACAATACATATGCATGAGTCGTCTTTCTATACCCATCTCACTCGCCTATCTTCTTTTCCTGCATACGGCGATTTGATTAAAAACACGTCTCCTTTTTTCACGCCTGCACGCTCTAGGTGCTTCAAAATTTGTTTTTTTTCCAACACACGCCAGTACCGCAATTCTGCTTCATCGTTGCCTCGAGGAAGGACAAACGTGAGATAATTCATTTCTGGATGAGAAACCTCCCACACATACACATACCTTTCATCTTTCTCCTCGAGATAGTCTTTGTCTATAAGCCAAGAAAGTCGCTCGTCGGTAACATCACGGACAGTCAACTCATCGATTTGTGTACGAGTGCGCATGACGTGTATATCCTCTTCTACAAGTTCCTCCTCTCCTACATACTCCCATGCAGGAGCAGTTTTTAAAGCATGTACCGACCAGTTCAACCGTGCATCTACTCACTCTTGAGATCCAGCAGAAAGAAGAAATAATGAATTTTTTATCTGATTAGTTGTCAGCGCACTCAACGGATGTTCACGTATTGCCTCTATGGCTGTAACAACTACTTCCTCTTGTATTTCTATATCGGGAACCAAATCTATTTTATTTCATACGATAACACATTGTTTACGTAAGAGCACCTGTTTCGTTTTTTTCTCTACAACCAACCACGTTAGCATCTCTTGCTCACACACGAGCTGTTGCGTTATATTTTTTTCTTTATAAACAACGGTTTCTAAGTAGAGCCCTATTTCGTCAATCAATTGCAACAAGAGGGTGATGCCTTGCTCGTACGCCGAACAGTCAAAAACTAGTGACCACAAACGTGCCTTCATCACATGTCTGAGAAACTCATTACCCAATCACTTTCCTCATGCAGCTCATGCAATCAAACCAGGAACATCTATGAGCACAAATGCTGGTTGTACTTTGATAACAACTCACAAGTTGGGAACAAGCGTAGTAAAGTGATACTCAGCGGTCTTAGCAGCAGCAGCACTGACCGCATTCAGCAATGACGTTTTACCGACACTAGGAAATCACAATAAAGCAACATCAGCAAGTAACTGCAGTTCAAACTCAAACTCCTTGGTCTGTCCTGGCTCTCCCTGTAATCAAAAATTTGCATACTGAGTCACTGAGTTTGAAAAATGCATATTACCTACTCATCATCTTCCTCAGGGGAGCAGTACCGCCTCTTGATCTATTTCATAGATATGTGCTACTACTTTTTTCGTCTCGACATCACGTACGATTGTCCCCACAGGAACAGGCAAAATAACATCTTCCGCATCTTGTCCGTACTGTTCTTTTATTTTTCCCGCTTCACCAGGTGGCGCTTTGATATGCTTGCGTGCATGCAGTGCCCCCAGTGTCGTAAGTTGCCCATCTCCACGTAAAATAATACTTCATCATCTTCATCCATTTCACCCAGACGGACCTCAAAAAGGAACGTATTTTTCACGTCTTGCTGCTACACATCCGTCACCTCAGGCGCCAGAACTACATTTTATCGTTACGACATCAAAAAATTGCATGATCAAAAAACAACTGAATAGCTAGCAAGCACTATACGATTTTCGAGGTAAAAAACAATTGGACTATAGAGTATTCTTGTTAACAGAAATCATATTATCTAACATTGCATTTGTTTTACTATTTTTCACCCAAGATCGATCTTTATGTATATGTTCATAGAGTGATTCTACCATGAGTTTAACATCAAGTCAAAGAGCAGAAAAAAACTCCTCGTGTCCAAGAAGAATGGGAATTTTTTTATCTATAAAAGCAGTATATTCACTGAGCGTAGCAGCAACTCCACGACTTACCAAGCTCAGCAGAAAACGATTAGGATTGATTGCGTCAATATCTTCTTGGACATCCATCATATCATCCAACACTTCTCATAGTTGATCGAAAAGCTCAATAAACTTCGTATCTATTTCACGGTTTGCAAAGAATAAGATAATCTTCCTATTTAGATTCACGTCACAAGACTTGATACGATAAAACTCTTCAAGGTCATACTCTAGAGGTGTTTTATATCACGACATACGCAATCACTTTTCTATCTCATAAAATTGAAATAATGGAGTAAGAAACTGTTGAGCATAAACTCATTTGCCTTCCAACAAAAAACAAACACGAGCAAATATGTTATCCTTGAAGGTGCTAATAAGATCTTCTACTTCACCAGATGAATACTCATTTCTTTCTAACATATCATCTAGCATAAAAATATCAAACTGTATCAACGAGATAAGTTTATGAACTAACAGCTCAGAATCACGAGAAAGTCATACACGAGAACAAAAACGACTCATATTTCTTTCTCATCGCAACAGGTATACCTTTTCGATTATTTCATCAGCTTTTTTCATACATTCTACTAAAGTAAAACATTGTCTTCAGTAAGGATTTATCTAAACAATATCTATCGCTTCTCAGCGAGTTCACATCGTCTCATTTCTGCTTTTTCTAATTTTTGACACACCGTTCACAAGAGTCTACTCAACTGTTTAATATCCTCGTGTGATAGATTTTCTTGTTGAAAACGAAGATTTATTTCTTCTTGTTGCTGCTGCAATTCTGCTATTTCTTGTTCCAAAGCAGTGAATTCACGTTTTTCATTGTAAGTCAATCATTTTTTTGCAGCAAACGTTTCCAGAGGAACATCTTGTTTCTTTTCTTCACTCTTTTTTTGTCATGGTTGCTTCTGTAATTTTTTCCATGCCGTATAGGTTCATCGAAAATCATCTATATTCCCCTCTCAGGTAAACACAAAGAGATGATCAACCAATCTGTCCATAAAAAATCTATCGTGAGAAATAACGATCAAACATCACGTGTACTGCAAGAGAAACTCTTCCAAGATATGTAAGGTCATCAGATCGAGATCATTAGTTGGTTCGTCAAGAACAAGCACATTTGGATTTTTTATCAACACCGTAAGGAGATGTAAACGTCTTTTTTCTCCTCCACTGAGAGAAAAAGCTCTCGCATGTTGCTGTGCGGGAGTAAATAAAAAGCGCTCCAAAAGTTTCGTTGCAGATATTTTTTCAGATCAAAGAGACATAAACTCAGCATAATCTCTGACTACGTCGAGAACTGTTTTGTCGGTCGCATAGGCAATATCAGCCTGCTGATAGTATCCTACGACCACGGTATCACCTGTCTTTATCTGTCCACTATCAGGTTGCTCTACTCACAGGAGCATATTTACAAACGTTGATTTACCGACACCGTTTTTTCCTATAATACCTACACGTTCTCCAGATTTGAACGTATATGAAAAGTCAGCAACAAGACATTTATCACCAAAAGATTTATGCAAAGAGCTAATCTGAATCACCTTGTTTCCAAGTCTTCTCGTTTTGATCTCGAGGGTAAGTTTCTTTTTTGCTCACGCGACAAGTGTTTTCTTACCTGCATACTCTTTCTCTAGTGTAGAGTATTCAGCGGTTCTTTTTACTGATTTACTTCCCCTCGCTCTTGGTGCCTTACGCACTCGTTCCAGCTCACGTCTCAGTTGTTGCTTGAGTACATGCGTTTGCTTTTCTAATTGTTCTAAGCGAATTTCTTTTTGCGTCAAGTAACTATCATATCATCCTGTATAGGTATACAACTGTCCATCTTCCAATTCGAGAATGTGCGTACACAAACGTTCTATAAAATAACGATC
>CAYLWY010000013.1:0-10207 GCA_964387665.1 uncultured Candidatus Peribacteria bacterium
GGTGATCGTGCATCTTGTGATCCGTTGTTTGTCACTGCAACGCGATAGACTACTCGATCTCCATCATCAATATCTCAAGCTGACAAACGGCTAGATGGATACGTATTTAATGGTCATCCACTATTACTATTATATCCTGTATAGTAAATTTTGTCTATACTTAGATCATATCATCTGAGGTCTACTGGTCATGCCTGGTCACATACTGCATCAGAACATATCTCCACTTCGTTAAACACTGGTTCGTCTCCTCAGTGATCAAAATATACCCATACTTGAAGTACGAGTTGTCATCAGTTGAGTGGATCAGTAAGTGTTGGGGTACACACTATGCTCTGTCCACTTCATTGGATAGCACATCAATCAGATGAGATACCTGGCTGAAAGAGTATATCATAATCATAAATGAAATCTCCATTTGCAGGAGTAATCGTGTCCGTTAGCGTAAATACTGTCCCCGAAATAGAAGGGTTCCATGTCGCAGTCACGAGATATGATCCAGAAGATCATTGAATTGGTGGTTCTGCTACTTTATCTACTACAGGAGGAGTAATTGCTATACACTGTGATTCATCAAATCCACAAGTTGCACTACAACTCAACGTTCCTCAGACATAGCCACGTGATATACACGTAGCACCGCTAAGATTAGCACTATCACACGACTCTGTTCCTTGTATCATACTATCACCACAGTAACGAATAGTCTCATTTATCTGACAGGTAGCAGCGTTACTAGAGTATCTGTTTTTGATACCAAGCGTTGCTGTATACATTCCTCATGATGTATACGTAGTTACATATTGCAGTTGTCATGTATTCAGCGTTGGAGGAAAGATACCACCATTGCCAAAGTTTAATGAAGTAAACTCTACCCATCACGTGTTTGTAATTCAGGTAAGTACGATCGTATACGTTACTGTTTGTCCGCTATATCCAGGATTTGGTGAAACTTGCAAAGAACACTGTGGTGTTTCGTACTGACAAACACTAGAACATCCATCACCATTTGCTGTTCCCCCATCGTCACACGCTTCGTGTCCCATATAGTCAGGTTCTCGGTTATCTACATTATCATCTCCACAAAAATGTATTGGCAACGAACAGTTCTGCTGAGCTACGACTCAAAGCGGTCACTGACATTCCCATGTTCGCTGTCCACTTACTACTTCTACATTTACTGCGGTTCCTCCTCATGCACACATCTCGCTACCAAATTCCGCTACAGGATCAAATCACGTATAAATATGCGCTGGAAGGGAAACTCAACACTCGGTGTAATCAGCGGTGATAGTATACTCACATACCGTATTTGGTCATCATAAGGCGTGATATAAGGTAAGATTTCCTGTATAACTTCAGGTAAAATCGTAAAAGATGAGACCTGTAGCAGTCAATGTTCCTACTCAGGTAGCTAGAGCATGCTCTCCTGGAGATGTTCCGTTTCAGAGGTTTATAGTCGCTTCATCATAGAACCCAGAATACGTTAGTGTATAGGTTGTTGAAAAATCTATAATTCATTCTGAAGGATCGATAGTCACAGTACATGATCATGTCTGATACTGACACGTTTTTATATCACATCAATATGCTTCGGTATCACACTGCTCACCAGGATCCACAGTCCCATTTCCACACAAATTCTCCGTAACAACTACTTGAGTACTACATGTTTGCGATCAAATATTCAAAGTAACTGTATATGTTCCTGTATTAGTATATACTTCAGGATTAGCTGAAACAGAAAACGATCACTCTGGCAATATTCCCGTATAATCAGGATTTCCATTTCCAGGATCTATCGTATATGATCCTCCACTTGACGTGATAGTAAATCCTACTACACTCAGCGGCGCATCACCACTTCATGGCACAGCTATAATTGTACATGTTTCCTCTGGTGGAAGAACACGACAATTACAAGTCGTTCAAATACTACATGATCATCATTCCTTATCACAATTCCCAATATCAGTTGAAGACTGACATACTTCCCCACACATACTTCAACCTGACGGACATCACTGTCACGCACACTGGTTATTTAAACAGTAGTATCAAGCTCCACAATCAGCACTACTGTTACAGCTATCACCAAATCATCATCCTCAAACTGGCTGACAAAAAGGATATATAGGATTACAATCTAGATCACTTGTACACTCGGTACACGAAGTACCATCTCATGCACAGTACATACCACCACCTCATCAACCAATTGGTCATCATGTAGTTGATCACGCAGTAGCTCATCATGCTGTAGATCATCATGCTGTTGCAAGTTGTGCATACGACACTGAACTGAAAGCCCCCATCAACAAACAGAGAACTCAAAGAGCAACAGTAATCGTTAATTTGCTTGTATTCCAAGAAAACATAGCTAGTAGAAATATAAATAGCAATAGTTTATTCTAAAAAAAAAATCAGAAAACCGAAATTTCCTGATAGAAACACACAACTTCTGATTGACATTTTGAAATAGTTCTATTCTCTAGAACATTCTTTTATTTTCTGAGGAGAGCTGATATTTGAGTAAAATTATCTGTAACGCAAGGTAAATCATCACGAGAGTAAACCTAAGTTGCAATGACATAGGAAGCAGAAAGATAAAATAGCTATTAGCCACTATCGCACATAGATTCCCAAAAAGTCGATACTGATAATCTTTTTCTGTAAGGAGTGTTTGCAATGAAGAAGAACGTAAGTGAATCATCAGTCACGCATTACACAATGACCAAACAATTCCACATCCCACAAGATATATAGGAACATTACCAAAAATATGGTAGATCGTCAGATAAATGCCAAAATTTATGAGAAAAAAAGTAAGCACTCTCTGTCACCAAGT
Source organism: uncultured Candidatus Peribacteria bacterium (assembly GCA_964387665.1). GTDB lineage: Bacteria > Patescibacteriota > Gracilibacteria > Absconditabacterales > Absconditicoccaceae > CAYLWY01. The sequence continues at coordinate 2,849 of CAYLWY010000013.1, forward strand.
AGTGATGCCTTGTTTCTGAAGAACGAAGTAGTTCATGCTGTATACTATCATACTCACCCAAAATCATACATCGATCCACATACCTACATCTCCTGTCTTCCCCGTCAGAATCAATCACAGTTGGATAGTCATAAAGACTAAGTTCAGTGCTCATAAAGTAGTAAACGACCGTCTCGGAAGCTTCTTCAACACACTACTCCCTGCCTGCAATATAATATCACGAAGAGAAGTATGGCTTTGAGTTAACTCTCTCGATTGCTGGTTACTGATACGATCTCCACGCAAGATAACATATAACAAGTCATCTTCATCATACGGACTTTCAGCAAGTGATGCATCCTTTTCCTGAGATACTCGTTGCAAGACACCATACAAAACTCCTAGATATATCTGTCATCACAACAACGTCCATAAGGTAAGCGTATCAGCGTAGTAGACAACACCCACCAGTATCGTGAGTTGTGAAAAAATAAACAAAAGAGCAGGAAGACGGCGTCCTATTCTAATGCCCATGGTTCATAAAACAAAAACGATACACGCATACAGTGCAAAGGACAAAGAAATCATCATAGAAATAATATCCATGCTCAGAGACCATTGACCAAACTGAGTAGATTGGAAGAAAATCAGTACACCACTCGTCCATCGTCACGCATGCGCACCCACTGCCAAATCTCTCTTATGTAAACATAGTGCTCCGAGATAGACCATCATATGTATTCACAGAAGCCGAAAACCTGTCGCCCAGGTGAGTAGTCACAAGATATGAAACAATTGCCATATACCTACCAAAAACACCATCCAAGCACCCGCCACACCATACGACTCCAACATCTCTTGTGCAGCAACACGAAAATCTACATCGCTTTTTTGTTGTCTCTGGTAGTATCGAATACCGAGGACAAAAAGTCCTGCAAGCGGAAAAAGACCCATCCATCGCCATCACCAGACAAAAAGAAATCGGATCACTACACCATGAAGCAACAATAACGGTGTTCGCATATCGAAAAATCGGATACTATAGTAAAAGGATTTTAAATTTAGGAAAATTGATTTTGTTAAAATCCTTTTCCTAAGTAGTAAATTCACCGTTTGAATATTCTAATTTTAAAGTGAATTTACTATAAATGCTTCTTCAACTCATTTCCCTTACCTGTACTGAAAAATAAAAAAGTTGCAAGAACATTACTTACAACTTCACATAATAATCATGGAAATTATGGAAACTCTGTAAAACTCACGAAAAAGATTAAAATCGATGTTATAGTAAATAGATGTTGAATTTGTAAAAACCTACTGGATCAAAGTCTATTTCCTACGTAGAAAATTGACTCCTCAATATACTAAATTTATAGTCAATTTTCTATATTTTTATACCCAAATGAAGACCAAAATGGTTGAGGTTCTCTACACAATACTAGCCCAGACCCATACAACACTACACAAGAGGGCCAAAACAACTACACGGCCTCACAACGTCCATGACCATCTCACGAGGAGCACTGCTAGTGAACAGAGCGAAAACATAATCAACACATACCATAAATAATGCTCTACTCCGACAAACAGTAACAAAACACCAAAAAGAAGCACTATCCACAAAAGCACAGACTCTATCCATGAGAGTCCATCGTATATCCGCGCAAAAAACGACTTGGACGAAATGTAGGTATGAAACCAAGAAGTCGATGGCTGTGCAAATGTTTCTTGTTTAAAATCTGAAAGTAGCACATTCATTTCTTGATCATTTCCCTTATTTTGTTGCTCGAGAAGTCGCTCGTGATACGTATGGTCTATACGCTCTAATTGTGCAATTATTTCCTCAAGATGAGCAACAGTGACTCACTCCTGCCTATTCTTGTACGCTTCAGTAAAAGAGGCCAGCAATGTTACTAGTCCTTGACGGTCATAGCTATATTTCGCTTCATCTAACTCTTTGATTAGTTCTTTCGCATGAGCCAACGTTTCCTTGGCAAGATCAGTAGTTGATATATGCATGACACACCCTACAAGATAAAATAAAATACCCACTCACGATTTTGTTGAAAACAACCTCATTTTCTCTTCTTTATCAGTATATTGACCTTGAAATTAAAAAGCAAATATTTATTATGTTTTGGTTTTTTGCCAAAATTTTTCTCGCTCTATGTCAACTGCGTATAGTCAGCTTCTTAGCATATTGGACAGTTTCTTTGACGATCAAACCATGTCAGCACATATCAAAGCTGGACAACATCTTCGCGTAAAAAAATGAGCGCCTGGATGACGACTCCTCTCATCTACTGAACAAGTACTCTGAGCTGCAGAAATCCGCTCTCTCGTACAAAACATACGCAGCAACGCACAGGCAGATATCTCAGAACAAATCAACCCCGATGAACCCATTTTTGCAGAAATACAAAGGACCTATAGTGAAGTATTTCAGTGTGGTCGCTATAGAATAGTCTATACGAGACCTCCTGTCTCGTGAACAGATGAGCTTACCATCGTCAGACCAGTAAAACAGTTATGACTCGATGCCTATGACTTAGACGAACACCTCACCTCACTCATCACCAATCCACACAATGGTATCTTAATCGCCTGAGCTCCAGGAGAAGGAAAATCTACCTTTGCACAAGCAGTGACTAGCTACCTTACGACAAAAAATCTTATCATAAAAACTATCGAAGCCCCTCGCGACCTCCAAGTAGCAAAAACGATTACCCAACTGAGTTTCTTTCACGCATCTCACCAAGAGATCAGAGACATTCTGCTGCTCAGTAGGCCAGATATTACCATCTTCGACGAAGTAAGAAATCACGACGACTTTCACTTATACAAAGACCTCAGACTAGCGTGAATAGGAATGATCTGAGTGATGCATGCAACCCAGCCGATCGATGCTCTTCAAAGATTTCTCCATGCAGTCGATCTAGGAAGTGCAGCTCATGTGATCACCTGTATAGTGTTTATCAAAGCGGGACAGATAGGACAACTCCTTACCCTCAAACAAACCGTCAAAGTACCGATCGGTATGATGGCTGAGGATCTTGCTCGTCCTGTCATAGAAGTAACTGATGCAAGAACCTGAAAAGTCACTCACGAAGTATATAGCTATGGTGAACAAGTCGTGGTCATGCCTACCGACGAGATAGCAAAAGAGAGCTCTCCATCAGCTATTCTCGCATACGCCACTCAGTGATTGCAAGAAGAGCTGAAACGTGCACGAAGATGTCCAGTAGAAATAACCATAGACTCAGCAAATAAAATATCAGTAACTATTCCAAAACGTATGAAAGGAGAAATTATCTGAAGAAATGGTGAGACTATAAAAAAACGAGAAAAAAAGTTATGATGTGCGATTCATATCAGTACCGACGATAGTATGGTGTCCTGAACTCGCATCTACGAAGAAGAAAAAGAACATGCTTGATTCGGCAAACGCAGGACGAAAAGAAAAAGAAGATAGAAGTCGCTCACACAGTTATTACTACACATTTTATTTACGCATCGTTCCATATGTCTCATTTCCATACCACAAAAATAATCGCTACGATGTGACCTGCTATCGATAAAGAGACTGTTCTGTCGAAAGTAGTAAACAACATAGATGTATTTAGGATAAATCTCTCTCACGGCGATGAAGAGACGAAGAGAAAATATATCGACATTATCCTAAAGCTAGATAGTTCGAAAACAGTGATGCTTGATCTGAGATGACCAGAAATCAGAACGAAAAACAAAGAAGATCTCACCTTCGAAAAAGGACAAATCGTGGAAGTAGCATATAGTGAAATGTTTCAGAACAATGAACAGCAACTTCTCATCGACTACCCAAATATACAACGTATACCTGTAGGTACTGTTATGAGTCTCGACAATGATCGTGTAAAAGTAGAGATTACTGAACACAAAGAAGATTTTCTTGTAGGAAAAATAGTTGTCGCAGGATCACTCCGCATACACAATGTCGTAGATTTCGACAACTATATACCAAAACTCCCTTTCCTTACCGAAAAAGATAAGGAGCAAATCGTCTGGTGAATAGATAATAAGATAAACATGATATCTGTGGGATATCTCAGAGATGCAGAAAACATAGCACATATCAAAGCATTTCTGAACGAACAGGGATGAAAAAGAGTGAAAGTAATTGCAAAGATCGAAACAACTGAAGCCATAGAAAATTTTGTTTCTATAGTAGAGGCAGCAGATGGAGTAATTTTAAATAGAGAAAAAATAGATATTCTTCTCCAACATAACAAAGAGATTTCCTATACCAAAAACGATCTCATTTGTTTAGCTCATATTCACGGAAAACCAATAATTATCAGTGCGTGACTTACCGTTACTGGAAAAGATAACGAAGCAACTATAGCGACGCTTGTCGAAGAAATCAAACTCGGTGTCGACGCCGTCATGCTTACGAAAGAAAGTGCGGTAGGAGAAGAACCACTCGATACGATAATGATGTTGTATGAACTCGTCAACGATCCTACCTATCAACCCGATACCAAATACCAACTGACCGATATCAATCATAGCGACGATATGTTAGTCACTGACTATATTATCAATCTTACCTACCAAGCAAGCAAACAACTTGATGTGAAAGCAATTATCTGCCCTACAGAAAGCTGATACGCTCCAGCAAGACTCTCTGCATTGAAACCACCTGTACCGATTATCTCATTTACCAAAAACGACGAAGCATACAGATATATGAATCTCTTACGGTGAGTAAAAGGATATAAAATCGCTTCCTCGTTTGACCTCAAGAATGTGAAACAGATAGGAAAAGAAATGATTAGAATTCTCTTCAAAGGAAACATTTCACTAGATGACAAAGTACTTATCATTCATAGCCAGTGACGTTATGGATGACCAGACACACTCAACGGTGTCGAATTATATAAGTTCAAAGATATTTAACCCTAAGTATACGAAAAGACATATAGCTGAGAACAAAACAACAAAGCTACTTAAAACAACTGTAATGGTGCGATGAGCCCGGAGCCCTTTAGGGAACGAAATCGCATCCGTCAAACCAACGTATCAAAGCATACTTACTGAAGTTTTGTCTTTTCTTGATTTTTTTGTTTACTTTTTGTATCAAGACAAAAAGTAAAGAGTAATAGTTCATTACAGAAACGACAATCTTAATGCCAAAACTCAGAAATTTCTTGCACTAAAAACCCGTTAGATCTTCAATAAAACGCTTACTACATGCTTTTACTCACTACATCTTATTCGTGTTCCCACAAAACCTCACTGACCAGTTTCGATCACATATAGATACCGCGACCACTATAGGTATCTGTGTTCATATGGATCCTGACGGAGATTGTCTCTGAGCATGACTCTGATTGTGAGAACGGCTAAAAAACTATTGAAAATCGGTACAATACTTCGTTCCGAGTAAAATTTCATGTATTTTCTCATTTCTTCCTGAGATAACCAACTTCAAAGAGCACATCCCTTCTTCGTACCATCCTGATCTACGGATCAGTGTCGATACCGCAACCAGAGAGAGAAGCAACTTGCGCACGCTTGCTACGCAGACACCAATTATCCATATAGACCATCATCCTAGCGACGCTCCTCGAGGTACATGCAATCTCGTCAATGATACCATCAGTAGTACCTGTGAAATCATCACCCACCTTCTCCAGCAGCGCGACGCACATAGCATCACTCCTCGTATCGCTACGCTTTTGCTTATGGGTATTTCTACTGACACCTGACATTTCCAGCGATGAAAAGATCTAGCTACTACGTTTTCGCTTACCAGTTTCCTGCTTAGTAAATGAGCTGATTTGTCTGTCATCGTAAATAACCTATACAGGTCAAACGACTACCTCTGAACTAAATTTGTCTGAGATCTCATGCAACGTATCGTTCATGAAGACGGTCTCATCCGAGTTGCGGTAGATCAGTCAGAGTTAGTACAAAACAATCTCGATGAAGCAAAAATAGAAATGCTTCTCCATATCATGACCAATATACAGCATGATGGTATATTCTTACTTTTCAAGCACTATCCTAACGCAAATCAACCCTACCTCAAGTGTTCTTTTAGAACAAAAAATCCTGACCTAGACGTTAGCAAGATAGCAGGACACTTCGGTGGCTGAGGACACCGTGCGGCGGCTGCTTGTCGTATAACGAGCAAAAATTTAGATGAGACACAACAAGCAATTATTAATTTGAGTAAAACATATTCATAAATTATTGAGCCACTTTTTGTGTTGCTATTTTTTTTGCAAGTAAATTTTTTGCATTTTTGACAACGTACTCAATATAATTAACTGAATATCACGTCCGTCTTGAAACCTCATCTGCAGAAACATTGTCTATTACTAATGCATTGTAAAAAGCTCTTTCTTCTACGGGTAGAGAAGATAATATTCTAATTAACGTTGTATCATCTATTTTTGATACATCCACTAACACTTCCTCATTAGAGACTACTAAATCACTTCCTGTTTGTATATCCTTTGGAGCTAATATGTCTTTTAGTGAGTTTTTTACAGCCATAGTACGCAACTGTTCTCTCGTAGTTTTATCATATTCTCTCAGAGATAAGACATTTTTAAACAAATCTATTAGTAACTTAGTCGTGTTATCAGTATTTTCTTGGTACCTAACCAGTATTCAGTTTACGAATCAACTATGCTGTTTATAATATTTCTTTTTCTTTCTTGTATCAAACAAAGCAGAAAAAACATCAATTCATGTACTCATAGTTCAATTTCGCAATTAGAATAAATAACTACACCACATTATGTCGTACCGCATCGACATCTTCGTCCTCTTCGATCATTTCTACCAGACGTTCAAATTTCTCATAGATCGCATCATCGAGCTCGACCGTCGACGTAGGGAGAAACTGGAGGTCAGCTTCTTCGCACTTATATCCGTGTTCTTCAAGATAACGTTTTACCTCTATGAAATCATCTCTCGAGGTAATAATACGGACCGAATCTTCATCTATTTCATAATTTTCTGCATTCGTTTCTAGGATATGGTGCTCGACCTCATCGATCAACAACGGCTCTACGGTCTCGATTGTTTTTCCTTTTTCTTTGATAACTTTTATCTTTCCACTCACAAAAATTTCCCCTTTTTCTTCAAACTGTCGCCTTACCGCTCCTGGTTCTGCCATATTACCTCCATATCTTGCCATGACTGCTCTCACGTTTGCTGATGTTCTGTTCACATTACTCGCGATACATCTCACATAAATCGCAGATCCTCCAGGCCCATATCATTCATAAAACATTTCCATAAGCTGATCTCACTCGCCTGTGCCAGATCATTTTTCGATCGCTCTCTGGACGACATCTTTTGGTAAACTCGCTTCTTTAGCTTTTACTA
>CAYLWY010000013.1:10307-15911 GCA_964387665.1 uncultured Candidatus Peribacteria bacterium
TTTTTCAATCTCTCGAGAATGTACGTATCCTCTTCACATGCTAGTATCACTGTCTCTGCAGTAGCTTCTTGTGGTCCAGTTTCGAGCAATGTTTCAGGATCTGAATCTGGCCCAGTTTCAAGCAATGAAGAAGGTGATCATCCTCCTGGTCCTATAGAAGACGCTTGTCCTCATCCACCTGGCGTATTGTTTTGACATGCATTGGTACATGAATCACTATTGTTTTCATTTCCATCATCACACTGTTCACTTTCTTGATTTACTATTCCATCACCACAGGTTGGTTCCTCTTCTCCTACCCATTCACATGCATCATTACAGTTATCAGATCCATATCCGTATCCATACCCATATCCACCGTCATCACATTCTTCTCATTCATCTACGACACCGTCACCACAGTATGAGTCTTCTGGACATTCTACTGCGTATTCATGAATCACAGTTACTGAAACTTCTCCACTATTATCATCGTACGTTGAATCCCAATAAGCAAGTTCAAATGTTCCTGCTTCACTAACTACTACAGAAAAGTCTGTTCATACAAGGAACCAACTACCTTCATTGATACGACCTACGAGAGAACCGTACTTGAAATCACCGTATAGGTCATATGCATCGAGTCCATCTGCATTACTTTCACGATCATAAGGATCGTCACTGTCACCAGCTGACCACGTATCATCAGTTGCAACAGTTACCGTAAGCATGTCACCTACTGAAACAGTTCACACACTGACAGGACTAGTTACATTGGTCGTTGCAGGCACAGAAATAACTGCATTATATTCATCTGTACACTCGTCACCATCTCCATCACCATCTCCGTCTCATCCACCACCACATACCAATTCTTCATCCACTTGTTCATCACAGTCATTATCTACATCATCACATACTTCTGTACCTGGTTCTCATGCGATTGCTGTACATTCACCTGCAGTCATTGCTCCTGCTACACAGCTTGTCGTAATCGTTCCTGCTGCAAAACATGCTCCTACTCCTGCACCACAATCTTGTACTATAGGAGTAATATCTTCATCCACTGCTTCGTCACAGTCATTATCTAAACCATCACATACCTCTGGAGTTGGTACACAAAGGATTACTGGACATCCTGTTTCATCAACAGGACCAGAAGATTCTTCACATAGATCACTACAATCTGCTACACCATCTTCATCACTATCTGTCTGTGTATACATAAATGAGAATGTATCTTTTGATGCTCTGAGTGTTCTGAGTGAAAAAGAAATTAAGGTATCACTCACGATGTCAGCATCATCACCACCTAAAGGTCCAGGAAATGTTTCCAATCCAGTCACCCCAGGGAAAGTAGTATCTAGGTCAGATACAACACCACCACCATTGATAGTCAGCGTTCCTTCAATACGTTTAAACTGACCGATACGTGCTGATGTTACATCATACTCTACCGCGTATTCCCCACCACCAAGCGATGAAACAGTAATTTTTCTTCCATTTGAAACAACAAAGGTCAATGGTAAATCAGTAACCAAGAACGTATGAGATTCGTCACCTTCTATAGCCAAGGTAATTGATCCACAAGGATGTTCCTCACTTACTTCACACACATCGTCTTCATCTGCACTTCCATCACAGTCGTTATCTATTTCATCACATACTTCTTCAGTTGGTGTTCCTGCTTCTGCATTACATACTCATGGTGTCATCACTCCATCTATACAAGAAACAACCAACACTCATGCAACATTACATGCTCCCACTCCAGCAGAACAATCTTCTACTGTTTCTGTGATTCAATTATCTATAACAGCATCACAATCATTATCTAGTCCATCACATATTTCTGTACTTGGTTCTCACGCAACTGCAGTACATGCACCTGCGACCATCGCTCCTTCTACACAACTTGTCGTAATTGTTCCTTCTGCGAAACATGCGCCTACTCCTGCACTACATTCTGTTACAATATCTGCAACATCTTCATCCACTGCTTCATCGCAATCGTTATCTAAACCGTCACATACTTCTGCCGTAGGTGTACAAGGTGTATAATCCACTACCACATATACCTGTGTCACTAAAACAGCTCACGCGTTATTTGTTCTTGAAAATCAAAATTTTGTCGTCCAATTATTAACTTCTTCTAGCGTCCAAGCACTACTCGTTAGAGGGTTTGTAGCCATAACACGACTATACGTAGCATAACTAGTAGTAGAAGTAATATCAGATCCTTCATTAAATGTTCCTCCATTTTCTACTCAAAGTGCAAATTTCTTTGCTGAGTTTCAAATAAGTTGGAATCATTTTGCTACTGCATACAGAGTCACTGAATTGATCGTTGCTCACGCTGGTATTCCTGCATTTGCTACACTAAATGTCTGTACCTCGTTATTTGTAGAAGATGATACGTACGTCGTATCTCCATCATTCGTTGCTACTGCTGCTACTTTTGTTCAGAAATTAAATGGATTAATATCCCATTGATTATAAGTTCACAAAGAACTTGCGGCAAGGTTACTTGTGGTTGCTGCTTGTGCAACAGATCCTAACCCAAAAAGTGAAAATGAACACAGCATCACACCGAGTGCAATACCGAAATGAAAGAGTTTTTTCATGAGTAATGAAAAAATAAAAAATACGAACACAAAAGTAAATAAAGAAAATTACAGCGTTGTATTCAATAGTACAGTTTCAAACGATCCGTACTCATAAAACAGGTAAACAATTTTCTACGTAGTAAATTCCCTTTGAATTTACCAAGTATTTTAATGACAAAACAACGAACCAGACGCATTTTTGTCATTTTCACTCAAGTATATGAAGAAAAATTTATGAAAAATCAAGAGCAAAAATTGACTTATATGATATATATTATTTCACACTATTTGACACATAATATTTTATATGTATCGTATTTTTGACAGATATACTTTTTTATGTAATATATTATTTGACATAGATAAGAAAGTATAGTAAATAGCATTTAAAAACAGAACGTACGAATTCCAGACAAACGGCTATTTCCTACGTAGAAAATACACATTTGCACATACTAAATTTAAAGTGTATTTTCTATATTTTATATACATCTATTCCATGCAAAGACGACTTCTCCACATAGGATGCTATCTTCTGATCGCCAGCATGATAACCTGATACTTGTTTATCAGTTCAATATCTTCAGATACATTAGCTCAGGCAGCACCCATCGATGCAATCATCAAGGCAAGCAATATGGAAATAAAACAAGTTCCTGGTATGGAGATAGCATTTCCCCATCGAGCACTACCAAACGAAAAACAAGACATCACCGACCTCACTTACTGGCTAGATACTCTACCTCATAGTGAAGATAAAACAGCAGCATGATACGTCGTCTACCCAAAAGTCGGTGTCACGATCCCTCTCGTCTGGCCCACAAACGACGATGTAGAAAAGATACAAGTAGGTGACGTGTTCGATCATTACAAATATCTCGAAGCAGGAGCACTTCATTATGTAGGAAATGCTCCTGACCAAGGCATCGGAAATATGGTCCTTGCTGTTCATAGTTCTTTTGCAAAAAATGATCCAGGAAGATATAAAACAGCAGGACAAGTAGCACCTTTGACCGATGTAGGCGACAAAATCTTCGTCTACCTTGCTGATGAACAAGGAAAGTACACGCTTTATGTGTATACGGTAGAACAATCAAAAGAAATTCCAGAAACACAAGTCAGCATCCTCGACCAAAACGTTGCGAAAGAAACCATTACACTCTTCTCATGTTATCCTATAGGGACGACAGATGCGAGATGGGTAAATCAGTGAGTACTTACTGAAACACTCTCAGCAGAGCAACGAATCAAATCATCACCCATAGCAGAAGTCACTGAAAAGGTCGCTTTCACGACACAATCCGTCGTCAAGCCAACATCAGTAAAAAAAGTATCGAAAAAAGTGACTGCAACAAAACAGCAGGAACATGCCTCAGCACCTACAGATGAAGATACAGCTATAACAGCTATCAAACCTACCTTCAAAGAACGCGTCACTTACAGACCTGTCGTGTATCGTACAGCGATGAAATTGGTAAGTACCGTATGATTCAAGAGGGCAAATCTCCAGAAGCTCATTGATCTCATCGACAAGAGGATAGAAACACTCTCTCCTGAAGGATCACCGTCAGAAAATAACAAAAAACTCATCGTCATCTTTATGCTGATTCAGGAACTCATAGAAGGGTTTATGGGATAAAATTCACTTTCAGCAAAATATTTATGCTAAAATTACGTTAGACTTTTTACCATGAGTAAGTATGGTGAAGTTACGTTTTACCTTCCCAGGTTCCTATGAATATCATTGCTGGACTCGTGAACTACTGAATGACAGAAAAAGAAGCTAAGATATACCTTCTTTGTCTCGAATATTGAACTATACAACCAGCCAAGATAAGTGCACTAAGCTGAATCAATAGAACCAGTTGTTATGATATACTAGAAAGTTTAACACACAAATGAGTGCTAACTATTACTCAACATCAAGGAAACAAAAAATACAGTGCAGTCAGTCCTGAATTACTTTTTGTACAGCTGCAACAAAAGTTTGGATCATTTGAAAACATACTTCCTGCATTAAACGCTCTATGAAACAAGTATAGCGTAAAACCAAAAATTAAAATATATGAGTGACTCGAATGAATGAAACAAGTATACCTGGATACACTCAGCTCAGAAACAGAAATACTCGCATTTGTCTGAAACCAAGCAGCTGGAGATGCTATTTTAGCACGATTTAAAGATAGCTATGTTCCTCGCAGGCGTGAACAAAAAGTGTATGCAAAAGTAATTCTTTGCCCTTCTGCCGCAAACGAAACATACCACCAATCAGATAGGGAAAATTATAGAGAAAGTCGTTTTCTCCAAGATGATAGTATAGAATTCTGATGTGAACTAAATTTCTATGGACCAAATAAAGTAATGATAGCACTCTATAACGAGTCAGATATGTGTGGAGTAATTATAGAAAGCCAGCATCTTTACAAGACACTTACATGAATTTTTTGATATGTACGACAGTGACTATGAATATAACTGCTCCCTCCCATTCACCACCAGAAACAAATGCCTATGGACGAAGTCTTGAGCGTCAAATACGTTTTTTTCGTTTTTTACAACAAGGTATCTGCCCTGATAGCAGTGATTTATACGACTGGCAAGAAAAAACTAATCCAAAAAATAACGGCCTCAACGCTTGGATTAACTTTTCCAAGCAAAAGATGTATCGCGCATTCAAAGAGGAAGAAAAATCCTTCCTAGAACAAATATCTGAAAAAACTTTGAAAAAATGTAAACAGGCAAAATATATCGTCGACTACGCATGTGGAGATAGCAGTACGACTATCAATTTTCTACATCATTGTATACTATCATGAAAAATCACGAAAGAAGAATTACAAGAAAAAGAGTTCATCGTTTATGATAGTAACCCGCAGGCAGTTGCTATTGCAAAAAAAAACATGACCGAATTTTTGCGCAAGATATGATGTCATCAACCTAGAGTACACGCTCTCGTAGAAAACCGAAACGATGTACAACAACCTCATCATATACTAGATAAATATGCGTGAGACACGTT
>CAYLWY010000013.1:16011-19106 GCA_964387665.1 uncultured Candidatus Peribacteria bacterium
ATCTATACCTCTCAAAGATTCTGAGAAGATACACCTCCTCTCGATGAAAAACTATCTGAATCCAAAAGATGAACTTTCGTCTGATACGATGTGTATGATTTGAAACATAACAACAAAAAGTTGAAGATGGCATGAATCACCGCATGAGCAGCGCTTCTTCTACTCTCTGTTCTGCTTATTTTCTCACAACAAAATAAAAAAACAACACAGCAATACGAAAAAAACAAACAAAAAGCTATTCTCGAACTCGTCAACAAAAGCCTCACTGCGCATGAGAGAGAGCGAGAACTCAACCAGACGGATTCTTTCAAAGTAGATCTCTTTTTCCAACGTTGTACTAGTGTAGGAAATATTTTAAACGAACTATTTGACACGAAAGAATTCACCTGATCATGAGCATACACAGAGTCGATGGAAAATTTTCTTATTCAAGAACTAGCAACGATAGATCAAATATCTTTTTTTCAAAGCGTAGATAGATACGTAGAAAATCTACAAGAAGCACATATACAACTCGCAGTCGCTTTCATCAAAAAGCATCCACTCATCTTAGCAAATCTAGATACAAGTCGTCTCGAAATACTCAGAAGGCACACAGAAGCACTACAAAACACTCTTTCACTATCACCAGAAAAAGCAGAAGAACTGCAAAACAGAATTTTGTGAACAACAGTAAACGTACTGTTTCCGACTCCTGTATGGTGAAGAGAAACTCGACCTATATACACACTTGGTCTAGTGTCTTATGAAGAAAAAATGTATGTCGTGAGTGTTCCTACACCTCTCCTCCAAACCATGCAGCAAAAAGATATAGAATCATGACCATGAATTGTTTGACCGATAACGTTACCTATCACCCAGTATGTTGTTGACAATGGACTTTGATCTTTTCAACTTGATATTTCTGTTGCTAGATGCGTTGCTCGCTTGCTTGAAACACTACCATAGTTTACTCAATGTCGTAGATATTCCACAACACTAATATAGATAAACCGCTTGAAACAAGCGTTTTTTTATTTATTGACAAGATGTCTTTTAATATTATAAAATGTACAAAAAATTACTTCATTAAGTATAAACAAGTCTATTTATACCTTTGGCATATTTTATTCACAAAAATCACTAATTGATTTTTTCGGTTTATTAAGTAGTCATAATTGTAGATTTATCTTTTTTTATATACATATGAAATATTCACTCACACTCCTTGCGAGTCTCTCGCTAAGTATATTTATACTAGCATGATGTGTACAAAAATCACTATCTACTAATTCTTCATCTTCTGGCACACCTACTACAGAAGTTATCAAAATCGGTGTTATTGCACCAATTTCGTGACCAGCTGCCAATATCTGAACTGACAAGGTCAATGTCATGAAGTTTGCTACAGAAGAATTTAATAACTCACAAACAAAGTATAAAATTGATCTCATTATCGAAGATGGTAAATGTAGTGGAAAAGATGCTGCTGCTGCTGCACAAAAGCTTGTAAATATAGATCAAGTAAAAATTATTTTGTGAGGCTTGTGTAGCTCAGAAACACTTGCTGCTGCAAAGATTACTGAACCAGGATGAGTTCTTCTTCTTTCATCAGTGTCAAGCAGTCCTGAAATTAGTAAAATTGCTACACATACGTACAGGTACTACAACGATTTAAATCAAGCGGCAACTGTTAAACAATATCTTGATAGCCAAAACATGAAAAATATAGCTATCTTATATGAAAACACCGATTATGGTCTTGGTTTTGCAAAAGCACTAACCCAAGCTCACGGCGAAAAAAATGTCATCATGAATGAAAAATTCAATTCAGATGAAAAAGATTTTTCATTGCTTGCAAAACAAGTAAAAGATAAAGTTAATACCATCGAAGCATTAATCATTGTACCAAACAGCGATAGCGTTACTTTAAGTCTAGTGCGTTGATTAGAACAAGAATGAATTACTGATCTTTTAAGAAATAGAATTATCTGACCAGAAACTATTGCATCGTCATCAATACTTACTGAATTGAGAACAGCTATGGAATGAGTCAAATCCTCACAACTCCCTGACGTTGATACTCTATGAACACAAGCTAATACATTCGTCAACGCATTCAAAGAACAATACCAAGTAATGTTTGCTGACACCTTTTTAGTACTCTATAAAGAAGCATTTGACTTGGTCGCCGAAGCAATTGCTGACCCCAACTACTGACCAGAAAAAGTAGAAGCATATATCCAAGCAACTACTAAAGACAAGCAGATCTCATGACTGTTTTGAAATTACTATTTCGATGGAGCAGATGTCATATGAGTAAACTTCGTTATGAAAGAGGTAAAAAATGGTGTTCTTGTACCCGTTACGCAATAATTCCTACTTATTTACGATCACTAATAATACATATGATCGAGTATATACTCTATAACACACTCATCTACGGAACCATTGCTTTTCTGCTTGCGTCACGATATGCGTATGGCAAGTTCATGAACCTAAGTGTACTCAGTCGAGTTATTGTAGGTGCATATGCCACCGACTCATTTTTTACCGATTGAATTACCATAAAAGCTGTACTCTTTTGCGTGGCCATGATGGTCGTCTATTTTGTCGTTCATCGAATCATTTTGACTCATTTTACCAATGAATTACAAAGAGATCTTTTTTGACTCATCTTTACGCTTGGTGTAGCTCTTTTTATAGAAAATACACTCAACCTTACCTTCTGACCAGCTCCCATCAGCAGCAATCTATTCTCTATATGAACTTTTCTCCTCGTCGTCAGTCTCATACTCATTAATATTCTTATATGGTACCTGTTTGAAGCAAGTTATATCGGTAAACTACGGAAAGGGATAGCGAATGCTTCTACCACGATACGTGCATTATGAATATCTGTATCCTGATGGTTACAGTGGTATCTGCGAGTATCTCTTCCTGTTTTGTTTGCAATCGGAGTACTCATCACCAATCACACTGCTCTCAAGTCAGCTGATAATCTCTTTTATCTTATCAAGTGAATCGGCCTTATGATCTTAGTTGGGATAGGCAATAAAAAATATATGTATCTATGAGCATTGCTCTATGTCAGTCTAGAATATTTCCTTTTTGTG
>CAYLWY010000013.1:19206-22930 GCA_964387665.1 uncultured Candidatus Peribacteria bacterium
TCCTACCTAGCGTTGATTATTTTTGCAAGCTACAGTTCAGCACTTTTCCATATCCATATGCATACAGGCATTATCAGTTCGCTGATAGTAACCTTTCTCCTCTCATCTCTCTTTACCTTCTTCATAATCTTTCTTTCCAAGCGTCTGAGTCAAGTTTACTTTGTTGTCGGAACTCTTGCTTTGTATATACTCTCTTTCCAGGTAGCATTAAATCGAGAATCTCTCACCTGATGAGCACTGTGATTATCCTGAATACAAAGGATTCTACGACAAGATTTCACCGTGACGTCACTACCCGCTTTTCTTCTCTTATCGCTTGTTTGCGTTGCTATTTTTTTATGGACTATTTCCTCATTCAAAAAAGCACTTATCTTTACGACGTTGAAATGATGGTGAGAAGGAGAGCACATTCTCCAGACACTAGGAATACGTATACCTGTGTATACATTTGTTATGGTACTTATTAGCTCTGCTTGTGCAGTAGTATGATGAACACTCTATACCTTCTATTATATGTATATCGATCCACGGAGTTTTTGGCTGAATATGCTAGTATTAACTCTTGTCATAGCTTTCATTTCCTATAATCAAAACGAATTCATTACCTTACTGATAGCAGTAGGCATCGTCTTTATCTATGAGTACCTCAGGTTTTTTAAAATAGTAGAACCAGCACAATTAGGATATATCAGAGAAGCTTGTTTTGCTCTTATTATCATGATAGCTACTTATATAACGTTCAGAAAAATCTCTTTTGGAAGACTTTACTAAACCATAAACATTCATGCTTACCATGCAAAACCTAAATCGAAAAGTTGGTAGCCATAACATTATCAACAGAGTCAATCTCGACATACTCCCATGACAAGCTATTGGCCTTGTCGGTCCAAACGGATGTGGAAAAACATCACTCATCAATCTAATCAATGGGTTTAATATTCCCCAAACCTGATCGATTGTTTTTGATGGAAAACATATTACCAAAATGAGTGTCGAACAAAGAGCGTTGCTAGGTATAGGACGTGTTTTTCAAAGTTTTGGTATTTTCAAAAATCTCACCCTAGAAGAGAACCTCGCACTCGCGTTTGTTCATAAACTCACTCGACTGCAAAAACGATGAACGATACGCATGCTTCCACAAGACATGAAAGATCAGATAGCAGCTATTTTGCATGAGCTAGATCTATATGAAAAAAGAAAACACCTTGCAAGTTCCCTTTCTGGAGGACAAATGAGACTCTTAGAAATTGCAAGACTCATTCTTCAAGATACCAAACTCTACCTCCTAGACGAACCTACTGCATGAGTAAGCCCAAAACTTAAAGGCAAAGTAATCACACTTCTACAAAAAATCATTACTCAATGAAAAACACTTATCATCGTAGAACATGATTTTTGATTTCTTGGAGAGTTTGTAGATAAAATATGCGTCATGAACGAGTGAACTATTTTCACTGAGTGAACATACGACCAGGTCAAACAAAGTGAAGCAGTAAGATCTATCTATTTCTGAAAATAAACAAGCACTACATCTCATCAAAACTTACTTTTGCCTGAGGAAAATAACGACCTATTAGCTCATACAATTCTTTTCTTTCTGCCGTTCCAGTCCTCATCAATCATCACGTTTCTGTCGTCAACAAAGGAAACAATGACAAGGTTGGTGCTTTTTTCTGCATCTGTTTCAGGTCTTGCTTGGTAAGCAAAAGTCACCCAAAAAACAACGAAGAACAGCGGTCTACTGCTATCTGGTCACGTATTTGTTGCAAAAAACGTTCATATATAGTTTGATACGCTAGGACAGGAATTAGCGGCATGAGACGTAGTCACACCTTTCGTCACGCATCGAGCATCTGATTCAGTGCACCGATTCTTTTCTCTAGCGGTGGTGTCGCACGTTCATACTGATCGATAATTTCCTGTGCATTGAGCGAAAAGGCAAGTTCAGTATTTTTTGGTACCAATCCTAAATTCAATAATGGTTTCATCATCGTCGACTTCGTGCGAGATTCTATCATCACGTTTTCTAGGGATTCGAAAAAAGAAACAAACTGCTGGTGAAACGATCAGATATGCTCACTTCCTACCAGATCAGTTCGGTTGCTCGGGTAGATCCAGATAGTGTCATGGTATCAAGACGCACGAACACGAACTACCTCATCGACAATCTGCTGTTTGATGTCATCATAATTGACGAAATAGACAGGAAAATCGTTGCGAAATGCGCCCTTGAGGTAACAATACGCACAATCAAACACACAATTTAACTGCGTACGCAGGAAATACGCATGTGCTCAGTATCCATACGTTTCTGGTACAGGAAGTAAGGCATTTCACGTCAAGCGAGCTACGATAAGGCAATCTTTTGTTTCGTAAGGAATAGGTTTATCAAACAAGTTTTTGTAGTGATTGATCCAGACAATTTCTGCACGAGGAAAGACGCTGATGATATGCTCAGTTTGTGGATACTGTTTTGCTTGATGTTCTATATACAATATTTTCATGCAAGGTAATTTTATGGATTTTTGATAAATTAACTTACATAATCAACAAAAATTACTTGACTACTCTAGTAACATTGTATAGATAACAATATGTTTTTATTCTTTTTTTTCAACGATGAAAACACTTATCATTAAGATCTTACTCAGCGCACTAGCTATAGGAATAGCTGCGTACATTGTTCCAAATGTGACGGTCGATTGATATCGAGTAGCAATCGTTGTTGCGGTCGTCCTGGCACTGGTCAATGGAATAATCGGATCGATTCTACGTTTGCTTACGTTACCACTCAATATTCTTACGCTTGGTCTGTTTTCTTTTATCATCGGCGTATTGATGATCCTACTCGTCGATAAGATCGTAGACTGATTTGAAACAGGATGATTCCTCTCGACTGCTCTTTTTGCACTCGTCCTTTCATTGATAAATATGTTGTTTTGAATTGATAAGAAGTAATCTTCTTCATAGTCATTATGTTTATCATCAATACTTCACAGAAAATATTCACAGAAAATAGATTGTCTACCTAGAACAAATGCATACTCGTCATTGCGAGGAGCGAAACGCAGTGAAGTGACGCGGCAATCTACTTGTGATTTTATAACCAAATACCACTCATCGTCATGTCTACACCAGATACAACAACCGAATTTCTCCACGAACTACCAGACGATCTATGAGCAGTGTTGCATACCCATCCAGACGTTCTTGCCAAACGAGAATCTCTCACTCCACTTGCTCGTAACGAGTGGATCTGCCGGGTAACGATCGTAAAAAAAGAAGAAACAAGAAAAGAACATATCGAGAGACTCTGCGAAGACCTTCTCGCATGAAAACGTAGACCATGTTGTCGACCATGATGCCCTCATCGCAGACCAAGTGCAAAAAAACGATTTGAAAAAAAACCTACCTAGAGCGACACTCCAGCGCAGACACGGCGCATCTGTTCTATAGCTTCTGCACGATCGAACGTTGCACAACTCACCGTCCCTATCTCATCGATTGGTACTCTGAGTATCGTACAGGGTAGACGACACTGTTCTGCAACTAGTGCTACTCCTCGACTTTCCATATCTACATACTGATACTCTCTCATAAGCGAGACATCATGTACTGACATTTCGCTACTGAGCATGGTAGCTAATGGAGCTCTTTTTTGTGCAATAGGTAAAATTATCTCTTTTCCTGTATGTGCATTGATAACATTCGCCACTTGCACTAT
>CAYLWY010000014.1:0-18254 GCA_964387665.1 uncultured Candidatus Peribacteria bacterium
TTAATTCAAGAATTGATCAACTGCAGGTGTAAACGCATCTGCTGGTACTGCACCAGATACTTTTACGAATTCACCAGTTTCGTTATTCATTACGATATTACCTGGAGTTCCAGTAACACCTAATTTTCTACCGAAAGCCATCTGATCAGCAACTTTCTGAGCAAATTCGCCACCATTCACACACGCCATCATTTGTGTAGCATCAAGACCTTCTGCATTAGCTACCTCTTCGATAACTGCCAATGTTGGTTGACCTCCCTTAGCAAAGATTGCTTTCTTGAATTTGAAGAATCCTTCATCACCACCAATTTTTCCAGCACACTCGAGTGCTTCACCTGCTTTTTGTGCATTTGGATGGAAACTCAATGGAAAGTGAGCAAATACTGTATTTACTTTTCCTGCGTACTTTGTCTTTACTGCATCGAGCGTTCCGTTATTTGTATGTCTCTGACAGAAAGGACATTCTACATCAGAAAATTCAATCACAGTAACCTTCGCATCTGCTTCTCCGTCGATAACTGCAGTATCATAGAATGCTTTCAACTCACCTAGATCTACTTTAGTTACTTCTGGTGCTGGAGCTGGCTGTGGCTGTGCAGCTGGTTGTGGTTGTGCAGCTGGAGCAGCAGCAGTAGGCATGTTTGCCTTGATCGCATCAGCAATATCAGCTTTAGTAAGAGATCATGCCCCAGCAAATTTACCAGTTACTCCGAGAAGAAGAATAGCAATCACACCTACAAAAGTGAGAATACTCAAAACATTTTGATTGTTGTTTTCCATGTGAAAAAATTGGGTAAAATAAGAGTGTTCTAATTGTTGTGAAAATAGATAGAAAAATCAAGGTCTGACACAGTTCCACACTACAATTAGATTGACAGAAGCAAAAAATTGCCTAATACAGTTGACAGAAAACAACGAAACGAGGTAACCTTAAACACAAACAGTCTCTTCTATATATACCTCATCCACCATCCAGCTACTATAGCAGCTGTCTCCATCCTCAATACCGTATCTCCTAACGTCACTTGCGCAGCAAGAGAAGAGGTCATGTTACGAATTTCTTCTGGGTCAAATCCTCACTCTGGTCAAACAATTCCTCGTACGTCTGTTCACGGAAGAGCTCTTTTGTACTCATAGGAATGGTATGTAGCCACTACTCCTTCTAAGTGTTCGTGATAATCGAAAAGCAGATTTTCTGCACCAGCAAAATGAGGAAAAACAGGAGAAAAGCTAATATCAAGCATGCATCGTCACCACGACTGCTCTGTCGCTTCACGAGCAATTGTATGAAGTCTTTCCATCTTTTTGGGAGAAATATCCTTCAATACCGATCTACGACTTGGTCGACAAATAAGAGAATCAATACCTATTTCAGCAAGTTTTTGGACAATAAGCTCAAGTTTTTCAAATTTATTTGGCATCGCCAGTATGATTCCTCTTTTTCCTATGGATGTACCAGAGGGATTCAGAAATTCCTCTTCTCTAATAGCAACTATCTGTTCTTTAGTTATGTTTTGTATACTTACTTTTAATCTACGTGTTCCAGCAAGATTTTGAAGAAAAACGATATCTCATAACTTCATCCTCAGCACACGAGTAATATGATGAATCATTCACTGATCAGTGAGTACAAGCTCTTTTGATTGTTCTTTTCGGTCCGTGATATACAATTGTGACATACCATATAGGGAAACAAAAATATATCCTACTTAATTTACTCCTATTCACAACAAGTTTTATTACCGCTTTCAACATTACATGTAATATAACATCTATAAATTTCTTATGTCCAAATGAGTATTTATACTCGAATAGGCACTCCAAAAATCTCGTCCTAAAAATACTTTCAAAACGGCTGATATGATACATTTTTACTACATCATAAAACGAAACGTTTTACTGCTATTCGCAGATTTCATAATATATAAAAAAAACTCGCTTTCCATGAAAGAAGCGAGTCTGAGTCAACATATTGCTCAAAATTTTTCGTACCTTTAGAAACTATCCAGAGCTTCGATACTTATTAAGAATCAAGTGACGAGGTTTGAACAGACAACATATCAAATGATGTCATAAGTACTGCTTTATCTTGAATATATTGTACTATAGTCAACAATTTAGGAGACAACTTTTTAGATGCTAGCACAACATTAATCTTTTTAATCAGTTTAACTGATTTTTTGTGTCTTACTTGTCAGTCTAGATCATTCCAAGTATTCATTATTCCATCAACTTGTTTTTGAAACATGCGATATCTCAGAGGCATATTTAACACCTTCTTTTCATTAGTTTCAATAGCCTGCTCCAAAACTTCTTTTCTTTCCACTATCCATTGCTCTGCATCATTGGTAGAAACAAAGCTAATTTCTTCTTGATTTATTACCGCCTCTTCTTTTTCCTCTGCAGTAGAGAGGTGTTCTTCTTCAACAGATCCACAAGTCCCATCATAATAACTTGATGAACTATCTCCACTTGGACAGACATCTCTAGAAAGGAAGTTACTTGAAGATGAAACAGAAGATCATCCACCACCGTATGCAGCAAATGTTGCTGACTGCATTGACAAAGACAGACAAAGACTAGCAAGCACAGCTAATGATATTCACTTCTTCATAACCTGTAACAAAAAATAAATATACTAACAACATAATTATACCACAACTGTAAAAAAAATGCAAATTTTATTGCATTTTCGTATTGCTCGTGGGTAATCTTACTTTATAGAGAGACTTTCATTAGAAGAACTTATGAAAAAATACCATTGATCATGCCATCATCCAAAAGCACAAAAGCAGCCATACAAAAATATCGCGTCTCAATGAGGTATAAGAACATCAGATAAATCACCTTCAAAATAAGTAAACTAAAAGCGAAATAGTTACCCCATATAGGTACATATTTTCTCACAAGACATCTAGCACATACACGACGCCTGCACCTGTGGATACAGAAAAAAGAAAGAGAGATTCTTTATGCGTAAGGTGACGTCACGCACATACCACATACTTGTACTTATACACATCTACTGCTAGGAAAAAAGATACAACACACAACAAAACGATAAAAAAAAATCATCGCTCGTTGATTTTGAACGAATAAAGTAAATAACCATACAGCAGTAGACAAAAAGGAAGGACTAAAAACGAACGCATATCTGCTTTTTGCGTTGGTGTCGTATGCAGTGCAAGTATACCCATAGCATATATCCACAACAAGATACCTCATACACTCCATAACCAGCTTACTTGCTCCTGTACTCACCAAAAAATACTAGATATCCCTATAATCAGTAAAAAAACAGGTATACGAAAGGGAGAAAGCATACTATATATTATAGTAAATTGCGTTTAAAATAAGAATGTTAGGATTGAGCTAGACGGCAATTTACTACTTAGTAAATGCCACATTAGATTATAGAAAATTGACTATAAATTTAGTATATTGAGGAGTCAATTTCCTATATTACGAATTTAAAGTGCATTTACTATATCTAAAAATCAGTTACTGTTCAAGTGCTGGAAGTCGTATTCACCCACCAAAAGTCCAAAGGAAAATAAGGTTCCATCCAATGCATCCGTGGAGAAAAAGCACGAAATGCTTCTTTTCGGAGTTCTTGCTGAGAAGGAGTGGGTGAAAACATTTCTGCTGCTCAACTTTCTTTTATTTGATAAAGATATCTCGCTGCTAGCTGTTCTTCTCCAAGACGAGAAGTAACTGCCCACTTCATCCACAGCATCTTGATATCATTCTTGTTATATCCATTATTTGTTTCAGTAAGTATTTGCAAAGCACGTTTCGTATCTCCACGAAATAATACATACCAAAAACGAATCGCCATAATATCTCCATCACTTATTTGAGGAATAAGTTGAAATCAACTCAAAGTCGTATCCATTCCGTTGGTGACCAGCGATTGTAATCAACGTAAAAAGGCGTTGTGCAAAGGATCTATCGCCAGCGCATCTAAAGTTATCAATTGCTGCTGAATATCTTGTCCACTTACTAAAGTTTGGTATATTTCTTTCACGAGAATATTGTGCTCTTCACGAGAAAAATCATCCTCATATTTTTCCTTCTCCTCACTATCCTCTCCTGCGGCGAGAACAAGACGTCATTTCTGAAGATAGGATTTCGCTAATGCTACATTATTAATATCTTTGAAACTTCTTACTGCTAGTAAGTAGTTCCGTCGAGAACCTCCCATCATGCTTTCTACCTGCTGAGTAAGTTGATCTACAAGATCCGTATCATGAGTAAAGTGAGCAAGTAGGAGGTAGTCAGTCACCAGTTCGACCCCGTAATCAGTAGATAGATACGCATTTTCGTATAGAGACAATGCTTTTTTTGTATCTCACTGTGCCAATGCTACTCTTGCAAGTCGTAATTCACTCGTCCGGTCAACTCCTCCGACACTATCGCGACTCAAAGTAAATCGTTGTTGAGCTTCTGAAAAGATTTTTTTATTATAAAACGTTCTTCATAAAAATATTTTCGCATCATATCCATAGAGTTCATCCTCTACAATAGATGATAGGTCTTTAATTGCTCAGGTATAATCTGCGTTATAAAAATCAGTTATGCCGCGCGCATACAAACACATAATATCTAGACAGTATCCTCATAATTTCTCAGCTCTCGCGAAAAAATTTTTTGCTTCAGTAAACTCTCTACGTGCATGATGCGTAATTCATTGAAGGATAAGTCAGAAAGGAGCAAGAGGGTCAAGTGTCACACTATCTTCAGCAAGAATTTCGCATGCGTCTCGCTTTTTATCAACACAGTAGATATACGCTCTAAGCGCCAAAAAAAGCGATCTTATCAGAGGGTCTGTGTGTGTGGCGTCTTCTAGTACCTGTTGTGCTCATACGGTATCATTCTTTGATTGTAACAGTATAGATTTTCTTATTACCAACCATCGACTAGGAACTGTCTCATACGTTTCAGATAAGAAAAAGGTACGTGCTCACTCCACATCTCACAGTTTGAGGTATGCGGGTGCGTTCCACACTATACTACTTCCTGTAGAAGCTAGTATAGTTGCATACTCATTCCTCACTCGTCTCTGTTCTGACGTATCGTCCTGTGGAGTTGCAAAATAGCGAACACCAAAAAAAAACAAAAGATTTACCAAAAATATACCTCAGACAATAATTCACCGATGGTGTATGTATTGCTTGATGCTACTCATATACCCTAATAGTGAAGTAAAAAGCCGAATCTTTGATTCTATTTTTTCATGTATCGCGGAACGAAAACTTTTCAAAGAAATCTTTATAAATCGCGTCTCAACAAAAATTAACGAACGAACAAACAATCAAAATCAAATCACAGTGTAAGAATTGAGAAATTCCTACACAATAAAATAATATCTTCGTACATAGAGAGATTAGACGATATCTATATACTTTGCAGTTACAAGTAATTCTACCCTATCTATACTAGTATATACCATTGATATTTTTATTTTAGTATTGACATATATATTTTTTATGATTATAATATATATGCTGTATCATCCTTTACCTAGTCCCCTATCGTAATGAACAAATCTGCTTTACGAGTATTGTCGATATGACTGGTGTGAGCAATACTCTTGTGATTACGAACTATCTTCTTTACCCCATGAAGTACGGTTACCAAAGTGCCTGATAACCAGTTTACCACTCAATCAGTTCACAAGAGTGCTACTCTAGAAGCAAACATATATGTCCCGTTTGATCCGAGATTTTGACGTCAGTGAACACAACGATCTACATCAAGAGATCGACGCTCTGGAAAAAGCGAATCACTCTTACCTTAGTCATTTTCTCATACGACTAAAAAAGATCTGCATCAGACAGATCTTTTTTTAGTTCCTCAACAATTCTAATATCTATATGCTTCTGTCTTGTATGGTCACTGTTTTGCTACACCGATATAGGTAGCCTGATCGTCCGTAAGCGTTTCCAACTCTACGCCGATATGGGCAAGATGCAATCTCGCTACCATCTCATCGAGATGTTTTGGCAACGTGTATACTTTGTTTTCATATTGATCAGCTCTTTGTCGGAGCTCAAGCTGAGCGAGTGTTTGGTTAGTAAATGAGTTACTCATCACAAATGATGGATGTCCCGTCGCGCATCCCAAGTTTACCAAACGTCCTTCTGCAAGCACGATTACATCATTACCACTTTTTACGGTATATTTATCTACTTGTGGTTTGATTTCTACTTTGGTAGATCCGTAGGTGGTGTTTAACCATGCCATATCGATCTCGTTGTCGAAGTGTCCTATATTACACACCACCGCCTTATCTTTCATCTTCTCGAAATGACGACCTACGACGATATTTTTATTTCCTGTCGCAGTAACGATTATATCCGCTTCTTCTACTGCTTTGTCCATCGGTTTTACTTCATATCCTTCCATTGCTGCCTGAAGTGCACAGATCGGATCTATTTCTGTAACGATCACACGAACTCCTGCACTGCTGAGACTAGCGGCAGATCATTTTCCTACATCGCCATATCCAGCAACTACAGCTACTTTTCCTGCTAGCATCAGATCAGTTGCACGACGAATTGCATCGACACATGATTCACGGCAACCGTACTTATTATCAAATTTTGATTTCGTGACACTATCGTTGATGTTTATCGCTGGAAGAGGAAGCTTTCCAGCTTTCATACGATCGTATAAGCGAAGAACTCCTGTCGTCGTCTCTTCAGAGATACCACGAATTCCCTCTACGAGTTCTGGGAAACGATCAAGGACCATATTGGTGAGATCTCCTCCATCATCGAGAATCATGTTCAGTGGTTTCTTTTCTTCACCAAACCACAAGGTCTGTTCAATACATCGGTCAAATTCTTGTTCATTCATCCCTTTCCAAGCAAACACAGAAATACCTGCTGCAGCAATAGCTGCTGCCGCGTGATCTTGCGTCGAGAAGATGTTACAACTACTCCACTGCACCTCAGCTCCGAGCGTCGTCAAGGTCTCGATAAGCACAGCGGTCTGGATCGTCATATGCAAACATCCTGCAATACGTGCTCATGCAAGAGGTTTGCTTGCTCCATACTGAGCTCTGAGTGACATCAAACCAGGCATCTCTGCCTCAGCGAGTTCTATCTCTCTACGTCCTCGAGCAGCCAGTGAGATATCTTTTACTTTGTAATTAGTCATGTCATCATACGTGATAATAAAAAAGCCATCGAATGATGGCAAACAAAACCATATATAGAAATATTAGAGTAAATTGCAAATTCTAAGAGCAAAAATACTATCTACGCTATACCATGCTCCATAGTCCCTTCAGACTGAATGCATAAGGATGCCAAGAAAGAGCCAACGAGCATCGCATCTTCTCGTACGAGTCCATGACGTAGACCTCGCAGTAATCCACCTCTATAGACATCACCGCATCCTGTCGGATCGACAATTTCACCTATAGTAAAAGCATCTACATGAATAATCTCATCTGGAAGGTACAGCGAAGAGCCATGTTCTCCTTCTGTGACGACCACTCACGCAAACGCCTCGACCATCTCGTCCATCGTCACTCCTGCGATCTTCATAAAGAGCTCTTTTTCATACGTATTTACTATCAGATAGACACCCATCTGCATCACTGCTCTGAGTTGTTCTGCAGAAAATGCACTCAATGGCTGCCCTGGATCGAAAAAGGTGACCATACCTCTACTTACCGCTTGTTCTAGATGTCTCAGCATCGTCACGGGATGATTTGGCGAAATAATCGCTCGTCAAAAATCTCCTTCTGGTAGATCCTGTGTGGTCGACGCAAGAATTGCTCCTGGATAGAATGCGGTAATTTGATTGTTTTTGTCATCGGTGATGATGTGCGCTACCGCGTTCGGCAGATGCTCTACAAACAAAGAGCCACTATAATCGATACGATCGACCATAGTCGTCGGAGGAAGGAAATCATATCCTGCTGCTCCTACGAGCATGGGTGACTCACCAAGCAAAGCAAGATTATATGCAATATTGTGTCCTGCACCTCACGGATGACGAACGAGATGGTCTATATTGAAACTCACGCTCAGTGCATGAAGTTTTTCAGGAAGAATATAGTTACCGAACGTATCATGAAAATTCATAATCACGTCAGTTGCGATCGACCCACTTACCAAAATACGAGACATCCTATAAACAAAGTAAAATACAGATTTAACGAAACGTAGCAAAGTTATCATAAAATACTAGTCATTCGTTTCAGATTTTTTGTTTTTGACATCATTCTATATATACTTTCTGTATATACTCTTTTTTATATCTATGCATATCTTATGAGAGCACGCCCCAGCGACAGCATACTAGTTAAGAACAAAACTAATATAGAACAGCTCATTGAATCTGTCAGAACTATTCTCCAATGATTCGCCTATCAGCTCACGAAAAACAAAACCGACGCAGAGGATTTGTACCAAGAAACAGTATTGAAAATATTAGGTAATCAAGAAAAGTTTCTTCCAGAAACTAACTTCAAAGCACGGGCAACAACTATTATGAGAAATCTATTTATCAATCAATACAGAAAAAAACAAAAACAACTCCAAAGAGAAACAGCATGACAACTTAGCGGCACGTTCGCTGAACAAAACACAATACCTAATGTAGAATGAGATCTTAATCTGGAACAGATAGGGATTTATATACAAGAGCTTAATGATACTATACGCATTCCTTTTGTCATGCATGTTTTAGAAGGAAAAAAATATCAAGACATTGCTTACGAACTTGGGATTCCGTTATGAACCATAAAAAGCAGAATCTTTTTCGCAAGAAAAGAACTCAAGAAACGTATCAAAAAAGAAATGTGGTAGTAACCTCGCTTGGTAATTCTCTTCGAACGTGCCTACTCCTTTTCGCCATATCACAATATCCTCAGCATCTCAGTCGCGTCTTGCTCTGGAGCAAACTCTTGTTCTCTGAGTTTTCCTGTACTATCTCTATCTATGAGAATATGTCTAGGAGCTGGAATCAGACAGTGTTGAATACCCCCATACCCCCCTATAGACTCCTGGTAAGCACCCGTATGAAAAAATCAGATATACAGCTCATCCTTTGGTCCTATTTTTGGCAAGATGATTTGATTGTTTTTGGTATCTTTGTTGTAGTAGTCATCGCTATCACAAGTTATACCTCACAGATTTACACTCTGGTAGGGTTTTTTTCGCTGATTTATTGCTAACAAAGGAAATTTTTGTTGTATACCTCGCGTATCTGGTAGTGTCGTGATAAAGCTACTGTCGATCATATACCACAGTTCTTTTTCATTCTGTTCTTTCAGTCATATTACTTTATACAAAATAGCACCACTCTCCCCTACCGTATATGATCAGAACTCTGTCACGAGATGAGGCACCTGAATTTCATTGGCATCACAGATATGTTTAATCGTCCAGACGATCTGATCGAGCATATACGCGTAGTCGTACGAAAAGTCCAGTGCATTCTGAATAGGAAATCACCCACCGATATCGAGTTGTTTCAGGGTCGGACATTCAGCTGCAAGATCACAGTACACATCTACCAGACGAGAAAGCTCGCTTCGATAATACGGCGTATCTTTGATTTTTGAGTTAATAAAAAAATGCACCATCTGTAATTGCACTCTTTTCTCTTTTCTTATCTCCTCTTTGTAAAGCTTCATGATTACTTTCGAACTCATGCCCAGTCTCGAGGTATACATCTCGTTTTGTGGTTCTTCCTCAGTAGCTACCCTAATCCCTATCGGTATCGTTCAGGTGAATGGAAGATCACATAACCTTCTGAACTCTTCTGGGTTATCAAGCACGATAACCATATTGTGAAATCATTCCTCTCGTAGCCACAACACACTCGCTAGATACTGATCTGATTTATACCCATTACAGATGATCATAATCTCTTTCGTAATCACTCCCTGACTCCATAAATTTCTAATCAAAGCAGTATCGTAAGCAGATGATATTTCTAGCTGTGCACCACTTTCTACTGCTTTCTGCACGACAAATCTGAAATGTGAACTTTTCGTACAATATGCATAGGTATATCATCCTGTATAGGTATATTTATTCATTGCTGTCTGTACCATCTGTTTCGTAGTTGTTACTTGCGACGCTATCTTTGGTAAGTACGTAATCTTCAGTGGAGAACCATATTTTTTCAGGAGTTTAATGAGCGAAATTCCGTGAAACTGAAGTCAGGTATTGTCCAATGAAAAGATATTGTTTGGGAAGTCATAACTCTGATCGATCAAATCAGCATAGGTATGCCTAGACATATATACTAGAAAACAAATTAAATAGTCGCCACCTTAGGAGTATTCAGGAAAAATGCAAGCCCACCCTATCTGGTTATTCGGCGTTGTATGTGTACGTATTTTTACTATAGATACAGAAATTATATTTTCGTTTTTCGTGTGTATGCTGTTTCTCAAAAAAATAAAACACTTTCTCCTCATCAACACCTCGCCAAAGCAAACAGTTGTTAAGAATACGTTTTGGTTGCTTATTGGTGAGTGAATATACAAAGTCGCACAAGCAGTCATTGTGTTTTCTTTGGCATTTCTCCTCGGCAAGGAACAGTTTGGTATATACAGTTATGTCACGAGTATCACGGGAGTCATTCTCCTCATCGTCGACTTCAATCTTACTCAGACGTCTATCAGAGCTATACAACAGTGATTTCTTGACGAACAAACTACGGTGCAACAAAGTCTCCTTTTGAAAATGCTCCTTAGTGTGTGTTGTTTTTTTCTTCTCATCATTATAAGTCTTTTTTTGTGAGAACAGGCAGTACTCTATCCCTTACTTCTTACGTATTTTTGTTATCTTGTAATCGCTAACACAACCAATTACCTAAGAAGCACCTACCGTTATCAAGAACGTATGGAAAGAGAAGCTATGTTCAAAACCATATCTTGATCTCTCCTCCTCATCGGATGAACTATTAGTTTATTTGTACGGCAAGATCTTGCTATGTTTATGTATGGTTTGCTCATCATTTGAGCAATAGATCTCACTATCACTTGTCTATACCTACCCAGACACCTCTTCTCTCATCTACGAAAAAACTTCAATACAAAAACCATGTTCTCACTCATGAAATACGGCTCTTCGATAGCACTAAGCAGTTTCCTCATCAATATATACATCAGTGCTGACCAGATCATCCTGTGAGCATATGGACAGCTGGAGTGACTCGGAACGTACGCTTTTGCTTACAAAATAACTTTTTTCTATACCCTTTTTTCATCAGCATTTTTCAACGCTATATTTCCGATCTCCACCGCACGCATTACGCAAGAAAATAGTAGATCATTTTTTCTCCAAGGAACAAAAAAAATACTTCAACGAAATAGCAGTATCATAATTTTTCTCATACTGGTTACCTATCTCTTACAAAAGTTTGGCGGTTCGTTCCTCTGAGAGTACACCGACATACTCTGAGTTTTACAAATACTACGATTGTACTGTTTTATCGAGCCCATAGGACACTGGTGATACACCGTACTGCTTAGCGTCAAAAAAGACAATCTCAACACACTCTTTCTTGCAATTGCTGCAGGTATAAATATTTTGGGTAACATACTCTTCATTCCCACCTACTGATACATTGCTGCAGCACGAGTAACGGTTATATCATATCTTGTCTACAGTTTACTTTGTTTCTTTGCCCTCTCTTCATGCACACCTCAGATGTCGAAAGAATAGACTACACCGACTTCGATGATAAACTCGATGTCTTCTTGCACAAAAAAAGATACGATCTCGCTTCACACGCGATCCAATGAACCAATATTCTCGATCTATGATGTGGTTACTGATTTGGCACCAAGCAGATGGCAATAGCTTGTCCAGAAAAAACCTTTACCGCTATAGACATTGATCCAGAGGTTATTGCCTACGCACAAGAACACAACCAACTACCAAATATCACCTATCTCGTCATGTCAGCAACTGACCTTACTTTCGACGACAACACGTTCGATAGTGTCACCTCGCTCGAAAATATTGAGCACATCCCAGACGATAAAACCTATATCCAAGAAGCAGCACGCGTACTGAAACCATGAGGTGTGCTTTTTGTCACTACGCCAAATTTACGAAGACTGATGACGAGAATAAAATATTTCTTTCTTCCGCACCAAACGCCACTACCCAAAAACAAATTTCACATAAGAGAATACTCCCCACAGTGACTTACTGCTCTTGCAGCTCCCTATTTTTCTACGATATCACTCACAGGACTGTTTCTCAATATCTTTCCGTGAAGAAGACATTATTTACGGTTTACCAATCTCAAGATAATCATCATGCTGTTCGTAAGAAAAACAAATAAGCACCTAGGAGATTATTTAGTTCTTCAAGCGAAAAAGTAATGCATATAGCATACCTATGACTCTCCTATTTTCCTTCTCAGGTAGGTAAAATAGATCTCGAAAAGATCGCTGAACAAGCTGTAAAAGAACATACTGTACACATTTTGGTAAAAAACAATGGTACACAAAAAAGCTATGAACAACACTGATCTCTCCATATCCACAGGTTTCACTCACGATCAGAAAACTCTCTTATAGATGATATCTGGTATAGCATACGACTACCTCGATACTGTTTTTTTTTCATTAAAAAGATTTCTGCATTTCATATCTACAACCCCTTCTCTTGTGCAGCAATTTGTCATCTGTTTTTACGTTGCTTGTTTCCAAAAAGTAACATTATTTTCGATATCAGGACATGACCACTGAAAGAATGAATGAAAAAAACGCTCAACTACTTGCTGATCAATCTAGCGCATATCACCTCACATCATACGATCATCATCAGCAAACAACTTCTTCAGCATTTCTTCTGGGTGAAGCAAACCAAAGTTCGTGAGATTATGTTGTGATACACACCACCTGAAGAACAGCACCTAGCACCTTCTCCGGAAAAACAAGGTAAACATTTTGTCTATATCTGAAGCGTCTATCCGAGAAGAGGTATTCACCACTTGCTCGAAGCGTTTGCACGTTACTTTGCTTCTTGTCCTGATGATACGCTTACGCTCGTATGATGAGGAGACGAAACATACTACGCAGACTTACAAAAAAAATACCATGATCACCAGTTCATCTTTATAGGCAAAGTACCTCAGCACGAAGTTTCACAATATCTGCTCGAAGCTAACTATGGTGTAGCATACATTCCTCAGTCATCGTATTTTATGGACCAACCACCACTAAAAACCGTAGAGTACCTCTGACACGGACTCCCTGTACTCGCTACAAACACGAACGGAAACAAACTTTTTGTCCAAGATACAATAAACGGAATACTGGTCGATGATGATGTGGAAAGTACCGTACGCTGAATACGTCTACTCAGAGATACCTTTCCTCATAGTGACAAGAAACGTATTGCTATGAGTGTCCAAGCATATACGCGAGCACAGATCTACCAGCAAATTCATTCTTTGTATATCTAGTTATGGCGCATGGATATATAATGCATTTCCATCTTCCAAAAGCATTATTTTTCATGCATCAGTTAGCATCTGAATCGCTGGTAGCTTGTAGTACTCATTCTCTTGCCGCATGGTCGCTTTCGTGAGAAAGAGAATAAACGTGTGTTGGGACAAAAAGGTAGTCAATTCCTCTTGCGTGACAATCTGAGCAAACTGTTCTGCTAGAGCATGATTTACCTTCATAAAAGGATTTTTTTGCTTCAGCACATATTCATCAAATTCGTACAACAACACATCTCCTGTATACGTTTCCAGTATCTCATACGCTGGTAGATCCAAACGAGTAAGATCAAATGGGCTATAGTACTGATAGTTTGCAGTAAATCATATTTTTATAATCGCAAAAGCTCCTACTGCGAAAAGGAGTATGTTGTGTTTCAGATAGGACAAAAACGGTATGATGAAAAGAAACGCAAGTATACTGATATACATAATCAGTCTATCTTGGTAGAGTCATACTTGTGGAAAAAAAGAGGCAATATACACCCCCCCAATTACAAAAAGAAAAAAAAGTTCTCACTGACGAACGAAGTTTCGTTTTTGTTTCTTGCCATACACTATGAAGGCAATTGCTGAAAGAAACAAGACGACAAGCAACAAACTATTGATATGTTTATCACTGATATAATAGAAATCATAAGCGTACGGATTTTTCAGTACCACCTCTTCTTCCACATGTTCATACTGCCAAAAAAGACTCTTCACAAATTCTATAAAAAAATAGAGTCATACTATTATTCACCATACAAACTGTTTTATCCAGGCGACGAAACGAATCCAATCTTTCTTTACTAGTGTATACAAACCATACAAGCCATTTATGCCCAATAACACAAATGAGGTTATGGGATTTGATCAATATATCGCTCACGAAAAGATTCACAGTGAAAATGTTTTATTGAAGCCACTCTTGTAATAGACAAGGAGGTAGCCAATGAGAGCTATAAGTGCGTAATTTTCTCTGACCGTCATAGACAATCTTCTGAGAAAAAAGTCATTCTGCAGCAACAACAACAGAAACACTATCGCTAAAAGCATCACTTGCTTCGTATGTTTATACCTAGAGGTAACAAACACATACAAGACAAACAAAAAAATCATACTCACGAAGATAAATCAGTATTTCGTAAGAGCAAAGTAAGAAACTCACGTCACTGTCTTGAAACAGACAGTAAGTATATAAAATAATCTCAGTCCGAGTCAGGGAAACATAACGTTCGTCTCTCGATCCAGATTACTTTCTAGCAGCTGTCCAAGTGGTTGAACTACCCGTGGATCGAGATGATATCGATAATTCACGAGCGTTGCTTTCAAAAAAAAGACAGCAACCACAAAAACAAGGAGAGCAAAAAAGAACATATACTGTATCTGTTTTCTCGTAAACATAGAGCTTACCCAACTAAAAATTCTCTTTCTAGAAAATTAATTATAAAATTGAACTTTATTTGTATCGATTTTCTACGTAGTAAATAGATTTTGTGCAATTCAATTACATAAATGCAAAATCTATTTACTATATCTCCAGTATGTTTTGAATCGATTGTTCACTTTCGTCCAGCAGGCAACAAGATATCCACTTCCATATGCAGGCAACAAAAGCAGTCAACTTATGTACGTCCATATCGTTGTTTTCGTATTATTCGTTTTTGGTGTTCCTCATTGCATACTTCTGCTATATCATCATCGATAAGTCCTTTGTATGATTCGCTTGTAGTTCAGTCTTTCTGGAAGTACCTGGTGACGCACTACAGACTTGCCAGCATAGTAAATAAGTAGTCACGCTTTTGCAACTCTTTGACACAGATCGGTTTCTTCTCCTCCAAGCAATGTTCACGGTCTTCTTCCCAACGTCTCATCTAGATGTGCTACAGATCACATTCTTCACAGGTGCATACCATAACTTGCTCAGACAATCTTGGACGATGGCATGCACACATCACCATTATCGAGCAAAGAATACATGTCGTATACAAAATTTGCTTGGAGCAAAAAAGGCGGTTTTTTGTGAAATTTGGGGAGTATTTTTCCTCATACCATCCCTATCTTTTCGTCAAGATTAAACGTTGCACACAACTCATATGCTCGACGTTCATCTGCGATCGCGTCAGCGTCTATACACAGCAATATATCAGTAGCACAGTGTTTGATAGCATAATTTCTAGCATATGACAGTCACACTGCTTCTATCACACTATAATCAAACTGTATACGTTCATTTTGTAGTTTTTCGCAGTACTGTTTTGTCTCATCATTTAGTTGCTGGTCAAGCATGAGTACTGTTGCAGACACTCACGTTTGTCTAGAAAGAGAAAAAAGTGTCTCGAAAAGCAATCGATTCGGTTCTTTGTATCTTGTGAGCGTTATGGTTACTTGCGACATCTCTTGTACGGACTAAAGAGAGATAAATTACTGTAAGGAAACTCTGAAAAACTCTCGTTTGGAATTAAAATCGTTGTTATTTTCGACCTTATGTATGGATTGAAATGTACGAGTTTCCTCGAGGAACCTCTGCGTGAAGTCACTTTCGATATGTTAGGTTCTAATGTATACTACATCATAAATCTAAACGTTTAGGTATTATTCAAAGGTTCCTATAATATCTGTTCGTATTGTTCAATGATCTGATGCCAGTCAAAATGTTCATGAACCATCTTACTAGTTTGTTTTCGTTGTCTTTTATCAAACGTTGTTATTTTTTGTATCCACTCATCACGTCAAGAAAGCAGGTATCATGTCTCTCCATCGATCACCGCATCAGTAATTCATTCTATACCAGTTGCTAGTACAGGCAGTCCGTACCATCATGCCTCTATGCACACGATACCAAATCATTCTGCATCTCATGGTACGACGACGTTTGGCATGATAAACAGATCACTATGTGCGTAAAAAGCGATTTTTTCAGCATCGCTAATACGTCCTACAAGGTATATATTTTTCAGTCACTTACTAGCAATAAGTGACCTATACGATTCTGTACATGGTCCGGATCAAGCCAATATATAGATACAATCCTCCCCCACATACGGCATTACTTCTTCTAGAAATCGATCAAATCACTTTCTGTGAATATGCCTCCCTATCGAAAAGAGTATATTCTTCCCTACAAAATCTTGTATGTCGTGCCTCATAAACAATTCGTCTTTCGTAGTAGAAGAACTAGGCATGAGATCAGGATCGATTCCATTTGTGATTACTGTTATCTTTTCTGCTGGTATGTTTCTTTTTATGCATTCGTCTTTTGCATACTTACTTACTGCTACTACTCTATCTGCTCTACGAACAAATCGACAAATAGCTTTTTGATAGAGCCATTTATTTCGAGTAATATCGAGTGCATGGATAGTCACGTATCGTTTTTTCTTTGCAATCACAGAAAAAAATCGTCAAAAGAAACTTATCGATCCATCTCCTATCCAGATACAATCCGCTTTCCATACGTACCATAATCACTGAAAAATAACTTGCAAAGCAAATAGTGGCAGGTAGTTTTTTCATCTCCCATTTGCGATCAGGTAGACTGTATGTCACCTCTTCCTCAAGTAAGTAACATACTCACGACAATAGTTTTCCATACCTCCTAGCGCAGGAGGATAGTTTTTGGTGATGAAGAGGATACGTTTTTTGCTCATAGAGGTATATATACAAATCAGGACAACGATACGTTCTTCGTTCGTACATATTTAGGAGAAAAAATCTATATCTAGATTAGGATTCAATTTTCATAGTCAACTTTCTCTATTTTTCCATTACTCATTGAAAAACAGATCAAATAATATATACAATACTATTGACTTATATTTCCTATAATATGTCGAATACAACAGCTCATCATATCATCAACCACTTATCTACCCTAGTATGATGAGAGATGCTTTCGTTATCTCAATGAAAACTAATCAATCTCACTCAACATCAAATAAATGAAATGAGAAAAACGCTCAGTCATACACTCAACAATCCCTATGAATTACTAGCACCCCTCTCACAACGTCATCCCCTAAAAGAGCTCTCAGAACTCAAAAAGACATTTTTTTTGATACGCGGTATATGCAGGAAAATACTGGAAATCCTGACTACCATACAAACAAAAAAGGATTTAGCACTTCTTCTTTTTAATCAGCTAGATACTATCCTACCAGAAAATGTAGAAATTCCTCATTTTCCATTGATACGAAAACACAATGATAATAAAAGCATAGCTGCAGAACGTTACTTACATAAACCTCAACTCCGTCTCTGAACGACAGATGAACTGGTGATGCTCACCAATGTAGAACGCTTCACTAGATGAGAAATTATGTACATCTTCGCAGAACACACCCCATCGTCATGAACACGAAAAAAGAGAGGATACTTTCCTGACACTAACTCCCATATACCACGATGTGACGATATAGAATGAGTTGAAATCAGAACTTCTAGTGGTGATATCTTCCTGTGATACAAAAGTGAACAGTACAAATACTACTATCTATGAGACGGCTTTCTGATCAATCTTCTCGACATGGCTGCAGAATCAAACGACAATAAACCTATGCCTCCTGATGTATTTCAAGGAGAATGTCTAGCACGATATATAGTTTCCTGTCTTTTCAAACAAGAAAAAGAACAAACAAGAATCACGTTTGACGAGTCATTCTATACGTACTGACTACATACTTTTAGCGAACAGCGTGACAATCACGAGGAAACGATTGATATATGACTTCCTCCAGAGCTAAGAAATATC
Source organism: uncultured Candidatus Peribacteria bacterium (assembly GCA_964387665.1). GTDB lineage: Bacteria > Patescibacteriota > Gracilibacteria > Absconditabacterales > Absconditicoccaceae > CAYLWY01. The sequence continues at coordinate 18,227 of CAYLWY010000014.1, forward strand.
CGTCAGTATTGTCATGCATGGGTAGTGA
>CAYLWY010000014.1:18354-22413 GCA_964387665.1 uncultured Candidatus Peribacteria bacterium
TGACTTCCTCCAGAGCTAAGAAATATCCGTCAGTATTGTCATGCATGGGTAGTGAAGCATGTTTCTCAGTGAACTATTTCACAACAGCTAGTAGATGATTTTACCTCAGACACTAGCAAGTATACCATCAGAAATTCTGGTCAACACAAAGCACTCATAGTCGAAATAAGAAAACTGTTTGACCTGTTTCGTAAACAGCACTATCTACCAGATCAAATAATCACAGAATTAATACAGGTAGGACAACACCCTACTCCTCACTCTCGTCAAAAACCATCACACCAAGCAAAACAATAAGTGCTCAAACGCTAGACGAAATAATGTGCCCTATCCGTCATAGTGAGAGTGTTTTTTCAGCTACAACCCAGGTGCTTATACCAGCAAACACACATATTCCAACCACAAAGACTCGTCACCACAACGCAGAGCGTGTTTTAAATACATATTCTTTTTCTATTCACTCATCTGTACTCACTCACCATATACCACTGACAAGCAAAAGCGCTAGCAGCAAATACTCATCTACCGACAGAAAAAACCGAGTATAGTGTATGTTTCGTAGATGCGTCTCACTCACGAAAAGAAATCCAATATAAGCAAGCATAAAAAAAGGAAAGAACCATACTCTTGCTATGAGAGCACATGCGTGCCACATAGACAGATCACCTCTCTCTACCTCCTCCTGCATACGAGAAAAAGAAAGGTGACGATACGTGTATTTTTCTATTTTTTCTCTCTCTGGAATAAAAAGAGAACATATACACACAACAACCAAGAAACTGCCCCATACCATATGTGGAAACATAAAAAAAACTATTCCAGCTCATATACAACTACCTATCGCAAGTAGTATCCTTATTTCCATTGTAAAGATAAATAAAATTACTTCTTATTGTTATCCAGTGTAAAGCGTTTCATGAGTCTGAGGTTTTCCTCGATCAATATACGATTTCTCGCTACCACATCGCCTACGATACCGAGTGAAACTAGATTGAATCCTATCGTGATAAGTATTCACGAAATAATCAACGACTGGATCCTTCACGATCCTGAGTCAGTCATGAAATAATACCACAAAAACCTCAACACCCCTCACGATCCTACAATCAGAAAAGGTAAACTCGCAAGCATGAAAATATGAAATGGTTCGTACATCGTATATACTCTGACGATGCTCGCAGCAGATTTTTTGATGTGTACCCAAATATTTGAAAACAATCTCGAGGGACGAGTCGGAGGATTGGTATGGATCGGCACTCGCGCAATCGCTAATCATTTTTTATACGCTTGGAGTATCGTATCGATCACATAACTAAACCTCACGGTCACGTTCAGTATTTCTAGTGATTCTCTGCTATATGCACGAAATCCACTGACGGCATCAGGAATGACCACACCAGTAAATAGCGTCATTATCTTGTTTCCCAAACGTTGGAGTAATTTTTTGTATCGAGAAAAATGAGCAACTTTTCATGGCGTCCTGTCACCGATAACCATATCAGCACGATGTTCTAGAATAGGTTGTATAAGATCTTTCATATAGACAGCGGGATACTGATTGTCAGCATCCGTATTGATAAGAATATCCGCTCCATGAGCTAGTGCATACTCCACACCAAGACGAAACGCCGTACCCAGTCATCTATTTGCTGGAAAAGAAAGAATATGATGTACTCCATGTTCTTTTGCTACTGCTACCGTACGGTCACTACTTCCATCATCGATAACCACTATCTCTATACATTCTATTCCAGGAAGCGTCGTAGGAAGTTCACGTAAAACCACCGGCAAAAATTCTTCTTCGTTCTTGCAAGGTATCTGAATGAACAACTTCATACGGTAATATATTATTTAAAAAGTGATTGCCAAGAAACTTTTTTATAGAAAATCGATACAAATAAAGTTCAGTTTTATAATCGATTTTCTACGTAGTAAATCGCCGTTTGAACTCAATGCAAAAGCAAAACTCAAATGCGATTTACTATAAATAGACTTTGTACAATTCAATCATATACATGCAAAATTTATTTACTATATTTCTTTTTACGTACCAGACAGACTCCTCCACATACTAACAAGATACACGCCACTACACCAAGCACCATATACTGTGTGATGGGCAGTCAAAGCAACTGTAAATAAAATATCAGAAGAGGCACTACAGAAAGCGAAAAAGCAAGACTCAGGGCAACATGCTCCAGCAAGCTAAGCTCGTCCCCATGCCATACCGCTTCCGTAATCCGATATCACGGCAAGAACAGGAGCACCACGCTTCCCAGAATAACACGTAGCCACACTCATCGTTCTCACAAAAGCGCTCCTCGTTGCATCGTCACTACAAGAAGTATAACCAAAATTATAGTCCAAAAAAGCTTTCAGACGAGATGAGTGCTGTCTCGAAATGCATGATGGTGATGGTGCATACCAACAATTAAAATAAAAGCTATTTGTTCAGTGTAACTTTTCGTCGTGACCGCGACTTTCCTGCTTGGAGTAAAACAAAGCACGCACCTTGTATATCTGTCAGTTCTTGTTTCGATCATATCCAGAGATATAACGGTCTATGCACTAGTTCTGGATAGTCTTGTAGTAACCAACGACATTTTTCCTCTGCAGACACATCAATCCATTTTGTCGTCCAATCCCCATCCAAAAATCATCGACGATTCATATCAAACAATCATGGTGCTATCACTTCACGTTGTGTTCGTCACTGTACCCGTGGAGAATAGTTTATACCAGGAACGATAATTACTGCATCGTTCTCTATCGTTGTACCCATCTGAGAAATAAATGCAAACTCCTCTTGTTCAATCAATGGACGATACGTACGATACGTCCAGTAGATCATCATACCTATCTGTACACAAAACAAAAGAATGACAATCATCTTTTTCCACCGCTGCCCTTTCCGTAACAAAGAAGAACATACTCCAGCAAAAACAAGGACAAACATATCCAAATATCAGATCATTCTCTGAAAGAAAAATCACTGACCAAATACTCGTAAAAACAATATGATAAAAGCAAAGAGAGCAACTGTCTGTTCCTTAATTATTTTTTGACTTTTTGCTACTCACCACAATGCTCACAGCAACGTCAATCATCCTACTAATAAATACTCACGTACGGTGAGAAATGTCCCTCATTGCTGAAACGATTCATTGATAGTCGGCAAATCGATTTCAGTAATAAAAAATCAAAATAACGGAACAAAAAGCGTCTCCCAAAACGGGGCAAGTGGAAGAATAGTTAGCAGGAGACTAATGAGTACACTTGTGCAGAGGCGAAAGAAGTCATGGTATGCGCGACAAAAAATAAGAGTGATTCCTCTTATGATAGCTACACATGCCACAAGCACAGCAGCAGGTCTATGGATGAGAAATATCGCAGCAACTATAGGCACCATCTGTCGTCGTTTGCGACGGTCTCGTCACCACACCAGTATGGCTACAAAAAACATCGCAATCAGCTGCTTCCAATAATGCCACCAAAACACCTGATACTGCGTAAATGAAAAAATAGCTAGCAAAAAAGCTGCTGTTCACGCAAAACGTCATCGACGACGTGCAAGTAACCACACTCCTACCGCTGGCAAAAAAGCAGCAAGAATTATTCATATCGTAAGCAAACTATCCGTTCGTCATCACGTCAGCAGCAATCGCAACGATCACTCCATACCGAGCCATGGTTCATACATAGAGAGGATCCATGCAGGAAGTGACGAAAAATCTCGAGATACTCACAACTGTGTATAGGATAGAAACATCGATTTATACAATCCTGGGTCATATCATAGAGGAATCGACGACGATCGAAACGGAAATGCTCTCGTCACAAAAAAAAGCAATAGTCATCAGACCATCATCCACAATTCTCCAGAGCAACGTTTCAGAAGATTCATATCCTCTGTATAGAGAAGTTGTTCTCCGTTGCAAAATTAATTTTTATCGAAAATAAACTCTGGTCCTAAGTGTTGTCACACTTCTTGTATTCGTATATTATACATTTCTGTAGCGAATGTTCACGCCTGCTGAAAAGCATGAAATACAAATTCAT
>CAYLWY010000015.1:0-4840 GCA_964387665.1 uncultured Candidatus Peribacteria bacterium
ACTCATGTAGATCAGCTAACAGATATGCTTGCTCTAATAAAATAAGTATAATATAAAACATAGTGTATCGTTCATCAAATTTCAAGACAATAACAACTTCTTTTTATGAATTACGCAAAGTACTGAACACATGACGGTCACAGTATATTTTCATGATAAAAAATTGTTTTATACTCCGCATAGACTACAATTCTCTTGGAGCATTTTTTTGTAATCACAATCTACACAATCTAAGCAAGATAATTGACATAATAGTTTAAATATATAAAATATTATCATTATGATATAATAAAATCTTCATTCATGTAACCTTATTCTTGACCACATAACTCATGAAAAATACTTTGACTAAACACAAGTCTTATAAAATAAATATGATTCCGCGAATAATCAATCAGGAAATCATTCTTCGTACTATGAAATGTCTCATCTTAACGTTTTGTTGAAGCACAACTTATGGTGCAACACAAAGTTTTGACGTATCACCAGTATCATATACCGATCCTAGTCAAGTAGGAACGACAACAGTCACGAATACTGATAGTATCATGCCATACCAATTTATAGAGTATCTAAAAAATCTATCTCAAGAAGAATTTGTATGATTACTGGATCAACTAACTAATCCATACTGCGACGTATATGCAACGATACAATATCATCTCAAACATCTTTCAGAAAACCAAACACAAAATGATACTGAACTCAATGCACGCATCGAAATGCTTAACCATTACCTTTTGTTAGGAGATATTACCATCACTCTAGATCAATTTCAAACAACAAAAACTACTGTAAATCGATATCCGCATAGATGACCTACGGAAAACACACAGCCACGACTCACAACGACCACAGGAGAAGGCACGTATACAAATAATAGTTTCCTACAGATTCTATATCCTGACAGCTTATCATTACCGCCTCTTACAAAAGAAACATTTGATCAACTCATGAGTATGCAGCAAGATACAGTAAGACGAAACACCTTTGCTCCCCTTCTTTTATTTTCACTATGATCATTGATAGATTTTTTGGAAGAACAATTAGCAACTACTAAAGAACAGCTCACCATACTACCTATCAACTCTCTTACAGAAATACGTCAAAAAATAAAACATCTCAAAGCGATTTATCAATCTGTACAACAAGCTCGAGATACGACAAAACATACCCAAACATCGCTATCACTTGAACAATTATTTTATCGTCTTGGACTTCTGTATAAAACAGGTACAGCATCAAAAGGTATCCAGATAAGCATGTCGCAACCTCGTCACCTCCGTCCTTCATTAGAATTATTTTATTTCGAATCAAATGAGTTTTTCCGATGATCTTTCCCATACCAGCAAGAAATGAACCCATATACAACACAATTCTTTTGATTTACCTATACGCTACGTCTACCTCAAGCAAATTGATCTGAGGTAATATATACTCTTATTAGTTGAGATAATACACCTGAAATTACTGCACAAATAGCAGGAAGACCAACCTGTCGAAGCAGCACTTTACCTGATTTGTTGCAGGATATTTATAGCTATAGCAACGCTGAACAGGAAGAAAATATAGGCACCTATACCCTACCTCCCGATATACTTTATCGAATGGATAATAATCAACTGAGTGAATTATTTGCACCAGACCTTTCAGAAGCTAGGAAAAATGATATATTGGCAACCCTAATGAGAAGGAAATCTCTAGACATGAATTGTTTACATCCTTCTTCAGTGCAAACAATTATTGATATACTCACATGAACAAATACATCAATTCCTTTCCCTACTACTATAAAAGATAATATAACCGCGGTAAGTGTCAATAACTGCTTTTTACAAGATATTCCAGCATGACTACAATTGTTTCCCAATCTAAGGACACTGAACCTCTCTAACAATAAGTTATCTGGCAATGCTCTACAAAACATTGGTAATTTACCGATTGAACAACTTATTTTAAACAATAACCCTATCGGATCAATCAACTTTGCATTACCAAATGCATTAGTAGAATTATCTGTAAGTAATACTAGACTTACTTCACTACCTTCTCCTCTTCCACAGTTTTTAGAGGGATTAGATTGTAGCAATAATGCAATATGAGTAATTCCTCCATTACCTAGAAGATTAGTTCGGCTAAACATATCTGGTAATAACCTTTATTCAATCAATTCTGACATTCAAAGCAGCCGTTTAGATTATATAGATATTTCAGACAATCCTTTATACACCATACCTGTGCTTAGTTGATTACCTAGCTGATGAAATAACAAAACTATGCGTGCAATATGAACATGACTTTCTCATTCGGATATTCTAAAACTTCCTCACTGACGAAGACTAGTACTCGAAGAAAATGATAATGATACAAGAAGGCATGATAATACTGACTACAGATATCTAACAGCATTACAAAATCAATATCCAGAAAGCATGTCCGTGCCATACTACAATGAATTATCAGATCAAAAAAATCCTGCACTTATGTTGCTGAATGCACTACCTGCTGCAACAATGTCTTTTGATACCAAGTTTTTATTGGGAAATGAAATACCTGATATACATAACTCAATCCCTCAGTCTGCCCCCTTACTTTCAGAAGTATCACCACCTTTACCAGGATACTATCGCCAAACTGTTCATACATTTTCACCTACAGGAACGTTAGATATGGCAGCAGTCTCAGGAAAATATGAGATCATCGATATGCCCGCACCATGAGATAAAATACTTTATACTGCAATACTCACTCCATGAACAGGATGATATATTCCTCTACCTCTATGAGCAAAAATAATTGATTCTGGATGAATCAGAGTAAAACGGAACAACCATACTGGCATATATGCTACTGAACCTTTAGATGTAGTCTGACAACAAGTAGAGATTTCATTTGTTATAAATAGATCAACGCAAGAGAAAACACCAAGAGCCCCTAGATTTAAACAACAGATAAACATATTACCACAAATGTTTTCGGTCAATACTGATAAGATATCAGAGGAATATGTAATTGTCGCACTTATGGCACACTTACAAGGACAATATTATGGATTTGATAGTTGACTTGATGATGAGCTTGATCCATTCAAATCAAATGCAATTACCTATCTGAATGAACTATATGATCGTTCCATGGAGCGTTATGATAATTCATTACTCACGATATGTAATCAAAACGCAGCAATAGCCGTTGCGCGACTCAATAAACATGGCATTCCAGCTAGAGTTATCTGAGGCATATATAGTTCATGATCTGAAGTAGGTTGACTGGGGCATGCATGGGTTGAATATCGAAGTACACCAGAACAACAATGGATCACCATAGATCCTACGTCTACGAAAACACCTCCCGAACGGATGGCCCCAGACATGTACCAACAAGCAGCAGCGTTGACTGGAACAGGAGCAGCCCAAAGGAATGAAATATACCAAATCATTAGCAATAGTTCCCCATATACAAACGATAATATCATTACTGCATTTATGTGACTCCCCTCATGAGTACAAACAAAGGTTGAAACATCGTTGTCTACCTGAGCACTTGATCTAAGCAATGATTCAATAAATGCGAAACAATTTACTGACATATGTAATCGATATATCTTCAAGGGATATCAAGATATACTCACGCATATATTCCTTACAGATAATCCTGCTATCACTGCCTTACCGTATACGCTCCCTCTTTTCAGAAACATACAAATGATAATGATAGATGGTACGAGTATACAACCGACAGTACGACATATCTCTCTATTAAGACAACTAAAACATTTGAATCAATTTGTAGGAGATCGAAGCGAACCATATATAATTTGATCGAACATCAGCACGAATGAGTAATATCTTGCAAATAAAAGATATTGTCCTATAGTGATGATGTTATTTTGTGTAATCTCTATGAATCTCGTCATCAAAGATGCAGTTCGACAAATATTAGGAAGAGTAGCAAGCGCTGTCTGAGGTTTTTTAGTCGTGAAAATGATTACTCCCTATCTCGGTCCACTTAGATTCGGTGACTACTCTACCATACTGAAATACTTTGCTATCTGGTCTGCGTTTGCAGATTTTTGACTCTACGTGATCGGATTGAAAATGCTCGGCTTGGTAAAAAAAGATAATCCTACCGACAACACTGAACTTATTGCTAGCTATGGAAAGATAGTAGGTACGAGATTTTTTATGATAGGAGTGGTCTATACCTTAGCTATTGTTGTTGCCTATCTGATTCCTGCATATACCACCAATCCATATCTGATTCGATGACTTCCCATCGGGATGTTGTTTTCTGCTAGTTTCATGAGTGCGGGTATTTTACAAACACCCCTCCAGTTGTTCTGGAAGATGGAGCAGGTCAGTATTGGTCTCATTCTCGCTAGAGTTTCACAGTTAGTTGTCTTGTGAGGAGTTATCTATATCTGACGAACACAGGTGGATTTTGCTACTTCACAAGCAACAACCCCTTTTGTACGAATACTTGCTTCCGTACTCATTAGTGGTCTCGTCCAGACATGCTACGTTGTCCGACAAAGTAACCAACATCTGCGTATTCGTCCTCAGCTTGATTGGTCATTTACTAAGTCGTTTCTTCTCTGAAATCGGCAGTATGGTATTGCTTACTATCTCAGTAGTTTTCACACGCTTATCGTTCTTATTCTCCTGTCTATTTTTTATCCGACAATAGAAGGGTATACCTACGCAGGAACTCGGGCACTTGGACTGAGTCTGATCGAGATATTGCTTATCGTGCCTTCTTCTTTAGGAAATAGTCTCATCCATAGCACCTCACATAGTTCAATAGATGAACAAAAAGCGAAGTTTGGTGCATTGTTCATGCT
>CAYLWY010000015.1:4940-18068 GCA_964387665.1 uncultured Candidatus Peribacteria bacterium
AAACTTATTATCCTAGGAAGCGTCGTAACAATCATTCGAATACTTACACCTTCGATTAGTCAGTATGTTTCATTTACCTTATGAATTCGAATAATACAATGAGTAGGGATTACTCTACTATTAACCCGAATAAGTCTTCCATGGATTAAAGAGTGGGTTAGGAAGCTAAAGTAATATCCTCTCCATACACATCACGCACACTGGATGCACCTATTCGACATATTCATTCAGGTAGATTTTTCTTATTACCCAATACACGTCACAATAATTCTTCATCAATTCTATACTGCAGAATTTTTCATGTATCCCATAATGCTAGTCAGACTCTTATATACTCATCGGCGTCTACTCACGGGATGTCCGATCGATATGGTCTCGCATACAATTTCACAAGACTCTCAAACTCTTTTCTCGTAGTACACTTTGTATTTCCTATAATATATTTCACCTTATCCAAAGGAATATTTCGCCTTACTATATTTTCAAGACAAGAAGAAACGCTTGTTCATACAAACTCGTTCTCGTTAAATAACTCTGCTACAGAACCAATTGTATCGCTTTTCACAATATCACAGACCTGTCCACTTTGTTCAGGAACAGACAGTAAACATTCTTCTATTTTCCCTGTATACTTGGTAAATAAACGTAATGCGACAAATGTGTTACCATTTTTTTCCAAATTACCCATCATTTGCAAGCAAATAAAATAAATCCTATTAGAAATTTATAGCATATTATATATATGTTATTAAATAAAGCAATATAAAAGAACTAACTCTTAGTCTTGTATCCTTTTAAGACTTTGTTACCTTAGTAGGCACTTCAATATTATACATTCATCCTATGTCACCCTTCTACTTCACTACTACTCTCCCCTACGTCAATGCACAACCTCATATCTGACACGCACTCGAATTTGTCCAGGCAGATGTGATCTGTCGTCGACGCAAACAACAAGGAGATGAAGTGCTTTTCAATGTCGGTACCGATGAGCACTGACTAAAAATGTTCCAAAAAGCTGAAGAACTAGGTATGCCTGTCCAAGCGTTTGTCGATATGAACGCACAGACCTTTGTCGATTTTTTTGAACAATTTAGCATCAACTATACCAATTTCTATAGAACCTCATCACCCACTCATACAGCCGTAGCACAAGGGATGTGGAATAGATGTCTCGCAGCAGGCGATATTTACAAGAAATCATATACAGGGCTGTACTGTGTAGGATGTGAATCATTCAAGACAGCAAAAGACCTCGTAGATGGCAAGTGCCCTGACCACCACACTACTCCAATCAACTTCGAACAAGAAAACTATTTTTTCAAACTCTCGAAATACAAAGAACAGCTCACTACCTACTACACAGAAAACGAAGCACTCCTACCGACAAATAAGCTCAATGAGTTACTGAACTTCCTCGAACAGATGGAGGACATTAGCATCTCGAGAACAAAAGAAAGTCTTCCTCGAGGAGTTCCTGTTCCTGGTGACGATAGCCAAGTAATGTATGTCCGATTTGATGCACTAAGCAATTATATCTGAGCTGCCTGATTTCCTGATGATATGAAAAAGGTAGAAGCATTTCGGCCTGGTGTGCAGATTTTCTGACCTGACAACCTGAGATTTCAATGTGCGATCCGGCAAGGTATGCTCGCGAGTGCATGATTCCCTCTCACCAAAACATTTCTCATGCATGGCATGATTCTCGGCCCAGATGGGAATAAAATGTCAAAAACGCTCGGAAATGTAATCTCTCCTATGGATCAACTGGAAAAGTATGGTGCAGAAGCAGTAAGATTCTATCTGATAGCTGGTATTCCGACGTTTGGCGATGCTGCGTACAAAGAAGATGATCTCGTACACTTACGAAATTCTCGCCTTGCAAACGCTTTTTGAAATTTACTGAGTAGAACGATTACGCTTGCAAACAAAAAAGAACTCTCGTTGCAGAGCGGTATCGTCTCAGATGAAACAGCAAGAAAAATCTACGCAACAAAAAAGCAGGTTATACATCTGTATGATACCTACGAATTGTACGATGCAGTCCTTGCTATTCACGACCTCGCCCTATGAGCAAACAAATACTTCGATGAACATAAACCACGAGAAAAAGAGACCGCTCCTCTCGTGGCACTACAAACCATAACTGATATAGGAGCAATTCTTCAAACGCTCATAGAGTTATATACGCCAGTCATTCCTCAGCATTGTGAGCAAGCACAAAAAATGCTTACCACGCAAGAAAAGTGAGTGCTCTTTCAAAAACTAGACTAAAACGATATTTGCATTGCTTGGAGCAAATCTCTCGATCCAGGAGGAGGGCTTTGTCGAATGAACGGAGCAGAACGTACTTGCACACCAGCTCAGTCAAGCATGTGTGTATCTTTTACTGTTTTTTGTGTTGCATATACATGAGCGTGTTGTGTCATCCGCTTATACAATGGGGTATGACTTAGTAAACAGTCACGTTGATTAGTATATACATATCCATCACCACCCAAAAAACTCGTCGTACAAAGTTCTTGATTACTCATTACTTCTCCAAGTAAATGTTCTGTATAGCTAGTTCACCGATGTTTTTCAAAAAGCTTGTGAAGTGACAGTGCTCATCACGCATCTCCTTTTCACAAAGGATGATCTAAATGTCTCATATATTCACCCACTGGTCAGACCAATCAGTTCATTCGACCTATAAACTGTTCACGAATCTGTGTATCATGTAGATCAATTGTGTCTGTCCAAAAAACAGGTAACGTCTTTCATGCAGCAGTGATCTGCTGTATTTTCCACGCTGGTATCTGTATCGTATACACTGTCCCACTATATGCTACTTTGGTAACGAGAGAACTTGTCGCACCTGATGTAGTAGCAGTTGCAGAGGCAGAAGATAAAAGATTGAGCAGGGTGTTTGCTGGCAAGGTATTCTGCTCGTGAAATGCTCTATCAAAAAATCATCATGATGTAAACAGACGTTTTACTAATTTCTCAGTACTTTGTACTTGCAGCTCCTTAAATGATGTGGTATTTTCCCATAAACATCATGCAAATGGTCACCCATACATATATCACGTTCATCACAAAACACGATAGACAATATCTGCGATCAAAGGTATTTCATAACAGGTACGATACAGTTGATCTGCAAGTTGACTAGCGTTTTCTTCGCTTGCATACCGTTTTGTTTCGTTATCCCATAGATCTAGTGTCGATCTTCTACTTCACGCCAATGTCACTGAGATGTTACCTCACAGCAATAATCAATCTACACGCAATCATCACTTATTACACCACTCAGTTGTCTGAGAAGTGTTATTTAACGTTGCTGTAGTGGTGAATTGCCCGTTGGTTACAAACAATCACTGAACTATGTCATTTGTATCACAATTTTGTGCGATAAACGCAATATCATTTCTCGCTACATACATACCTCTTCATGGAATATTTCAAATAAGCTGTAATTCAGCGTGTTGATCAGGAATAATCAGCGTAAACGGTGTCTCTGACGTAACAGTAACAGGCACTCACGACTGCAAAAGAAGGTATTCAATCTGCGACCACTCGAGCATCAGATCATGAGCTTCGGTATAGACGAACACATTGCTGTTTGGCACTTTTTTGAAAGTAGTTACCGAATCATTTGCCGTAGAAATCGTATAGATTTCTGTAGCAAGAGGACGATACTTTTCAATAATCTGATCAAAGAGATATGATTTTTCAGGACCTGTGTACTGTACCGACGATGCTCCTTCGTTATAAGAACTATCTTCTACATACAGGCTTGCTCACGATATACTAGTAATCGTTGTATCTAATCAGGTGTTTGGTTGCTCTGAAAACAGTACTTTTTGTTGCATCAGATATCAGGGAAGTACGGTTCGGTGATTGGTACACAATGCATCATCACTATACGAACGATCTACTGTCTGACGTGATGTGGTTATCTGTCCTGATGCATGGTTTGTTCTTACCTGAGCACAATACGAAAAGTCTATCGACGTAAGTGCGAGACGGTACTGTCCGTACCCATACGTTCCGCTTTGTGTATCTCTGAACCACGTAACCGCTTCTTCAGTACTTGCCAAGAATCATCCCTGTACGCTTTGGATATCTTGTCCTTGATCAAGAAGTGCATCACGAATAAGTGCTCATCCCGTAAGCGTAGAAAAATCACTCGTACATGGTGCTTCAAAAGATCCTACCTGTTCCGTATACCCATCTGGATGTCCGCGAGATACCGTAAAGCTACATATGATAGGAGCATCTTGAAGCAGTGAATTGGTAGTCACAAGCTCACATGGTCAGCTCGATAACACGGCTTCCATATTCCCTTCTCGCCAAAGAGGAACTACCTCACCTGGTTGGATGGTTGGATACCCTACTGAAGCACAGATTTTTTCAGATCAAAATGATAGCGGTTGTTCAAACTGGCACAGTGATGAGCATCCATCTCCATTTTCGTTGTTACCATCATCACATGCCTCTTCTACAGTATATCCCGTATTCTTATCTTCCCATACATCTACTACGCCATCACCACATGACCATGAAGACAGGGTGCATGATGCATCAACTCATCATAAAATACCGTGACATATTCGTTCTCGTTGTTGTAATGGCTGATTGTATACAGGTGATCCATCTGGTATACCAGCTTCACAAAACTGGGTAATATCATCAAACGATATCATGGACATATTGTAAAACGAGGTTGGCTGTAGAGAGGTGGTACACATACCGGTCATCGCCACACCAGATCAGACACACGTAGCTGGACAATCATCACCATCCTCCGTGTTACCATCATCACACGTTTCGTAATACAAGCTTGTGCCTGTGGCTGTAGGAAGCTGAGCGTAGTAGGTTATGATACCATCCCCGCAAACAGGAAGTTTACAACTGGTGGTACAACTATCAGACTGTCTTGTATTTCCATCGTCACACTGTTCATCATCTGCTGTTCCTCATATACCGTCCACGCCATCTGGCTGTATTGTTCCATCTCCACATCATCTCTGACAAGTAGTAGTACACCCGTTTTTGTATCTCGGCTTACATTCTGATGGTCATGTAGGACATACCATAGGATCTGCTGTACAAGAAGTTAGTAGATCATTACACCACTTTCCTTCGTCACACTGTTCATCACCAAACAGCATACCATCTCCACATACAGAAAGAGTACAAAGATCAGTACAAGAAGCTGAACTCTCATCGGTCAAATCGGTTGGATCGCATGGTTCAAAAAATTGCTTGGTGCCATCTCCACACGTTTGCTCACAATCACTACCTCCACACATATCTGATTCCAAAACACAGGTAGCAGAACATCCATCTCCATTTATTCAATTACCATCATCGCACTGTTCGTTGTCATATGTTGTTTCTAGCAATTCATCAACTCCATCGAGGTCTACAAATCCATCACCACAGTACGTTGTCTTACAGTATTGGGTACAGGTTGGCGTAAAGGTCACTTCACATGCTCCAGGACACAGCGACTCATCGTGACTACAAGGGATACCGTTTGGACAGAACTTTCCTGGATCACACTGTTCGTCATCACTATCATCAGCAATATTGTTCGCCCCATCTCCATCGACGGTGAGATCTCCACAATATCAATAACTACAATCTGGTGCACATCAAGCAGTAAAACGTGTCTGACACTGCCCAGGACATATCCAAGGATTTGTTGTGCAATCTGTCCCATCATCACAACTACGTCACGTATCACATAGTTCGGTTCACAATACTATGCCATCTCCACAAAACTCTGTTTTGCATGCAGTAGTACATCCGTCTCCATTTTCAGTATTTCCATCGTCACATTGTTCATCATCAGGGGTTCATCAGATCTGATCTGGTCAATTCATATCTACTATACCATCTCCACAAGACTCTGTTTTGCATGCAGTGGTACATCCGTCTCCATTCTTGTCGTTTCCGTCATCACACTCCTCTCCTAGTCAAGTCTGTACTACCCCATCTCCACACGAAGGAAGTTGGCATAGTTGTGTACATGTCTGAGAGGTTCTTGGTCTACATTCTGTAGGACACACCGATGGATCTGCAGAACAATCAGTCCCATCGTCACAGGTGCTTCACTCATCGCAAACTTCTCCATAGATAGGATCTATATTTCCATCACCACAGATTCCACAGACCTGATATGGTCAACAACCACAGTGAATCGATCAGAAAATATGTCCATACAAGGTACTAATTGCTTCTGAGGTATAATCTTCAAAACTAAATACTCGATCACAGTTTCCTTCTCCTGTACAACCAAATATTTCCACCTCTGCCAAACTTAACCTATCAGTTCATGCTAATTGGACTCTCACATAACGAGCTGTCTTATCAAACAGGAGTGTTGTAGGTCTTTGTGCTGTACCTGTCACGTATTGTGCTGTTACCCCGCTCTGGGCAAGGGTCGTGGTCAGGTTGGTAGAAGTAAAGGGTAATGCTGAAGAAAGTACATAGAAGTTACTGGTATCGTTTGTTAAGTTCGTACGATTCCATACCTTGATTTCACGCACCATATACTGACTTCATAGATCTACCTGCCACCATGCTTTCGCATCACTTGTTGTCTGTGCATAATTTCACTTATCTGCATCGACGGCTCTTCATGCCGAACGAGACGCTTGAGTACTACTTTGCGTTGCAGACTTTCATGAGGAGAGGTTAACGTACGATGAAGAAGAAACTTGACGCATAAACTCAATTCCTTCTTCGGTTTGTTCTACTGCTATCGTATATATATTGACTCACAGCGCTTTGAGCGCAGCTGCTTTATCTAGTGAATACTCCTCAGCAGACATGCCTTGCGTCCCCACAGTAGGTAAACCATCAGAAAGGAGTACTACATGTTTTTCAAATCATGCATCGTTATTGACAAAGTACGTCCTTGCATCGTTGAGCGGATCGCCAAAGTTTGTCGATCATCATGGCTGCAGTGATTGAATAGAAGTAATAAGCTGTTGATAGTTGGTAGATGGTGTTGCCACTACTGTTCCATTACTACTAAATTTGATCAATCCTACTTTCGAGACAAACCCGCTATTCACTGATGCACCAGATAAAATATTGCTCACAAATTCAATCGCTCCTTGTTTTGCTTTTTGCATTTTATTTCCTTCCATACTGCCAGAGACATCTATAAGCAAATAAATACTATGGTGCCCTGTTCCTCACTGACAGGTCTCAAAACACCGTTGACAGGTTTGCTCATTTACCTTACAAAATTGATCACACTGGCCTGCACGCAGCCCATTTCCTGGTCAGAAATCACATGCTTCATCATCTGCCGTACCCATTTGTTGATCTTTTCCGTTTGCATCAACAAACCCGTCACCACAATATTCTACCTTACAACTACTACTACATCCATCACCACTGATCGTATTTCCATCATCACAATCCTCATCATCCTCATCATCAAGAAGATCATTTATTCATGCTTCATCTACCACTCCATCACCACAGCTAGATGGTGCACACACAGGACTACAAGAAGCAGTGAAACGCGTCTGACATCAGGCAGCTCATCACGGACAGATCGACGGATTTGCAGTACAATCACGTCCATCAGTACAAAACGATCACACATCACACAGTTCATCGTCTTGCGTACCAGCGATATTATCTCATCCATTTTCATCTACGTATCTATCACCACATACGGATTGTTTACACGCCGGTGTGCAGTTATCTACCATCTGAGTTACACACGAAAACGGACACAGTGAATCGTCCTGCGTACATTCAGTATTTTCTCATCCTTCGCAAAAACGACCTTCGTCACATTGTTCTGGTGACGTAATTTGCCCATCACCACAACTTGCATCATACAAAAACGGGGTTACCTGAAGACGTCATTCATTACCAGCATGATCGGTCAGCGTAAGCCAACACGTATACACACCAGATTGCTGTGGCTGTAAAAGAAGGGTAAGCGTACCTGTTTGCTGGTTTACTACTCAGGCATCTATACGTACAGATGCACACAATGCCCCTCATGCCAAAGCAAGCTGCATTCACGATCATTGCTGATTTACCGCATAGCTATTTTCTTCTCGATTGAGTACTAATTGTTGTGCGTTGTACACAGGACTCTTGATCATTGTAGAAGAAGTGAGTTTCGGTGCTGAACTGTCTCTTTGCTCTTGTATAGTTTTATTCGTTCTCGATTCGTACCAAGTAGTAAGACCAGAACCTATGATTGCCTCATGACTCATAGTACGGTCGAGATGGTTGTACGCTACGAAGAAAGTAGTTATTCACGTACGTGCGGCTCGTTGATTTCCTATTTTTCAGGTAAATTTGTTTGCGGTGATATCGATTTTTTGTAGTGAGGTCCAAACGGGAAACACTGTATTTATATCGCCATACAACGTATTTCCTGATGCGAAAAACTCACGCAACCCAACAAGCGACTTATACGCTACAGGCAATGGTCACGTCAAGGTATTTTCACTCACATCGAGAACAACCAATCAACTCAATGAAGACCAGGCTGCAGGCAATCAGCCCGTAAAATGATTATTGTTCAGCAACAAAGTGTGCAACTGTTGTTGTGTAGATCGTTCAGCATCTAACGCTCCAGAAAATTGATTGAATGAAAGATCTACTGTTTCTAGCGATCACCAATCACCTGAAGCAACCTCTATCGTTCATCACAACATATTACGTCACAAATCAAGTGTTTCCAACTGATAAAGTGACTTTCGCGTTGTCGGTAAAGATCCACTGAACTGATTATTACTGAGATCAAGGGTACGCAATTTGGTAAATCATCCCCAGTGCACAGGTAAACCATCAGAGAACATGTTGTTTGACAAGGTCATTACCTCTATATTGCTCATGCCTACCAAGGCATCACGAGGAGATCAAGTAAGTTTATTTCGATCTAGTCTCACCTGAGACAGATAAGGAAGATTGCGTAGTGAATTAGGCAGTGTGCCTTGAAGATTATTACCTTGTGCTTGTGCGACCGTAGGATCGTTTGGTGAGGTAAGTTCATTTCTATGAAAAAGCAGTGATGCAACGTATTCTTGTCCATCTACGAGTACTGTCTGTACCCCAAACCAATCATCTACCTGAGGTGTCTGCCACCAGTTGTTCTTATTGGTTCGTTGCTCTCCGCTTGTTGCGGTATAGAACTCCCATAATGCTCTACACTCTTCCATCAGGATAGAAAGATCGGGATGGAGACAAAGTGACTGCTCTCCGAGGTCGTATCCCAGAAGCGGAAGTATGACGCTATTTGAATAATTTTTTCCATGATCTAGTACAGTGAGTGTACAATCCTCATAGATTCCTGCACGCTCTGGCGTAACGGTCACTCGTGCCTCCCCAGTAGCAACGCGAATATCCGTCGCTACCAACCCAGCACACCCTGTCGCTCATCATATAAATACTCCCATACCAGCTCCTCACGCATCCACCGCATAGTTGTTTTCCTGCACTCAGACAGCTATCTGATAGGTAGTGCCGCTCACGACCCATGCTCCCTGTACGGTAATCACTGGTGCGATGATATCCTTCTGGTTTGCACGATTTTTTTGTGTACGTCCTTGCCATCGGTTCACTAATTCCGAAGGCAACAATGCCGACTTATCTACATCACGAATCAGAGCATTTGCACTCAGATCTATATACTGTAGTCCTGACCATGATGACCAGTTTTCGGGAATGCGTCCTTCTAAATTATTTCCTTGTAGATAGAGATGTTGCCATGTCGTATAGGTAGCTCGTGATGCAGAAAGTGGTCAAGCAAACTGGTTGTTTGCCGCGTGCAGATACCAGATAGGCGCTTGAGCAGAAAACGAAGGCAATGGACCAGAAAAGCTATTATCACGAACATCTACTGCCTCGAGTAAGGTAAGTGAAGCAAACGCTCCTGATAGTACTCACGAAAGTTTATTATTTTGGACACTTATTCTGCGTAAGTTACTCAGCTGACTCACTATCGTGTCAATCGGTCAGGTAAAATCGTTGTTTTGAAGATACAAAAAGGAAAGCTGACTCAATAACGCTAGCGATGCTGGCAGTGGTCAGGTAAGATTGTTGTGTCCTAGGGAGAGATTGACAAGATCTGGCAGTGCAGCAAAAACATCTGGCAGTCTGCCTTGCAAGCCATTTCACTGCCCAGTCACGGGAGATTTTCCAGCTGTTCGGTCATTGCTATGCAGATAGAGTCAGGTAATGGTTCTTTTTGGCGATCAGGCACTTGTCTGAACTCCATATCGTTCTTCTACACGTGGATGCACAAACCATCAATCTTTACGTGACCAATGCTCTCCATCAGTCGCAATGAAGAGTTGTAACAACGCAAGACAAGTAGACTCCTCGACCGTTACCGCTGGGTCACTACAAAAATCAACTTGCTCTTCTGTAGTCACGATGAGTGGTGGCAACGGTTGTGACGGAATGAGCTCTCACCACTGATCTACCAACTGCAGAGTACATCATTCGTAGACACCAGCTTGTTGCGGATCTATCTGTAAAGTATATGCATCTCAGTTTTCTTGTAAGGTGAGTGATACTTGTAACTGGTTACATACAGGATCTGTTCCCCCTACGATCACGGTCGGTTGGTGCATATTGTCCAATCCTGCACGAAACACAGGAGCAATCTGTACCGTACGCGTAATCGTCGTTGTCGTGAGTGGTGGCAATGGTTGGGTGTCTACCACCGACAACCACGTATTTCCCACAGATCCTTGACCTCATCCTTGAAAAATAAATCATGGACGAGATGCTCGCTCTTCAAGTGATTCAGGAAGAGTAGCTTCACCCTGTTGTGTATGATCCAATAGATTGTGTGAAACGTCAAGGTAAGACAACGAAGTAAGCTGTCCAAAAGCATTCGGTAAAGTTCATGCTAAGCTGTTGAAAGCAAGTCAGAGCAATTGAAGATTTCAGAGAGCAAATATAGAGTCTGGAAAGCTAGTAAGTTTATTTTCGTGAAGATACAACTGGGTCAATCAGTCTAAGGTAGATCGATCATCTGGTAGCGTTATCAGACGATTTGATCACAAATCTACTATCTGCACTGCGTCAGATCCGGCTCGTCAAGTAGGCAATTCAGTAACGAGGTTATTTCTCAAGTTGAGATGATGTAATGAAGGCAATGAAAAAACAGCACCTGGGACGGTCGTGAATGTATTATTTTGCAATTGTAACGATTCTAGGGTCGTCAGCTGTTCTATCTGTTCAGGCCAGACCGTAAGCATATTTCCCTGAGCATCGAGAAGTGAGAGCTGATCCAGATCACTAATAGGGTTTGGTAAGACGGTGAGCTGATTGCGAGCAACTTTCAAGATATCCAAGTCATCCAACGATCAGATCGAGAGAGGCAAGCTCGTCAATGCGTTGTCACTGACATCCAGCAGGTCTAGCTCATAGAGATTTCCTACAGAAGCCGGAAGTACGGTAAGTTGATTCCCTTCTGCACGAAGAAGATCAAGTGCTCATCGAGTCTGAAAGATATCTGGTAAACTGCTTATTTTATTATGTGCAATGATGAGTTCTTCAAGCTGGGAAAATATTGCCAAAGAAGCTGGAAGTGAAGTAAGTTCATTGCCTTGCACGTCAAGACGTTCCAAGAAAGTAAGTCCTGCTAAGGCAGAAGTAAGATCACCAGTGAGATTATTTGCAGGAAGCACCAGTTCTCTCACCTGTCTAGGCAACTGTACTCACGTACTCAGCACTACTCACCACCAAGTAGAAACGTCTGGGGATGTCGTTCGATTTTCTTGATGCGTTCGTGAGGATCCACCATTGGTTACATACAGCGTCACGAGTGCAATACACTCCTCATACGATACATTTAACGCAGGATCACTACACACATCTTCACAGGTAGGTGGTTCAGATTGTGCAAACGCACCTCATCATAGTATATATATAGCTAACAATAGTGCTCCTAGAGCTTTTTTTAGCTTTTTCATCATCGAAAAATATCTAAAAAATTAGTATCACCAAAACTATAGACATTTCATAGAAAAAAAGCAAAAAATGACGATTTGTCAACTATTTATGATTATGCTTTACATAGAGAAAAATGAAGTTACGAAATGAAAAAATGAGAAACAACTAGCATTTCAGCAAAAAAAATCTCATCGAAAAAAAACTTGTCAATCACAAATTATCGATAGAAAAATCAAGACATTGTTCGTGGGTAATGCAAGATGATGTGCAACCCTTTTGCATACTAAGATATATCAGCAAACAGTAGCTATTTTATTGACTTACTGAAGAATTGGATTATAGATACGATTGAGACCACTTTCCTTGTTAGGAAAGCGGCAGATCATTAACAGATCTGAGACAAAATCATACATGATGTATGATGCGTTTTCTCAATGTAAAAAAATCTTAAACAAAAAATAAATTAAGTCGACATGGCAAAAAAAATCAAACACGTCTCCTCCCGGTCATGTCGTTACGGGGGGACAGGCGTTGGAGGAGCAGGACCAGGTCCTCCTCTTCCCAAAACAACGACGCTCTTTTTTTCATTTTCAAGAAGCCTCGCCGGGCAGGTTCGAGCTCGGCAAAAAAAAATAATAAATCAATGAATTTCGTTTCAACAACTCAAAAAAGTCTAAAAATATTAAAGAAGATAGTCTTCTTTATATTTTTAGCTGGATCGAGTCCTCCAATATGGGCTCAGTGCAGTCTTTCTGTAACGGTAACAAACTGCAACACCGCAACTGCAACGGCAACTGGAGAGTCACCGTTTGACTTTGTCTGGACAGATCCAAACGGCAATCAGTTATTTGACTTCGGAAATACATCAGGTATTTCTATGCAAAATAACTGCATCCCAAGCAACTGGAATGTACTTGTAATAGATTGGTTCGGCTGTGATGCCAACCAGGATTTTACAATTGGAACCGTTAACGCTTCTGCCGTGGTCAACAACCATGAAAGCTGCGCCGGTGATTGTAACGGATCTGCAACTGCCAGTGGGGGCACCAGCTACCTTTGGTCCAACGGCCAAAATACCGCTACCGCTACCAACTTGTGTGCCGGTTCTTACTCTGTAACCGTTTCCGATGCCAATGGATGTTCCGATGTCGCCAGCGTAACCATCAACTCCGGTTCCACCGTTAACGCTTC
>CAYLWY010000015.1:18168-22347 GCA_964387665.1 uncultured Candidatus Peribacteria bacterium
GATGTTCCGATGTCGCCAGCGTAACCATCAACTCCGGTTCCACCGTTAACGCTTCTGCCGTGGTCAACAACCATGAAAGCTGCGCCGGTGATTGTAACGGATCTGCAACTGCCAGTGGGGGCACCAGCTACCTTTGGTCCAACGGCCAAAATACCGCTACCGCTACCAACTTGTGTGCCGGTTCTTACTCTGTAACCGTTTCCGATGCCAATGGATGTTCCGATGTCGCCAGCGTAACCATCAACTCCGGTTCCACCGTTAACGCTTCCATAGACCATGAGTATGGTGAAGGAAAATGCCTTCTGCGTGCTTCGGCACAAGGAGGTACAAATCCTTACTCGTTCGAATGGTCAGATGGTAGTACAGCAGATACAATGCTGGTCACTCAGACTGGCATGTATCATGTTACTGCGACAGACATGAACGGTTGTACGGATATGGACAGCGTCAACATCGTCCTCACAGACACGTTTGATGCGACAACCACAGTGGCGAAGCTGTATCCTAACCCAGTTCACGACTGGTTAATCATTGAGATGCCCACAAGTATCAAAATAGAAACAATTTTTATTTTTGAAATAAGTGGGAAGTTGGTGTTAAATATAACACCAGCGACGACTGAGACCATTGACGTCTCTGGACTTATTCCAGGGACATACGCATTGAAAATACTGACAAGCAAGGGAATAACAGTCTCTAAATTTGTCAAAATGTGATAAAGCCCAGTTTTCTTCTGGACTTTGCCCCGTCTAACAAGACGGGGTTTTTTTATATCCGAAAAACTCCTCTGATTACTTAGAGGAGTTTTTTCGTTAAATAAAGTATTTTATTTCGGCACGATACTTAGTGAATTTAAGAAATCTTTGGCACCAGGCGGCAAATCTGTCCAGATCGTAGGGTTGGAAAGAATGACTACCGATGATCATTGAGTGATTTCCGATTTTCTCTGAACAGATTCTGCATTTGCTTGTTGCTGATTACTTCTTAAAAACTTGAAATCCGCAGAACAAGCTATTTTTGTATAAAGACTAGTAGTATTTATACAACTTCATCAAGATTGCTGACAATACTGACACGTTGTTGGTGTTGGGTTTATAGATGGAAAATTTCATGCATTCGTAGTATATGCACTCCAACTAGAAAATATCTGTGCCAATTTACCGAGAAGTGTTAATCCGACCCCATTATAGATATTTGTGTTTGATTGATTAATTGGTAAATTCCAAGTAGTTGGTACGGTATTTACTACATACAAATCATCAAATTCTATAAAGTGATTCTTTACTCCAGCAAAGAGTTTACTCAAGTCTTCAGTCATTTCTCTCATATCAACAGAATTGTTTAAATTTATTGTTACCACTTTATTTGTTGTACTATATCTTCATCACTGAAACCATCGTGCTGGGAAGCGTTTGTTTTGTTGTTGCATTTTGTAGAGTAACGTTCACTCTATTTGAGTGTCTTGTTGTAGGTTAATAGGACTAGATCAAGCTACAGTCAATGTTAGCGGAATATCATCATTCACTCCATTATCCATTATACCAAGAACAAAATCAATAACCTGTGGTGAACAGTCAGCTCATAGACAACTCAACGCTGGTTGTAGTATCTTCGCAGAGAAATTATTGAAAAATATATCTCTTTTACCCTTTACATACGTTTTGACTGATTCTCTAGTTGCTGACCACAATGTCTCTGCATTACAACCAGCTAATGGTCATGTATAGTCTACAAACGGAGTTCATGCTACAGCAAACGCTTTCTTAAGCAACAACGCTGGCAAATAACACGTCTCGAATAACTCTCTTGCCTGGTAGACTTTCGAATCATCAAAGAGAAGATTACCACTCGACCATGCGTTCAGCACTGATCTACGAAGTGGAGCAAGTTGTGATCCAGCGTTTAGTCATAGGAGCGTTCCCTTGATCTGTAAATTTCCTCACTTACATCGTTTTTGCTGATCTATACTCTTGTTTCCTATCGTATCAGTTATGAAACCACTTCCTGCTACAAACAGTCACTCTACTACATCCGAGCCGTCACATCATTCCGCGAGACTTGATGCAAACTTGATATCACCCTTCGCTATAAACAGATTATTTCCGTGTACTGATCCATTCACTACGAGTTTCTGTCCTACTTCCGGAAGAACGATAGTTACCGCTGTTTCAGCAACCTGTGCAGGAGCAATACCACCCAACGGTAATAATCGCTCTTTGACATCATCATCAAGAAGTACTTCTGCATTTGCAGGACCATCATAGAAATAAATCTGTGCATTTGGCACCTTCAAGAAACGGTACTGTCTCGTGACCTGTGGCGTAACAGAAATATCAGTAATCGAAAAGCTAATTGGATTAACGGCTTTAGAAGTTCGTGTTTCGATAAAATCATCGAATAGATACTGTTTTCACGCTCATTGATAGGTAGCTATCTGATTCAATGAATCATCTATAGCTGTTCACTCTGCCACAAGCGAGATACCTCAGATACTCGTAAAAGTAGCAGTATCTAGACCAGTATTTGCTTGTTCAGAAAACGCGAATCACTGCTGAACAAAGTATCCCTTAGAAACTGAGAATCCTGCTTCACACAAAGCTCCACTACTCGAGGTATAAGTAACTGGTGCAGAGGTTCTATTTCCTACTTGCGCAGGTGCTTGATATCACTCTCCATAAAACTGATAACAATCTGGATCATTAACATTTGCCAAGCCATCTCCGTCATTATCTACTGGATTACCTGCAGCATCTTCGTCAAAACAATGCTCATTTACTCCAGGACCAGGTACTCATGGAAGACAAGAAGCGTCTCCTGCACACTCACCATCAGCACAATCTACAAATCAGTCAGGTTCGTTGTCTATACCATCAACGCATGAAGTTTCTCCCTGAGATCCTCCTCATCATCCAGGTGGAATATACTGTGGAAATGGAGCTGGATCAGATTGTCCACCACTCAACCAATAATCAAACCACTGCCCATGAATCGGATTCAAAGTAATACCACTTAACTGAGGGAATTTAGTCGTCAATTGACTACTTAGCATATTTTCCAGTATAGGACGATGCAGAAAGACACCCTCGTTTCTAAATTGGGCACCAAATAGAGATTGGTAATTATTTGGTAAGCTTGTAGGTCGTGCTGGTGCATTCATAGCCGTATAGACTGGTCATACGTAATTTCCTGGTGGTGCAACTGGAGGCATATCACATCAAACCATAGTACATGGGTCACCTTGTGTGAAACTCAATGAAGCACACTGTGGTCATCAGTTTATGGATTGGTCATGGTTATATGAAATAAGTTTTTCGTAACAGCTTACAATCAATCCTATTGCTTGCCTTTGCGCTTCTCTACAGTTTGCTACCATCGGATCAGCATCATCACACTGTAGAGCTGGATGAATATCGTGACATTGGTCCCAAGGTATCGGTGCGGGCGATGGTACACAAGTCCCACTGACACAAGTTTCTGCAGTACCATTACATACCAGATTATCATTACAGTCAGCATTTGTAGTACATGATCCTCATGATCATTGGTTAGTGTTGCAATTTGGGTGAGCAGATGGATTACATCTCACCGTGTCTGCACAATCGATCAATCAGTCACCATTGTCATCTACATTATTGTCGCATGCTTCAAAATTACTTAATTGACTAATAGTTCCACTCACGGTACCAACACTTTCTGTTCTTCTCAATGCACAGTAATTCATTTGTATTCCTGTTACTGATAGCTGATACTGTCCATATGAAGGATTGTTTTGATAGTTGACCCATGATTGCACTTTCGTTGGGGTAAACAGATGAGTACCTACTGTTTCTGTTATACTCACTCCAGGTGCAAAATCTGCAAGTGCACCAGAAATAAGTCAAATTCACGCCGTCGCTTGCACTGCAATAGGCACTTGTTCCACCGCAACCACTTGGGTTCATCACGCAGGATTTCCACGTTTCACCTCTACTTGTCACATAATACTTTGGCGAATAATCACATTTCTCGTAGCAGTCGTACACGTCTCATTTGGATTACCTACTGCATCACTTCGTGTTCATAGCCACCAAGCAGGTAGGTACTCACCTATTTCTACCTGAGGATAACTTCACACCGTACACTGTTGCAAAGGAGACTCTAGTACTGGTTCTCGCTTACAGTCTGCATCACAACCATCTC
>CAYLWY010000016.1:0-2569 GCA_964387665.1 uncultured Candidatus Peribacteria bacterium
TAGAAGAACTAGTAAACAAATATCTTGATGATTGTATCGCTCTGACGCAAGAACTGGTCCGTATACCTTCAGTAAACAAAGAGAATACCGAATGAGCTCTCATCAGGTATGTGATGCAAAAGGCGTTTGAGTTAGATATCTATACGCAAAAATTGGAATACGCGTCTGATAGACCAAATCTCGTTTTGGGGAAACACCGGAAAAAACCTACTTGAATATGATTTGTCGCTCATGCAGATACGGTATGAATTATTCATAGAAAAAAATGGACACAAGATCCGTTTGGTGGAGAAATTGTTGATGGAAAGTTGTATGGGAGAGGAACGGTAGATTGTAAAGCAGGTATTGCATTGACACTCTATGCGATGAAAATTTTGCATGAGTTGTGATATCCAGAAGCAGCAAAAGGACTGATCTGTGTCGATGAGGAAAATGGTGCAAACTCTTCATTTGGAGTAAAAAGTGTTTTAAAAGATGGATTTCAAGCACAGTGAATCCTGTATACGTTTTGAGGGACGAATACGGGGACTTATCTAAATGTAGGGCATAGAGGATTGATGAGAGTAGTCATTTCTTGTACGTGAGAGGAGATTCATACAGGAAGTAGCGATCGGTCTACGAAGCACAAAGGTGAAAACGCTATTAGTGCGCTGATCGAACTAGTTTACTCCCTTCAACAACAGCGACCATTTGCTGAGATTACGCATGAGTATTTTCCTTCCTACCAGACGAGTTTTACTCCTATTCACTTCTCAGGTGGTCAGCAGTCATCTATCGTGCCGTGATATGCAGAAGTGACGCTTGATATTAGAACAGTGCCATGATGTAGTCACGGTGATATAAAGACATTTCTCAAATGAGTGATAGAGAAACACACGACACAGAAAAAGAAATTTGCCTGCACCTATTTGTCTGATATAGAACCTACAGTAATTGATATCACCTTACCGTTTGTAGAAAGTACTGTTGCGTACTTGAAAGAAAGTCGCGGTCTCAGTGAGATACCGTTCAAGTGAGTCGGCCCAGCAAACGAGACGTATTTGTTTGCTCGTCATGGTATACCTATGCTCACGGGTATAGGAGCACACGGCAAAAATGCTCATGGAGTAGATGAGTGGGTGAGTGTGGAATGTTTTGCCACTGCACTGACTGATATGGTAGAAATTGCTTTACGTATGAAGAAAGGGTACTAGGTCACTATCTTTTATAATTCTAATAAAAACTATTATGCAAAATCGAATATATAGTGAATATACACTTATCATATTGGCGTGAATACTTGTTCATTTCATAGTAAGACGATACAAAAAATCTTTAAAAAGTCAGATATTGGGAAAGTTTTCACGTGAAGCAACGTCTGAAACGAGTGATCAGTATGTAGAATATTACCAAAAAGCACAGAAGATAGATTTTCTTCTTGTGTTGTGATGGTTTGTCTTGCTGAGTACGATGTTTTATACGATAAACTCTGGATTTCTGACCTGATTGGCGATAGGAGTGTGAGCGATTATTGTGACGTTCAGTTCGTTTATTGTTTCGCTTACATACTATTTGTATCTTATGTCTGAGTTTAGGGTGTGACACACGATCAGGATAGGAGATAAACGACAAGGAGAAATAATAAGTATAAAGCCGTTGTATGTGTGATTATCTGGAAAAAACGATAGTGGCGAACACACGGGAGAGTTTTTCCAGATACCAAATAAACTGGTACGAGAAAATACTATTACAAAAATAGACTTAAGAAAAACAGCAGTCATCAAAGGATTGCTCGATATTCCCTTTGATGGGAGTAAGCGAACGATCGGATACGATGAAATGATTGCTCAATTTAAGCAATTTCTTAAAGACCTTCTTCCAACAAATACGCCTACAACAGTTGGTTATTACAAATCATACATTTGATACAAATATAAGCTCGATATAGAGTACAAAGAATCTGGAACGATCATATTGCATCTTTGATTTTTGGATACGTTAACGAATCAAAGAAGAACAAAGCAAAAAATAGTAACGTATATGGAGTGACTAAAACGTCTACATAGCTGTGAGAAAGGATAATGTACAGCTATTGTATTTTTTCATAAGGTCAATATACTTATAGGTACTATGAAACCGTGACAAAACAGATTTCTTTTTCTGTGCGTATCTATACTTCTATGAAGTACTGCATTTTTCCTGCAACAAACTCATGCACAGACCGTAAGTGATGATGAGTGGATGAAACAACGTCTTGCTACTATACATGCACGTTATACATGACAAGGGGATCACAATCAGTTTTTATTTAAACTTCAGCAAGCAAAGAAAAATACTACTACACCAGTAGTTATCGAAGCACTTGATCAGATTATTGTATGGCGAGAAGAACTCAGACCTGAAAAAACAGGACGGGCGTCGTCTATTCCACTTTCTCATACGACGCAGGCAGTAGCTCATGTTGATGAAGAGGAGTGAGACGATGCTGATGCGTGAGAAAGCGTAGCGAGTGCATGAGCAGTACAAAATAGCACTACTCAGCTGACGACAGACGATAGATACCAGCTTGCAAATTGATTTATTGATATAG
>CAYLWY010000016.1:2669-22003 GCA_964387665.1 uncultured Candidatus Peribacteria bacterium
CACTGGAGAACGCTTATCCATCCACTGTTTTGAATAGTCTGACTTGGCATTGCGGTCGATGAATCCGCAAGAAAATTCTATCTTACCACACATTACGGAACTGAAATTAAGTAGATTTAGTTAGTATAGAATAGGTAGATATGTTTAACACAACCTTTCCTGAAGGAACTAAGGTAGAAAAGATACTTGATCGTTATGGATTAAAAACACATCCATTAGTAGAAAGACGGAGAGCAAGTTGTTTCGATATTTTTACAATGATACAAGTATGAGAGCTTATTGACAACTTACTTATTACCAAAAGAAAGAAAAATGTGAGAGCTAAACGTGCTCATATAAAATCAAAATTACAAATTCCATTAGCTCCACATGACTGTATTGCTTTATGAACAAAAAGACCTCCATACTGACAGGAGAAAAGAAGTGAACTACTAGAGAGTGGTTTTTGATCGTATAGTGATGATCTAAGAGAACAGATAACTATTCCGTTATTAGAACAATTTGATCGTGAAGCAATAATTTGATCAACGATTATAGATTGGTGAAGTGGAATGCTTCCTTTGGGAAAGACTTTATGATGAGGTAAAAAAATTGTTGCCGTCGATCATGTTGCATGAGAAAATATCGATATAGTTACAGATTTGACTTGTTTGCAAAAGAGACCTAGTTTTAATAGATCTTTTTTTGAACAAAAATTGTTTGCTCTACTTGATGGATCCGATCCTTCACTGATGATTTGTTCTGATATACTAAACTATGTACATACTAGTGAGTTCCTCTCGGTTATTAGTTCGTATCAAAAAGCTGGTGGTAGGATGCTTATAGTTAATTGAGTACACAGATGAGAGCACAGTATTTTTCATTTGAAACGCATACAAACAACTAAGAATTTGCTCAGAACATTAAACTGACTTTGATACAACACGGAATTACATAATCAGTATTACCCAGAAACAATACAATTCTGATGAGGAATTTTCAGTAATACCACACGACACCAAAAAAATAACAACACTCATGTATCGTCGAGGAGTACAGTGGATATTGTATTAGCCAAAAAACTATAAATAGTTCACCTTAACTCCTTTTTTTACTGCACATACGGTCTCGAACATGAGTTTGATCGTATTCTCTATATCTTCTTGGTGAACCATCTCGACGGTTGTGTGCATGTATCTGAGTGGGAGAGAAATTAATACAGAAGCTATTCCTTCTTTCGTATAGGCAAATGCGTCGGTATCAGTACCTGTTCGTCTAGATGAAGCAAGACGCTGGAACGGAATTTTTTTCTTGGTAGCTACTTCTTCGACGAAGTCGCGTAACTTATTTTGTACAGACGGTCAGACGCTCAGGACTGGTCATAGACCGCATCTCGTGTCGCCTTGCGTTTTTTTGTCGATCATCGGTGTGGAAGTGTCATGGCAGACGTCAGTAATGATAGCAAGATCAGGTTGTAGTCTATACGCTATCATTTCAGCTCATCTGAGACCTATTTCTTCTTGGACGCTATTGACGATATGGAGACAAATATCTAGTCTCTTTGCTTGTTCTTTCAGGAGTCTTGCGACCTGTGCGATCATAAATCCACCAGCTCTGTTGTCCATAGCTCTTCCCACGAAGTAACGATTGTTTAGGGTAATAAATTCGTCAGGATAGGTAATGACCGATCAGACTACAACTCACAAGTCGTGTACTTCTTGTTTTGAGGTACATCCCACATCGATGAAAATATTATCTACTTTTGGTGGTTCTTCTTTCGATGCATCACGACGTGTATGAATTGCAGGTCGCCCAAACAGTCCAGTGACAAGTCATTTTTTACCGTGAATGACGACTCTTTTCGAGGGAGCTATTTGGTGATCAGATCATCCATTGCGAATGACATAGATCAATCAGTCGTCAGTAATGTAATTTACAAACCAGCTGATTTCATCGCAGTGTGCTTCGAGGACAACTTTATAGTTACCTTTTGGGTTTATGGTCGCTACGGCACTTCCATAGGTATCTACAAATGTTTCATCCACATAAGGAGTGATGTAGTTAAGCCATACTTTTTGTCCTGTTCGTTCAAATCAGGTAGGAGAGGGAGTATTGATGAGGCGTTCGAAAAACTGTATCTCTTTCGTTCAAAGAAGCTTTTTTGTCACTGTTTTTTTGGGTTTTGTTATTGCCATAAAGAGAATAAGAGTAAACGATACTGAGCCACTTGTAAGAAGATTTTTTTGCTTTTCCAGTTGAAATAGAAAAAAACTCTTCCCAAGAGGAAGAGCTTTTTTCTAGTGTATTATTTTTCTTAGTTTTTTTAGTTTTCATAGATCGTGTAGACCAAAGTAGCGGTATAGGTACCGACTGATTGGAATGCAGGGATGAGTACTTCTAAGTCAGGTGTAGAACCATATCTACCAATAAGACCATTATTCGTTCATGGATCTCTCTTAATGAAGGTTACTGCACTGTTGATAGGAGTAAAACTCAATAATGTGCCTGGAATCACTACACCAGGATTTGCAGAACCAGCTATTACGGTAGGAGTTGCTGATGGAACTTTGATAGAAACGTTTGCAGCTGGGATAGTAGCAGCTCCAGGACCGACCATATCACCACTAAGCTGAACAGTTGTGTAATATCCGCTATCAGCACCTCTTAGATCTTCTACCCAAAAATCATCGGTAAACGTTCCAGACTGTGTTTGGCTGGTAGAGGAAACGGTGTACTGTCCAAAATCAAACGAACCAGTTGTTCCGATACAAATATCACCAGGCAAGATTTCTACTTGAACAGTAACATTTTCAGAACATGATGCTCCTGTTCAGAGACATGATGCTTGGGTGCTTCCACCGAATGAAACTACTGCTACAGCAGCGAGTAGTCCGAGTACTCATAGTTTTTTGTTCATAGTTTTTATTTTTTAAAAGATAAAGACAATATATTATATTGACAGATATTATAAAATGCAAATCATTTTTAACTTTTTCGTAAACACCACGCTATAGCTGCTATAGTTGATTTACAGAGGAATTCTTCTTGATAGCAGCGTGCTGTCGTATCTCGACAAACAGCTTCCATAGGACAAAATTGTCCCAATACTGAACAACTATTTGCTGTAGCAACAAACCGATAAGTAAGATAATCTGTAGACCAAGAAGTATAGATTCAATCAAATTTTGAGGTGAAAGAAGAGGTAGGAATGTGAGCATGTATTCATTGATTTGGTGATGGCTTTCAAAACGATGCTTGATAGTAAGCAGTGAGATCGGTAGCAGAATCATCTGACTCATAAATATCTTGGTAGACGTAGGTAAGGGGATATTCGTATATAGTGAGTGACTTTGGTGCATCGTAGTTTGGAAACTTATAGACTGCTTGATGTGGATTATTGAGTTTTTCAAGTGCTCTTTCTCGTCGAGGTAAAGTATCTATGACTTGGTGCTGTTGTGGTACATTGATAAGTATGGGTTGTTGTACTACTGGACTACAAATGCCGTCAAAATAGTTTCATGAGGTGTCTCCTGTAGGACATTGGTCAGATAGAGGAGTAGAGTGGTGATTGGGTAAAGATGAAATTCATCAACCACCTCAGTATGTCGTTGAAGGTGATGGTATCGTGAACTCTACAGGATAGCCATAGCTGCTGTTACCGAGTTTATCACGTGCTCATCGGCGTCGATATCGTTTGCCTGGAGACACACTTCATCATCACAAAATCAATTCTGTGCCAGTTGTGGTAAACTCTATTGCTGTAGAAAAATGTATACTGTTACTGATTTGTATAGTGTATATTTCTAATCATACTCATGTGTCTATACTTGCATATCGACTGAAATAGAGAGGATCTATATCGTGTTGTGTGCCATTTGGTCATGAATAGGTGTCTGTCAGTGGAGGTGGTGTTGTATCTAAGAAATAGATCACAGGAGGTGGAGTAAGTGTATCTCCAGTCAATCCAGTGAGAGGTGTATACGTAACGTAGACGTTTTTTTGTCCATCTCAGGAGAGTAAACTAACTGTTTGTATAATTTCATACGGTGTAGTATATGTTCATGTTGTGCTTACTACTCATTGATGAAGATGGTAAGAAGCGTTTGACGAACTTTGCAAAACAAGGTATTGTGTTGTTCAGGTAGTCCGATAAATATTATCTAGAAAAATAGCAGAACTGCCAGTATAGGTGAGTGATCAGGTAAACGAAGAAACAATTTCTAAACGGACTGTCGTTTGTTGTTGTGAAGAAGTCAATCACATTCATAGAAAGAGTAGTAATCACGAAAAAATGCATAAAATACGTACGCAGTTTTTTTTGAGTATATCTATATGTGGCATACATTTTGAGTTCATACATAGGTAACTTATAAATGATCTATTCCATTTATTATATATATAATTAATAGATATGTCAAAAAATATTTGCCTACACAAAAAAGCATCACTCTCTGCGGGTGATGCTTTTTTCGTCATGATTAGGACGTTTTTTTATTTCTCTTTATTCTTCTTCTTTTTCTTTGTTCCAGCAAGAACCAAAAGTACAAGTAGAAATCATAATGCTCAGAAGAGTAGTGTTCGTGGCATAAAAAGTGCTTTTGTAGCAACGATTTCTTGCTTTGAATTCGTATCTATATTACTATCTCCTGTATAGGTTCATTCTTCCAAGACAGGATTACTGACGATAGAAGCAGTAATTTCCAGCGGTCAATTCCACCAAGGTTTGTCAACGAGCGGTATGATGAACTCACTTTCTTGTTGAGGAAGTATCTTTTTTGAGATAGTTTCATGACTGGTAGTTCTTCATCGTCGTTTTGTAGATGGTTGGACGCTTACGTATTGAGCCACATTTCCATCATTTCTAAGGAGAACCTTTCAGAAGTATTCAGAACTATTTGGTTTAGAAATGATGTAGAAGCGAGGGTCTTTGTTGTGGATAATCCATCCTACTGGCATCTTTTGGTTCACTACAAGTAATGAAGAACGAAGTACTCATTTGACTGATACGTCTATAAAGTTCGCTCTACGACTTACTACTTGTATAGCACCTTCTGTATCAGGATCTCCTACAATTTTCAAAGTAGCACAGCCGTACACCATACCAGCAGTATCTTGAGGAAAGGTTACTTTTGCATGAGTTTCGACAGTTGTTTTCGCAGGAATAACAAATCATGTCTCCGAAGCAACTACATACTGTCAAAACTGACTTATAGTAGATTCTGGCTGACATGCTTTTTTTTGTTCTGCATCATTGGTGATCGTTCCATCGACGAAACCGAGTTCTACTTCTACTTCTGTCGGACCTCCATTGACGAGGTAGATACAAATATCTTCTTCTTCTCCAGGAGTGGCTGACATTTGTAGGTCTTTTGCTCATCACTCTTTCGCAACTTCTGGATCGTTACAAAATCTGATAAGGAGATCTCAGAGATTAGAGACATTTGGATCTTGCTGTGCATATACTGGTAGTATCGTCAGTAAAAGCAGCAACGAAAAGAGTATCTTTTTCATGCTGGAGAGAGTAAGTAAAAAAACGACGAAAACATACATAAATCCTTCTATGAAGCAAGCCCCATCGTTTTATTTGCTTGTTTTTCTCATTGTCAGTTGTCAGAGATGTGATATAGTCTTTTTTTATAAAAAAAATCACACTGTATATAGTATACCTTGCATATGCCTTCTTCTTGGCTATATACAAATCTATCTGTAGAATAGATAATTTTAAAAAAAGCTCCTATATCGAAAAAAATCAATCTTCTTTTTATGCCTATATCACTATGAAAAAAAGAGTACTCACGTGAATAAAACCAACTGGAGAACAGTTGCATCTGGGAAACTATTTCGGTGCTATGGAACCGATGATTCGTTTTGCTAATCAGTGAGTGTATGAGATATTCATGTTTGTAGCAAATTTACACGCACTGACCGAATTTCATGATGCTGCAGCTATTAGAAAAAATACCTATACGGTAGTAAAATCGTATCTTGCTTGCGGACTTGATCCGCAACATGTGCATATCTATAATCAGTCTGATATCTCGTCACATGCAGAACTGATGTGGGTGTTTTCTTGTGTGACAAATGTGTGATTTATGAAACGCATGCATGCGTATAAAGCAGCAGCTGATCTAGGAAAAGAAGATGATTTGAGTGTCTGAACGTTCAACTATCCGGTTTTGATGGCAGCAGATATTTTGCTCTATGATCCAGATCTCGTCCCCGTAGGAAAAGATCAAAAACAACATGTAGAATACGCAAGAGATATAGCTCAGAAATTTAACCATATGTTTGGTGAGACCTTTTCTTTGCCAGATGCGTATATACAAGAGTCGGTAGCGACTGTACCAGGCATAGATGGCCGCAAAATGTCAAAATCATACAATAATTATATTGGTCTCTTTGATGATCCAGAGATGATTCGTAAAAAAGTGTCTCGTATCCCGACAGCCGCTATCCCTGTAGAAGATCCGAAAGATCCAGAAACATGTAATGTGTTTGCTGTTTTCAAGCTTTTCTTGGATGAACATGAAGAACAAGCATTACGTGCCCGCTATCTTGCTGGTGGTGTATCGTACAAAGACCTCAAAGCTGAATTGAGTGAAAAGATTATAGCATTTACTCAGCCGATTATCTCTCGTTATGAGAGTATTGATGACCTTTTCGTAGCAGAGCTCCTGAAAAAAGGAGCAGAAAAAGTAGGACCGATTGCTCAGAAGAAAATATACGATGTGTACGAGAGAGTATGATTTAGTATTTAAGGAGAGATGTATTGTTATTTCCTCAATAAACGATTCTGAGAGGAGAAAGTTGCCTGGGTGACGTGATGTAGTTGATCTGCAGGTGACCTTATGCTTATTGATGAAGAGTATGTACTAGTTTTGTGAGAACATATTACTGCTTCTGAACTTGTTCATGGTGCGGCTACTGCAGTGAAGACAGAAGTAGTGTACACCTCATTGTGTTCTAGAAAAACTCTCCAGTGTATGCATCGATTTGTCGGACATTGGTTTACTTCCTATACCAATACGGTCCCTCTTCGATTGTGATCTGATCTCCCAGCATTACTCAAACGTCGTCAGAAAAAACTATCATCAATAAGTCGTACACGGAATGCTCAGTTTTCTCCTGAAGGAAAAGTATACTTTTCTGCGACTTCTCCTACTACAACACAACAACTCCTTGTTTTTCCAGATATCTGGACTATGCACCAGCAACTCCCTGCCAAGGTCTTTGATCAGCCGTGAGTTGTACGTCGACATAGCTGACTTACGTCGTTACAGAAGGCGACGATTTTTTGGTGATGTAAAGTAGGGAGTATTCATACGTTGATTTCTACGCCAGCTGGTGTTTTCCAAGACTGGTCTTCATTGTGAGCGATTATGGTGATAGATGGACACAAGCGACGGTATAAGGGAGCGCAAGATCCGAGATGGCGAATACCAACTGTTATGGACTCCTTTACACAGATATATGAATGTGCATACACGACGTCATGAGTTTTTCTCCAATCTTCGTAAAAATAAGGCAATGACTTTGATAAAGAGATGACTTATCTCTACTGTATAAAATTTGCATTTTTTATTCTAGATTCGTATTATACAAGAGATTGAAAAACGACTTTTAACTTTTCTCCTACAAGGGGTATGGTAACGACTACAAAAAAAACTACATCTCGTAAAACATGAGGAAGAAAAACCTCTTCGCCAAAAAAGAGTGTGGTTGCTCCAGTAAAAAAAGGAAAAGCGCTCTGCTTGCTTAGTACGGATACGTTATGAGGATATGGGTTGGATCTTATTTTTCAGACGGCAAAAGAGCAATGATACGATGGAATTGATTTAGCTATGCGAAAAAATTTTGACGCTCGACAAGTAGCATATGTAAACGAGCTAGTAAAAAAATATGATATGCCTGTAGAAGTAGTGCAGATCTCAGACAAAGCGAGTCTGAAAGAGATGAATCAAGCAGTGGATCTTGCTAGAGCATTACAAGCAAAGGTAATTACGATCAATGCACCAGGATTTTTCAATATTTGATCGTATAGATTTCTTACCGTTCATCTTCCTGCGTACAAACATCATAACAAAGGAATCAAATTTTCTATCATCAACCCAGAAGATAGCTCTATGCTGTGAATTATTCCCAGATATCACTATAGTAACAAAGCAAGTATTATCAAGAAACATCTGATGTACTTGGCGCTCGATATAGCGAATGTCGAAGAAACTGAACTCGAAGAGCAGTTTATGAAAAAGATGGCAAATTTCATTCCTTATTTATCGACGGTCTATCTCGGTGATGTAGATCATCACGGAAGAAAGCATCTTCCCCTGGGAGATGGTTCATTGAAAATACCACAGTTGTTGAAAAGGTTTAAACAGCTTGAGTATGCGTGATACTTTAGTGTGAAACTGGAATTGAGTAAGCAGGAGTTGTCTGATATAGAGAAAGTAAAACTCATCTTGCAGAAATGTAGAACACATGTTATCGAACGGTATGATCAAGCTACCCTTGACGACTAAAAAACTGTATATAAAAAATTGACTATAAAATTAGTGTAAATATTGCGTCAATTTTCTGCGTAGTAAATAGATTTTGAACAACTATTTACTCTAAATTCAGAATCTATTTACTATAACCACAGCTTGCTTTTTCTGTAAAGATTACTACCCATAGGGTAGTTTTTGTTTTCTTGCTTATAGTAAAAATTATATAGTCAACATGTTTTAGTTTTCTCTCGTCTCATGAAAGTTACTCTACCAGCTGTACAACTTCAAGAAATTACTGATCTCTTGATGAGATTTGTTTCAAAACATGCGACACTGCCTGTACTTGAAAATGTGTATATAAAAGCATGACTTGAGTGATTGCTGTTTAGAGCGACAGATATGGAAAAATATCTAGAGATTAACTTAGACGCTTCTCCTGATGATGAGTGAGCTATTACCGTAAATGCAAAGGCATTGTGAGACTTGCTCAGAACGATTGAAGACGAACAGGTCGTCATCGCTATAGATCCAGTGAAAGATATTCTTACGATCACTTCTGCTCAGGATGAATTTTCTATAAAAGGTATCCCAGCTACAGAGTTCGTAGCGGTGCCTACCGTACAATCAGATCGTCAGCTTACTCTTGATATTCACTCATTTACGAAAGGTATATGAAAAGTGGAATACGCAGTCATGGAAAAAAACTTTTCTCCTGTATTGACGGGAGTGATGATGAGAACAAAACAGTACGCTGATTGACGGAAGCTTGTTTTCGTAGGGACTGATTCATTCAGACTTGCAGAGTACAAGATAGCGCAGATGCAGGAGGTTTCAGGTGCATATACGATTATTATACCAAAAGTACACGTGCAAGATATCAAAAAAGTAGCAGAATATGCAGAAAGCAAAAAAGTCGATCAAATGAAAATAGTGTTTTCAGACAATATGGTTTCGTGTCAGTTTGCGCTAGAGGGCATACAGATACAATGTACTGCTTTATTGATTCAAGGATCGTTTCCTGATTATGAAAATGAAAATATTATGCCAACAACAGCTGTAGCGACTGCATTATTGTGAAAACAACAATTAGACAAATCATTGAGAAAAATTTCTATTCTCACGAGAGATTTGAACAATTACGCGCTTATCAAAGCACAAGAGAGTAGTTTGGAAATTAGTTCTGGTGAGACTGATTTAGGACAAGGTGAAACGACCTTGCCAGCAGTGATTGATGGAGAAATGGTAGGATTTGGTATAAATGCAAAGTATATTGCAGACTTTTTGAAGGTTGCTGAGAGTAATGAAGTACAGATGCGTGTTATTGCAGCTGATAAACCTATTATTTTCAAAGATCTGGAGGACGACCAGTTTACCTACGTGGTCAGACCGTTGATTAAGTAATGTTCGTCTCTAAACGATACGTTGAGAGCGTTTTGTATACTACTACGCATGTCTGCAGTAAGTTTTTATACGATGATGTGATATCCTCTTCCTCTCAGGAGTGAGTTTTTTGCGTATCAACAGACCGATCATCAAGCAACGAGTCGTCCATTACAATCGTTTCGAAGTCGAGTAGTGCCTCCTGATGACATGATGCAGAGCTATCTGTCATTAGTAACTAAACGGCAATGGATACGAAGTGCAATCCCTGGTGTAGAGAGTGTTTACCTTGCAAATAGTATTACTTTCAACGCGTTACACGAGTGATCAAATATTGATTTCTTTATTGTTACCGAATCGAAAAGGTTGTGGATGACTAAATCACTAGTAACGTTTGTTTTTTGGTGTATAAATACACGAGAAAGACATACTACCAAAGCAATGCACTTTAGCGTTGACTTTTTGGTAACCAAAGATCATCAAGATCTTTCCTGTATTTTGTTATCACCGAGTGACCCTTACTTAGTGTACCGGTTAGCACATCTTGTTCCTATATACCATCGTGATTTCGTCTATTATGATACGATTTACGAAGAAAACAAACGAATACAATATTACTTACCAAATTTTCTTGCTCGTCAAAGTATTTTTTTATGAATTGATATCAGTATCGGAAGTATGCGAATAAAACGTTGTATCGAACGAATACTTTCTACTGTTGTAGGAGATCTAGTAGAGTATATAGTCAAGTACATTTCTCTCCTTATCTTTCATCGGAAGAAGAAAAGAAAAAATCCAGCAACGGCACATATTTTGATCTGATCGTGACTCTATAAGTCGTATGATGATAAAAGAAAGCGATACGCCTTGCAACGAGAATTGGCAAAGAAAACGCATACACAAGCCCAAAAAGAACACTAGCTATTTGTCATAAAATCAGTATTTTTCCTCAATTGTGTTCATTTTTGTCGCGAAGAAAGTATGTTTGTAGTCAAGATAACTTATAGTTATCAGATTACTAGAGATTGAATTTGTCAATACGACATATATTCTTATACCAAAAGAGCAAAAAAGTTTTGAAGAAAAACTTTTTCGGCAAGGATTGAAGAACAAACAGCTCATGAGTGAGTTGGGAGGAATTTTTTATTCGTTTGTGATATTACAGATATGCAAAAACTAACGGTCGTTATGGATATAGGCAACGCATATATCAAAGGTGCTGTCTTTACTCATGAAGATGATCAGTCACAGCTGATTGCAAAAGAGATGGTAAAAGTGAAATGAATGCGTAAAGGAAAAATGCTTGATGCTGAAGACTTTGCACTATCTATCAATGAGTTGTTGACCTCTTTTTCAAAGAAGCTCTGAGGTGACTTTGTGGAAGAAGTATTTGTAGGTATATCTCATCCAGAACTGAGTATTTCGAGAGTGCAAGAAACCAAGAGAATTATGAATAGAACCGTGAGTCGTGAAGATATTTTACATCTGAGTGATGTGATTGCTGAGTCATCAGATAAATCAAATTATGAAGTAATCAAAATATTGCCTGTGCAGTGGATCCTCGACGACGAAACGGCGTGTAA
Source organism: uncultured Candidatus Peribacteria bacterium (assembly GCA_964387665.1). Classification (GTDB taxonomy): domain Bacteria; phylum Patescibacteriota; class Gracilibacteria; order Absconditabacterales; family Absconditicoccaceae; genus CAYLWY01. The sequence goes on from CAYLWY010000016.1 coordinate 14,098, forward strand.
AGACCCAGAGGGTATGGAAGCAAGAAGAGTAGAGCTCATAGCAGATGTGTTTCAATTGCCAAAAACCTTTATGACGAGTCTTCATGACGCGTTTCATAGACTCGATATTCGTATAGCGGACGTTATTCCAAATATCTTATGAACGAGTGAGGCATGTCTAGATCATGAAATGAAAGATCTCGGGGTGTTACTTATTGATTTATGAGCAAATCAGACATCATATGTTGTCTATGAAGAAGGATACCCATTATTTTATGGAACGTTTCCTGTATGAGGTGAACATGTCACCAAAGACATTTCTATCGGACTCCAAGTAGATATCAGAGACGCTGAGCAGATCAAGAGAGAGCAAGGAAGTGTCCTTCATCAGCCAACTGTAACGCAAGAAGATACGATCGACAAGAGATTTTTGAATGATATCATGACGGCGAGATATGAGGAAATATTTGAACTGATTCAGGAAGATCTCGTCAAACATCAGAAGGACGGTAGACTGCCTGCTGGAGTGGTGATTACGTGAGGTGCTGCAAAAGTAGAAAATATTCTCGTGCTTGCGAAGGATGTGTTCAAGCTTGCAACATTTCTTGCAAAAGAGCAGACGCAGTCGTTTGGTGATGCTTCGTCGCATCAGCAGTTGATCTCACTACTCGGTGTCTACTTATGGATACAAAAATACTATAAGAGATCTCCAAAGTGGGGTATCAAAATGAACTTCAGTGTCTTTGGAAAACTGAAAGAATTTATGCAACAATTATTTTAAGAGTATACATTTTTTAGCGTATAGAATTGTTAAACTCTTACGCTGTGATTTGATTTTGATTGATTGGTCGTAAACTTTTATTGAGATGCGATTCATACACGAAAAAATCGAATCAAAGATTCATTTTTTTACCTTTTGCTTACTACGTTATGGGTTTCCAAGAAGTTATGCCTGAACTACTTCCAGGTGCAAAGATTAAGGTCTTTGGTGTATGAGGTGCTGGATGTAACACAGTCAATAGAATGAAGAAAGAATGACTCGAAGGAGTAGAATTTGTTGCGGTCAATACTGACGCACAGGTACTCGCTACTTCGTTGGCTGAAAAGACGATCAATATCGGACTAAATATCACGAAGTGACTCGGTGCTGGTGCAAATCCTGAAACAGGAAGAAAGGCAGCAGAAGAAAGTCTCGAGATCATCAAGGAGGAACTTATGGATACTGATATGGTGTTCATCACGGCTGGTATGGGTGGTGGAACGGGAACTGGTGCAGCACCAGTTATCGGACAACTCGCGAGATCTATGGGTATTCTTACCGTTGGTGTGGTTACCAAACCATTTAGCTTTGAAGGAAAGAGAAGATTTGAACATGCACTCGATGGTCTGACGAAGATGAAAGAGTCTGTAGACACCCTTATTGTCATCCCAAATGATAAAATATTCAATATCATAGACAAGAAAACTACGTTCAAACAAGCATTTTCTATGATCGATAAGATCTTGTATCTCGGTGTACAGGGTATTTCAGATCTTATCATCAGACCTGGAGATATCAACATCGACTTCGCAGACATCAGAATGATCATGCAAAGTACAGGTACCGCATTGCTTGGTATCTGATACGGACAGGGAGAAGATAGAGCTATCGATGCAGCAAGACGTGCGATCGATAATCCATTGCTTGAAGCAAGTCTCGAAGGAGCGAAGAATATCATCTTCGCGGTAACCGGTGGCGACGATCTCACCCCTATAGAAGTCCAAGAAGCTGCAAGAGTGGTAGAAGAAATTGCAGATCCAGATGCTATGATCGTGTGGTGAATGACCTTCGATGAAAGCTATGAAGGAGAAGTGAAAGTATCTATCATCGCTACTGGTTTCCCAGAACAAGTACAAGAAACGATGATCAAATCTATCGGTACGAGAGGGGGAGCAATTTCAAAACTCGGTGGCAGTAGCGTAGGAGCAAGAAGAGCAGGAGCGACAAGTGGAGGAGGATATGTAGGTAGAGCGATGCTTGATGAAGGAGTAACTTCAGCAGCAGATGTTCAGGAAGAAGTGAAAGAAGAAAGAGATTTCGACACGCCAGCTATCATCAGAAAAAAACTATTGAATGGATAAACGTTATTTTATAAGATAGTAACTGATAAGATGTTGTGAGGATGAAGAAAGTGACCATGAGAGCCAGTAGATTTCGATGTAAAACTTTGAGAGAATATTACTCCACAAGTAGTAAATATTTGAGAGACCGTTGATTTTTCTGTGGATCTCACGGAAATTCAACCTACAAATAGAAGAAACGTAATCAAAATTCCTGCTAGAATAGTTTCTCTATTTAGATAAGGGGGAAATAGTGCGTAATATTGGAGTAGACATTATTATTTCATATCCTAGAAAAATGTTTGGTAAAATTAAAGTAAGTTCGATAATTCCTTGACTCAAACGTACTGACGCTCCAAATAATCATGTATGATCACATCACCAGGCATGCGTAGAACAATCGAGGACAGAAGTTGTTCGTAATTTAGGTTGATGATGAGAAAGAAAATGACTCCGACCAGTGAAATGAATAGGATGAAGACATGCTTGAGCAAAAAATCCTCCATGAAGATGTCGCATCTGTAACTGTATTCTATGAGTAGAGCAACATAGTAGATTTAAGAGTTGTGGTAGAAACAAATAGACGAACTTTAAAAATCTGTGTAAAAAAGACACAGATTTTTTTGTGAGGTGTTCTTGTGTATCTGAGTGAAATCAGTATGTTCATTGTTGTTTTGTTCACTTAACTATTGTCATGTTACTCACTATCAACTCTCCAGAAGAACAACTTCGAACTGGAGCTATAGAAAAAGTTACTCTTCCTACGGAAATAGGTGAGATTACTGTCTTGCCAGGACATCAACCACTTATCTCAGTCATCAAGGCGGGTATGGTAAGATTGGTTCCTCAGGAGATGCCTCAGTCAGATGCTGGATATACGGTCGCTGACGGACATGTGCTGATAGCGGTTTCGAAAGGACTCGTAGCGATAACTGATCGTGAAATTATCGTGACGACCTCTGTAGGTACCAGTAGTACGCAAGAAACAGCGGAAGTTCTCGAACAAATGCATGCAGATATGCTCGTGAAACTGGCACAAATAAAGGAAGATGGCAATCAAGAAGACCTCGAAGAAGCTATCATCAATATGGAAAAAATCACCGCAGATCTCAGAATTGCAAAAATCGGGCACGTTCGCTCATAAAGTATCTAATTTCAGAAATATCCTAAAAGCAGTTTTTTGGCAACAAGAAACTGTTTTTTTCAATCTTTTTTTGACATAGACTGTGTCGATAGATAGAATTACCATAGGTATAGTAAATTCAGTTTAAAATTAGGATGTTAAAAATACTGAATTTACTACGTAGAAAAAGGATTTTGACAAAATCAATACTACTAAATTCAAAATCCTTTTTCTATATTCTATTTGTAAAAACGCATGGCAGAGCTTACGTGGTGCAAAGAGCAGTTATATCATATTTACCAACAAGATAGCTCACTATCTAGTAGATTTTCTGATTTCACGAGACAAGCATGGTGACCAGAAAAATCTGCTTGTTTGGATCTTTTTTGATCAGTTACCGCAATTCAGAAATTTATTCTCGATCCAGGAGACATATCTTATCACGAAGCAGCAGGATCGCAAAACACAGAAGAATTACCAAGAAGTACCACCACAACGACTACCATAAAAACTGACGATCGAAATATACCAGACTTTCCTGTGCGAGCAGAAGCTCGTGAGTATTTGGTGACGTGAATGTGGATTGTGTTGCTCATAGTCTTGTGAATTAGTCTGCGAAAAGCTTTTCAGTACTTTCTTGTGGTTATCTACGATGTGCTCAATGCAAGAAGAATAGAATATGTAAGAGTTATGCTGCCAAGAGGTGATTCAAAAAACGATCGTGAAAGAGAAAAAGAACTCGCCAAAGATATGAAAGAAAAAATTGGCAGAATGATGCAAGTATATAGTAGTTTGCACAAAATGGGAGAATTGAGTTTTGCGGATAACGTGATGCGTTGGCTTTTTGATAAGCCGAAAATGTCATTTATTCTCCATTATGAAGACGGACTACTTTCGTTTATCGTCTGAGTCTATCCAGAGTATAAAAAAATCGTAGAGAGTGCTCTTTCTGCTCAGTATGCAGAGGCATCTATGGAAGCTATAGAAGCACCAAATCTCTACAAAAGAAAATATACCGAGATTATGCCTATGCAACCGATCAAATCGCCCTATTATCCTATCAGAATTTTTAAGCAACTCGAAGATGATCCGTTGAATAACATTATCGATTCGATCGGAAAAGTTTCTCCAGAAGATACTTTTTCTATAGTTATTACCCTCAGACCAGAGAAGTGAGGATTTAACAAGTGAGCACAAAAGCTTGCAAACGCTTTGTTCAAGAAAGATGAGGCGGTGATAAATCCTCTACCATTGTGGAAAAAACTGCTTCCTCGAAACTTACTTTCTTTTTTTATCAACGGACCAAGCCAAAAGCTCATCGAAAGTTTCAATCCTTCGAAGCAGCAGGGAGATCCTATGGTACGTATGGTAAAAGCAGAAGAAGAAGCATACAATATGATGGCTGAAGAGGCAGCAAAACCAGCGTTTATGTGAGGATTGATGTTGCTTTCTACCTCTGACGTTCCTGAAAGACCAAGAGAAAATATTTATAATCTCGTGAGTGCGTATAGTATCTATAGAGATGAATATAACAATGCGCTTGATCAGCCAGAAACAGTAGCTGACTTATTGTGAGCTATAGTAAAGCCATTGTGGAAATTTAGTATCTCTTTTGCACTTCCTGGATTTGTGACGAGGAAAAATATATTTACGGTAGGTGAGCTCAGTTCTTTGTACCACTTACCTGATGGGATGTTCAATCGTAGTCCTATCATCAAATGGATGGACTACAAGGTAGTATCTGGTCCAGATACGCTACCTGTACCTACTGATCCGACGTGATACGTAATTTCCTGAGTGATTGCAGATTCGTTCAAATGAGGTGATTTGAATCAGATTTTACCGTTGTTGAAACATTCTGCCGTGACGACAAAAGAAGTCGAAGAAGAACATCGTGAAGAGGTGGATGGCACATATGTTGCAAAACCAGGCGAAGAATGTATCGAAGAAGAAGGAAAAAAATATCGTGTTCGAAAAACGAAAAAAACGATTACCTGACTCAAGACGTACAACGATGCTATTTTGTTGGGACTCAATGTATACAGAAATAGATACCTGCCTGTCTATATGAAAAGAAAAGATAGAACAAGACATCATTATATCATCTGAAAGTCTGGTACGGGTAAGTCGGTATTTATTTCTGCGATGGCGAGACAAGATATTTGGTCAAAAGACGGTCTTTGTGTTATAGATCCACATGGCGATCTCGTAGAAGATATCTTGCAATACGTACCAAAAGAAAGAGCGAGAGATGTCGTCTATTTCGATGCATGAAATGAAGAGCGTCCTATGGGAATGAACCTATATGAAATTTCTCATCCTGCAGAAGCGGATAGAGCAGTAAATGATGCTACGGAAATGTTTATCAAGATGTTTGGTGCAGAGATTTTTGGTCCACGTATTCAGGAATACTTCAAGTTCGGTAGCTTGACGTTGTTGGAAGATATGGAAGAAGGAGCTACATTGCTTGATGTACCGAGATTATTTACTGATGAAGTATTTAGAGAATATAAAACCAAGAAAATACAAAACGCAGTCGTGAAAAACTGGTGGGAAAAGACCTACAACTCTATGGGCGATAGGGAAAAACAAGAGATTATTCCTTATTTTACCTCTAAGTTTGTTTCGTTCAATACCAATTCGTTGATTAGAAATATCATCTGACAGACCAAGTCAGCGTTCAATTTTGCAGAAGTGATGGACAATCAAAAAATCCTTCTTATCAACCTGTCAAAAGGTAAGATTGGAGAGCTCAATGCGCAGCTCTTAGGTATGATTCTGGTCTCTAAGATATACAACGCGGCTATGGCGAGAGCGAGGATGGAAGAAAAAGATCGTAAATACTTCTTCTTGTATGTGGATGAGTTCCAGAACTTTGTTACGGATACGTTTGCTGATATCTTGTCAGAAGCGAGAAAGTACAAACTCGCCCTCATTATGGCGCATCAGTTCATTTCTCAGCTCGATTCAAATGCAGGAAACAATATCGGTGAATGAAAAAGTAAAGTGAAGGATGCGGTATTTGGTAACGTGGGATCTATGATGTCATTCAAAGTCGGTGCTCCAGATGCTGAATTTCTCGAGAAAGAGTATACACCTGTACTTGGTGCACAGGATATCTTGTGAATTGCAAATTATAAGGCGTATATAAAGTTGAACATCAATAACACGACCTCTCGTGTCTTTTCGATGAATACGATCTGGACAGAAGATTACAAAAATCCAAAAATGGCTGACGTTTTAAAACAATATTGTGAAAAGAAATATGGACGTAAAAAAGAGTTTGTAGACGCAGAGATTACTGCAAGACTAGGTATGATGCAAGAAGAACCCATGCTAGAAACATGATGAGAAACCGATATTCCATGAGCTCCTGCAACGTGATGAGAAGAACAAGCGTCACCTTCAGAAGAGTAATTTTAATTGATGTGCACAGGTATGGAAAACAAAGAATACTGATTTACCTCTACAGAACAGGAACAGGTTGTGGAACCTGTCGATACAATTGATGTTCAACAACAGGAATCAGATTTGAACTCTTTGCAAGAAGAAATAGGAGGCGAACTTGCTGATCTTCAGAGAGATATAGTACCACCATCTACACAGTATCAGCAAAACCAAGAGTATGTGTGAAATAGTGAAAGAGCAAAACAGCATCCACAGGATCTTGATTGAAAATTTGGTATGAACTTTTTGGATCCTGTTGCATTTCCACCGAGAAATATAGAGCAGTGAGTAATGAGTTAGTTTTTTATTTCATGAGGTGTTTATGTATTACGCATTTCCAGCAAGTAGTAGCTTTCAGGCATTTGTGAAAAAAGTGAAACAACTTCCTCAGTCTCACTTTTTTGTGATGTTTACGTTTGCTGGGTCGTATGCAAGTATGGTAACAAAACAAAGATACTTGCAATCTCGTCTTCACGAAGAAATGCCTCTGCTGGTCGTAGATATCCGTCAATGTTCGCAACTGTTTCATCATTTCGAGCAACTTTTTCCAAAACTCTTTCTGCAACAAAAAATGCCTCTGCATGTCTGTTTCAAGAAAATAGATAATCATTCGTGAACAGGACTACATATACAGCCAGTCATGCGTAACGCGGCAGCACTTGGGGACACCCATTTCGCTCAATTACGTTCACTCCTTCACCAAGATCAGCTTGAAAAAGGTTCTGGAGTCACTACTCCTTAGGAAGTATAGTAAAAGGATTTTGAATTTAGTAGTATTGATTTTGTCAAAATCCTTTTTCTACGTAATAAATTCAGTATTTTAACAGCTTAATTTTAAACTGAATTTACTATAATCTATCTTCTCGTAGTGATGCTGTTTGATCTTCTGATTCCCTGTCACTGATGAATGTATCCGATTATGAATCTCATTCATAGTTTGGAACAACAAACTGTTTTACCAGCACGTCTGGTAATTTTGGTATGGAAGGAGTCTACGGTGCTCGCGTTACAAGAACTTGCTGATGCAATACATGCCGTGGTAGATAGATTGTCGATAGAGTTGGTTGTGCAACATGCCCACTACAGCGATCATCAGCAAGGAAGAGGTGTCTGATATGATAGACATTTCCTCATTACTCAAGCAACACATGAGTATATGTGTATGATAGACGAGGACAATGTCCTGCCCGAGTGACAACTCGATGCATGGATTACTGGGTATGAAAATGTGGTGGCTTCCCTTGGTCATGAAGCTAT
>CAYLWY010000017.1:0-2320 GCA_964387665.1 uncultured Candidatus Peribacteria bacterium
ATGATCGTGAAATGATTTCTGTCGAAGAGGTAGCGGTGGGAGCAGGAGTAGGTGTGCGTGTTTTTTACATTGGTTCCCTGTTTCTAGTTTAAATCTCTTAATAATGTTTCATAGATTTGTTTCTTTATTGGTAAATATCGAATAAGGTATTCCATCAAATCAAACAATACCATGAATATGGTTTGGCATGACGATAAATGCATCAAGGATGATATTTCAAAACATATTTGGTAATGCGTATCGTGTCGTTTCTATTATTTTTCCAATTTGTGTCAGGGGTAATTGGTATATATGATCTTGATGCCCGACCGTGTCGGGCGCTACGATGGTTTGATTATCGTTTACGATTTTGTTATTTTGGTGTCAGACCGTGTCGGGCGCTACAGGATTGTTATTATGACATAACGTATCAGGCGTTACGGTTAATATACATTTTCTATTGTGTGTGCATATGGTTATGAAATATCGATGATTGGATGCATACAATGTTTTATTTGGTAAACGATTATTTTTACGAATAAACATTATATCAATGTGTTATGTAAATATATACCGTAGAGGCGATCACGGATCGACACATTAATCATGTTTATATCACGGATCGCCATATTGATATATTCAGATCATGGATTGCTAAATATACAATATATATTGTAGAGGCGATCACGGATCGCCAAATACAGATCGCCAAAGTATTACGGTCTAATCCTATTCGCATATCTAGGGAAGGGAATCGTTTCACGGATATGGTGGAGTCCACAGAACCATCTGACGAGTCTCTCTAGTCCATAGCCAAATCCAGCGTGAGGAACGCTGCCATATTTTCTGAGATCCAGATACCAGTCGAAGTATTCTACAGGAAGATTGTGTTCTTGTATTTTTTGGAGAAGAACATCGTAGTTGTCTTCTCTCGTTGCACCACCGATCACTTCGCCGCATCACTCTGGTGCGAGGAGGTCTGCACACAACGCGTATCCTGGCATATTTGGGTCTTCTTTCGTATAAAATGCTTTTATACCCATAGGAAAGTGCGTGAGAAATATTGGTGTGTCTATCATTTCCATATATTGCATTTCGATGTCTGATCAGATGTCGTCTCCTTGCTGGACGTCAAATCACTTAGCTTGGAGGTCGTTGATAAATTCAACGTGAGTCATTCTCGGTCGTGATTTGGTAAGAATCGCTTGTAATGGTGTCGTATCTCTTTCGAGCAAGGCAAGCTCTGCAGAGTTTTTTTCTAATACCTCAGCGATAATATATTTCATGAGATCTTCTTGGATCTGCATGTTTTCTTCTTGCTGGATAAATGGAATTTCTGCATCCATCATCCGGAATTCATTCAAATGTCTTCTTGTTTTCGATTTTTCCGCACGGAAGACAGGACCGAAATCGAAACAACGACCTACTGAGTACATTGCTGCTTCGATATAGAGCTGTCCAGACTGGGTGAGGTACATAATCTCACCGTTGACATGTTCTACACTATACAGTTCTGTTGTTCACTCACAGGCATTTGGCGTGAAAATAGGAGCATCTATTTTTGTAAAGCCGTTGTCACGCATCCGATCGTAGGTCGCGTGGATGATAGTATCACGAACGCGTTGAATAGCTCTTTGTGACTTAGATCTTAGATACAAGTGTCTTTGATCAAACAGGAATTCTGGACCATGGTCGTCTTTGGTGCCTAGTGGATAGTCGGTTGACTTGCCATAGACGGTGATATTAGTTACTTGGAGTTCATACTCGTCCTTCTTGGGATGTTTTGCTACTGTTCCGGTAAGTGCAAGTGATGACTCAATACCTAGCGATGCTAGCGTGTCAAACGTCTCTTGTCATAGAACACTAAGTTCAGCGATACATTGCATATAGCCAGATCCATCGCGGAGTTCGATAAAGGCGATTTTTCCTGAACTACGAATGGTTTGTATCCATCCTGCGATAGTTATGGATTGACCTATATGATCGGCAGTTATTTTGGAAATAAGAGTAAGCATGGGAAGAGAAATATAAATTAAAAACAATGTAGCAATTTATTTGGTGTTATCAATTAGAAAATAGAAAGGGCATGAGAGAAGTAAAAAAACGTTCACAAGGGGATAGTGAACGTTTTGAGATGAAGAGATCGATTAGATATTTACACCAACAAAATGTCCACAGAGCATGGATTATTATTTATATCGGTGTTGTCGTTACTGCGATGTTGCATGAAGTGACTAAGAAGTAATTATTTATTTATAAGGTATACGTTTTTTTGTATATTACAATAATAATTTTACCTTTTCGTCGTATTCTTCACCAACTTTTTTCTCAACCATCCTGA
>CAYLWY010000017.1:2420-10084 GCA_964387665.1 uncultured Candidatus Peribacteria bacterium
TACGTTCTACCAGAAAAACTGCCATAAAAAAGAAAGAGCAGTTGTATGCTATTTATAATGCACAACAACAAGTAGTACAAACAATATGTGATATGTACAGTATGTGATACTATACCCAAGAAGAAATAGGGTGGAAAGTGCTGTGATCTGAGATGAAAAAAAGTATCCAAGTTACTGTTTCAGTAATAAAGATGATATTGGAAGCAAATCTTGAGGAGGAGGTTCGCTTATGAGTAAACACTATCCGTAGATACGAAAATTTACAATACACCTGTTCTTTCGTTCAATCAGAACGTTGAATAAAAGGCGGTTTAAAGAAGATATTACCGTCTGATACTGCTAAATCTATGAATGGTGCAGAACAACTTCCTCTTTCTGTACTTCAAGCACTAGTAGAAAAGTATGAGGAGTTAAGCTGACCTGATGCAGAGGTGCAGTTATCCGCGAAAGAAATACGATTTTACTTATCTACACGATTGCAGGAAACATTTGAGATCGCAAGAACACCGAGAGCTATTCAGTGAGTACTGTATAGACAGAAAAAGAAACTTGAAAAAGGAGAAAATAGATCTCAACTGTCTGATGAACTGAGAGAAGAAATATATGCTTTATGGGAACAGAATTTTCCCAAGAAGGGGAATCCAGTAATGAAAGGGAATTGGTATAGAACGTATGCAGAGACTATAAACCAAAAGTATAATTTAACATGAACGTTTTCTCTTAGTGCACAAAATGTAAAAAACGTCGTACAGCGGATAAACCAGAAAAAGAAGAAAGAGGACGTTACCGCAAAAAAATTATAGATTGCCACGCCTACGGCTCGCAATGACGGGATGATGAATATTTGTGTTGCTTACAGAAGGAAAAATACAAGATCGATGAAATAATATAGAAAATTCGCTATAAATTTAGATTAACTATTGTATCAATTTTCTACGTAGTAAATTGTCGTAATTACAATACCGAACTTGTTTTTCAAATTTCAAACAAGTATGGCCGATAAATCATTCTCTAAGTTCTAATACAATTTACTATAATTTACTCGATCCAATATGCGTATAAGTTCTCACGAGCAAGTTTTTTTGCAACCTCTTGGAGTTGTGCGAGCGTGACGTGTTGATAGTGCTGAAGATCTTCTTCGAGTGTCTCGATCTTGCGAGTAAACAACCATTGTGATCAGAAATAAGAAGCGACTTGGTCTGATGTTTCTAGTCACATCTGCGTCTTTCCAGCGAGGTGTCACAGTGCATGGGTATGTTCTGCCGAACTAATATCTCATGAAGCTATATAAGCGAGTTGTTCGTAGATGCTTGCTAATCATTGTTCTCGTCTTGCTTTTTCCATACCAGCTTTGATAAAAAAGGTGCCATCAGAATCGTTGTCGCTGTGAAATGCTGAAATATAATAGCATAATCCCTGTTGTTCTCTGATACGTTGAAATAATCTCGATGACATATTGCCTCACAAAATCTGTGCAAGGAGTGTCGCAGCATACCTTTCGTCTTGATGGAGAGAAAATCCAGAAGCGCTTATTAGTAAGTGGTTTTGCTGCGTTTTTTTCTTGTAGTATTCTTGTTGCGTAGGAGGAAGTATATGGTTGAGAAGAGGACTCTGTGCTGATTTCTTTGTAGGTAGTGCTCAGAAGAGCGTTGTTATGTGTTCTTCGATCTGTGCTTGATTATCAATACGTCAGGCAATAACAATAACAAGATTATCTTTGGTATACAGAGAGGTTTTATGTGCAAAGAGGTCGTCTTGGCTAAAGAGTTTGATATTTTCTTCAGGACCGAGAATTGATCGTCCATATGGATTGTCTCCATACCATCGACGAGATCGTCTTGTTCGGATGTTGCGCTGTGGATTGTCTTCATACATCTTGATTTCTTGGATGATGACTCATTTTTCTCTCTCCATTTCTTCTTTTGGAAATTGAGCATCGACGAGCATATCAGCAAGTATGTCGAGAGAAGTAGGGAGAAATTCTGGTGCTGATTTTACATAGTACCCAGCGTATTCTGTGCCAGTATAGGCGTTACATTCACCACCAAAAGCGTCCAACGCCTCAGCTACTGCCTGTGGGGTAGTATAACGTTTTCCTCCTTTAAAGAACATATGCTCGAGAAAATGAGACAGTCCGTTGGTGGTACTTTGTTCGTAGACGTTTCCTGCTTTTACCATTATTTCTACTGTCGTAGAAGTGCTTCATGGGAGATGTGCAAAAATGACTTCTATACCTGCTATTTGTTTGATTTCTCGATGCATACAAATGGTAATGCTAAAAAAAATAAGTATATTAGATACTACCTATAGGTAATTTGCCTCTTTTTGCAAAGAAGAAATGAAAGAACCAAGACTTTCAGAACAACAACAAAGAATTCTTATGACAGCTGCATTTGTTCTTATTATTGTAGCTCTTTTGAAGTTATTTACATCTGATGGTCCAGAAACGAGAGCACATATACCACTTCAGGAAATAGCTATCAAATGTCGTTGAGATGCAGTGTTGCGTTTATTAAATTATACGCCAGATGCAGGAGTGTATCTATATTGATCGTCGCGTGTAGACTCATTGACTACGTACATCTTAGAGCATACGAACAATGGTTTACCCCAACGAATAGCAAGAAATAGAGCGAAGTGATTATTTCTAGCAAGTGTGTTGGTTGATGTGCCGATCGATATGCTCGTAGCACAAGCACATGCTGAAGGACATTTCTGAACACAATGACTTGCGAAGACAACCCACAATATGCTCAATATAGGAAATACTGATTCTGGAGGAACGAGGACATTTGCAAGTTTTCAACTCGGAACGTTTTGTGCTGCGGTAAATATTGCTAATAGAATCTATCGATATAGAAAAGTTTTCGGAAGAGAGGAGATCGATTACACAGCTATATGGACCAATAGAGATACAATCACTTGAAAAGGTTTCTTGCCAAGTCAGCTGAATTACAATAAAGAAAACCCTTTCTTAGAAGAAAGGAATCCAGCGTGAGCGTATATGTCTGATCCAAATGGCTCAAATAAATTATACGATAAAATTAACAAACTCACGTTTTTATCAGATGATGACTTACAAATCGAACTGACTGATATGCAAGAAGAAGTGTTTTACTATGAAAAAACAGTCTCATTTGACGACATGCAATATTTTTCATTTTCTTACCTTACAGGAAAATCTCCGCAAAAAACGATTTGAGTCTTGAGATCAGAAATTGCAACTCTCCTGTGAATTAGCTCTACAGAGATTATTGTTTTGCCATACGACCACTCTGAGGAACGTACGCATGAAGAAGATAAACGCTTTCCTTCAAAACAAACGGTTTTGTACTTTATTTTCAAAAGACAAGTTACACAATAGTTCTTCTCGTTTTTTCGTTGAGTTTGACGAGTACTTCGTAAGGAATAGTCTCGACTTTTTCTGCAAGATGCATGACGCTGTTTGGTGCGTTATGATTTGCAGTGATGAGTTCGACTTTTTCTCATACAGATACTTGATTTTCTAATGTATCTAGACACGAGAGATTCATGCATATCGTTCCTACTAGAGGCAGGTATTTGTCTTTCCATTTTACTGACCGATTATTGGTAAGTTTTCTTGGTAGTCACTCGTAGTAGCCAAACGGTATTGTTGCTGTTATGCACGTATCTTTTGCTGTTCGTTTTGCTCCATAACTTACTATATTTCCTTGTTGCAATGCTTGCTGTGTTATGATAGTAGAGGTTACGGTAAGCACTGGTTGTAATGTATTGTAGATATGGTGATATTGATCGTTTTCAGTAAGAGGATTGTATCCGTAAAACGCAAGTCATGCTCTGTGTGCAGTAAACAAGGGATCGCAATGTTTTGCTCATCAGGCAGAATTATTTATATGACGATAGAGTATTGTTTTTCATGAACAAGCTGGATGCTGTACGATAATATTGTACATTTTTTTGAATGCCTCTATTTGTTGGAGATCAAAAGAGTTATCAATCTCGTCTGCATTGGCGAAGTGAGACATGACTCACTCAAGCGTTATGTTTGGTGATGAGTGCAGTAAATCCATGCATGCTCATAGTTCATGCAATTGGATACCTTCTCTATTCATGCCTGTATTGAGGAAGAGATGAATAGTTCGTTGTTTTTTTGATTGTTTGAGATATTGTATAGTTTCTAGACGGTATACAGCTGGTGTTGCTCGACGAGGGTCGTAGTAGTCATAATTTTCAGGAAAGGTCTCTCCCAGGATGAGAGATTTTTTTTGTGCATAATCTTTGACGATTTGGTATTCAGGAAAACTATCCACACAGATATAAGGGATATTTGTTTCTTTGAGAATCGTACTTACCTCTTTCAATCCATGGCCGTATGCATTTGATTTCAGGACAGGAAAAATTGCTTCACTTGGATGTAGTGATTGTAGCAATGTTAGGTTATGCAAGAGACGCTGCTTGTGTATGAAAATGTTGTTTAATGAGTGTTCTGGTTGTGGAGTTCGTGATCAGATAATTTTTTTGAGACGACGCATGGTAGTGAGGGATAGTGGATAATTGAGTAGCAAGAGGTTATAGAAAATAGATTATAGTAAAAGGATTTTGAATTTAGTAGTATTGATTTTGGCAAAATCCTTTTTCTACGTAGTAAATTCAGTATTTTAACATCCTAATTTTAAACTGAATTTACTATATAAAATTGAACTTTATTTGTATCGATTTTCTACGTAGTAAATAGATTGTGTGCAATTCAATTATATTAATTCAAAATCTATTTACTATACTTAGTCATAGAGATATCTATCAGATGTTTCAGTAGTTGAGGAAAGGGCAATCAGTAAACAAGAGCTGATTTAGGAAAGAGACTTTGGCTAGTAAATCAGGGAATGGTGTTTATTTCGAGCAGTATAGGTCATTTTTCGGTCACGATAGCATCTATACGTCCATATTTGGTACATCAGACAGCTTGGTACGCTTGAAGTGCAACATCTGCTATTTGTTGGTCTGTTTCTTTGTCAAAGCTATGTGGGCAGATCTCTTGGGTCATTCAGTTGTACTTATTTTCGTAATCAAATCATCCTTCTTGTGGTGGAATAATGCGGATATGGGGAAGTATAATAGGTTCTCCGTTTTTATTGTCCAATACAGGAATAGTAATTTCTTCTCCTTGGATAAATTGTTCTATGAGTATTGGTTTTTTGGATGAAGAGTAGTTTTTTCGTACTACCTCTATATCATTTTCGTTGTTGATAATATGTACTCATCTACTACTTCACTGGTCGAATTCTTTTCGTACACAAGGAAATCAGATAGTTATTTGTATGTGTTCAATTATTTCATCTCTAGTGTGTTCATCTGGAATAACGATAATATCATCTGCGACAGGTAATCCATACGCACGCCAGACCAGCTTGGTATGTCGTTTATTTATCGTGAGTGCTAGTATATCGGTGGAAGTACATTGATAAGGAATGCGTAAAAGATCAAGGTAGGAAGCTATTTGTCCATCTTCTCCTCACGTTCCGTGTATGATTAAAAATACAAAATCTATCGTCTGTTTTTTGTGATCTTGTACAAACTGAATACTTTGGGTAGGGAAGTCATACTGTGAAAGAGAAGTGTATCATAGTGCTTCTAGTCACTTTTGTACTGCAGCAGCAGATATGAGTGATATAGCACGTTCACTATTGTCTCCTCACGTTATTATGGCTATATGCATACCAATAATACGTTAAAATATTGATCAAAAAAATTATTCTCAACCTCCTGAATCAGCCGATAAGTCACTTCTTTGCATGTTTTGCGTAAAAAAATCGTCTACGCGTTGTTTACCTTCTTCTAACGTACTATAGGACGCTAAGGTAATATATGGATTGCCACTCACCATTGCAGATACGTTCACTTCGGGAAGATGGAGTGCAAGTATGGGGATCTTTTTGACGTGTTGCGCATAGCATAGCTCTCGTCCTACACCATGACTTGGTGCAGAAACTTCTGCGATCATAACATCTGCTTTTTCGAGAAATTCATTGTCAGCACTGAAGATGTCTGTGACGGTAAAGGCAATGTTATACTTCTCAGGATTTTTGAACGCATGTGCTACGTGTTCGGTAAGAACGATGCCATGTGTTTTGAGGTGGTCGACAATATCTGCATAGAGATCACAACCAATCTTACTTCATCTAATAGAACCAGCAAAGTAAATGTTGAATGGTTTTTTCGATGACATAGAAATGAAAAAGGTAAAAAGAGAATGCTATTCTATTAACTCAAGCTGTGCTCATAGGGCATTGAATTGATCGACAAAGTTGGGGAAGCGACGGAACAGAGGATTGACAGCGTTTATTGTGGTCGTTCCGTCTGCTGCGAGTGCTGCAAGGAGTAATCCGTATGCTGCTTGGATGATATCACTAGAAGCAATATTTGCTCATTTTCGCTGGGTAGGTCAGAAGGTGATGATTCTATGTGGATCTGCCATGACCGTGCGTCCTTTCATCTTTGCGAGTTCTTCAATAAAGAACCGAGCGTATTCATATCAGATATTCATGAAAATCGCTGATCACTCACAACTCAATGCAGTGACTGCAAATGTATGAATGATATCCATGGGAAGCATAGGTCGTGGCTGTGCTCTTACCATGAGCAGATCGCCTTTGAGGGTTTTCTCTATCTGACGAGATTGGGTAGAGGGGATGAGAATACTATCTGCTTGTTTGTTGACTATCGTGTGTATTCACAGCTTCTTGTATGTTTCTAGCATGAGATCCATGTGTGTAGTGACTGCATTTTCGATAGTAATCTCTCCACCAGTCATAGCAGCAGCTGCAATAAATCAAGCAACGTCTAGGTGGTCAGAAATTACTGTTCGTTCACATCAGTGCAGAGAGTTTACTCAAGTGATTTTCAATAAGTTTGATCCTATTCATTCTATCTGCGCTCCCATGGCTACGAGCATATTGCACAGATCTTGGGTATGTGGTTCGCAAGCAGCATTGTAGATAGTTGTGGTTCCTGGTGTTTTTACTGCTAGGAGAATGAGGTTTTCAGTTCCCGTCACTGAGGGTTCTCGACTTCGTACGGTACTTGCTTGGAGTTGTTTTGCAGTAAAGCCATATGTGCCATTTTCGTGGGTGAACGTTGCGCCCATCTTTTCCATATTTCCTACAAAAGCGTCGAGAGGACGTGTACCCAGTTTACATCCTTGTGGGGTGGGCATCATCGCTTTCCCAAATCTTACGAGGAGTGGTCCGAGAAACATGACTGATGCTTTCATCTTGTCGCTTAGTACAGGATCTATCTCGTAAGAGTTAGTACCTTTTGCACAAACTTTGATGCTATCGTCACTTATCCAACTATACGATCATCACAAGAGTTCTAATATTTCTAGCATATATCCTACGTCAGAGGTTTTCGGAACGTTGTGAATAATCACCTCGTCATCGGTGAGAAGACAGGCAGGAATGAGCTTTATGATGCTATTTTTATTTGGTACGGGACGGATAGTTCAAGAGAGTTTTTTTCAACCATGGACAATGAGCTTTGACATAGGGAAGAATAAAAAATGAAGAGTATACTACTTGGTTTCCTATCTTTTGGTTAATAATACGGTATATGATTTGAACGATCACTTTCTATATAAGATTTTGTGGTTCCCAGTCAACCTTAAAACCACGAGAACTCATCTT
>CAYLWY010000017.1:10184-21580 GCA_964387665.1 uncultured Candidatus Peribacteria bacterium
TGGCAAAGACCAAAAAGCTGTCCGTGATCATCTTTGTGTCGTCAGATAGCGAGTGCACAGTGTTCACACTGAGGAATATGACCGCAGTCGGTACAGACCATGCCTGAGGAAAAATTTGCCTTCGGTCAGATGATGAGGATGCGTCATCACTTCTTTAGTGTGTTTTGTATTTTACTGTCTAGTTCATCGCAAAAAGGATCTCACTTGACGACACGTTTGTCGACAAGGATTATTTTTTTTCATGAGGGATGGAAGGTGGTTATGAGCATTAATTTGACAAGTGATATATAGTATGTATAATCATTTATTTATTTTTGAAATAAGGATGACTACTTATGCAGAACTTGAAGCAAAAGTGAAGCAGAAACAAAAGAGAAATGAAGTGGGAAAACAGTTGCTTCAAAAAGTAAGAGATATGAGAAGAAAAATAGATGAAATAAAAACTACCAAAGGGGAAGATCCTGAAAAGCTCTTGGAAAATATTTAATTTTGGCGAGAAAAGATGACAGACTGTGAAAACTATACTCATGAAGATATACAAGCTGCTTGTGAAGACATGCAGTGAATGGATGATGAGCAAAAATTGCAAAGAATATATGAGCTTTTGCAAGACCTTGATGCAGAGTATGACGCCGTTTCTGCTGCTCTGTGAGAAGAATTCAAAGTAATGGCTCTAGAGTTAAATAAGTTATATTATTGAAGTTGACTTAGTAATCTTACTGGTAAATCAGAAGATATTGTACGGCAGTCTAAAGTTATAGCTTATATGATTAATGACTTCAATAATGATGGAGATATGGAAGATATATTTTTCAAATACGGAGAATTTCAACATCAGAGAAATGAATATATCAAAGAAATGACAGAAAATTTGTATACAGTCAAAGTTTTCCCAAATCCAACTTCTTGAGTATTCACTTTTTCTGTATGCCCAAATTATGATTTTGCAAAAGCTTTTGACCCTATATATAGTGATATATTTACCATTCCATGAATTTGAGTATTTGATGAGTTACTTCCATTTGACCCATTAATGGGATTGCCAAAAAAGTTGTCGAGTACAGACTTTGACGCATCATGAATATTGTGATGATTACAAAGGTGAGCTTCTCCTTGGCTAACAGTTAGTAATGTAAATGGAAGTGTAGTGCAGACTAGTGGTTGTAATATTGATGATGTTTGAAATATTGAAAAAGAGGTAGATATTTCTCATGCTCCAAATGGAGTATACTTTGTACATCTAACCTATAATTTAATTAATTTTTCCGACAGTTGACTGCCAAATGACTTAGTCAAAAAAATTGCAGCATGAAATACGATTAAAATTGTTAAACAGTAAATCTCCAACATCCCACCTCATGATCATTCACCTGTCCAGTTGCCTGTAGATGCGCATAGATGACGGTAGATCAGACAAATTTCATGCCTAGCTTTTTCAGATCAGCGCTAATACGATCACTTAGTTCTGTTTTTGCTGGAGCAGTTTTGTAGTCAGTTAGCTGGTTATTTACTACTTTACCGTCCGTATATGCTCGGATGAATGCATCTCGTGACCCGTATTGTTGCTGAATATATAAAAATACTTGTGCATTGGTTACGGTTGCACGAATCTTTGCTTGGTTTCTGATGATGCCAGGATTATTCATCAGGTCGTTGATTTTAGCTTCTGAGTAATTGCTTATTTTTTGTGGATCGAAATTATCGAAAGCAGCACGAAACGCTTCACGTTTTTTCAGGACAGTATACCGACTGAGTCATGCTTGAAAGGTTTCGAGGATGAGAAATTCGAAGTGCTTGGCATCATCGTGGACAGGTACTCATCGTTCATGATCGTGGTAGGAGCGATAGAGGTCGTCTTTTTCGCATCGAGGACAGCGGTAGGGCATAGTGGGAAATTAAATAGAAACAAGATTATCAAACACAAATATATAGATTGCCATGCCTACGGCTCGCAATGACAGGATTATTACTTGAGAATAAAAAAAGTCGGAAGTGTCTTAGAGGCATTGAACTGAAAAGTAGAGTTATCAGTCCAGAGTGCAGTTGATGATCAGCCATCGAGGTTGATAACCGAAATATCGCGACCGAAATAGTTGACGCTGTAGGCAAGGATTCGATCGAGACGATACTGCTTTTTGGTAATGAGAAAAATGGGTCAGTGTTTTGTTTCGATAAGGACAGTTCTAGTTCTTTTTTGTGTTCGGTGTGATGTTTTGTTTTGGACATTTTTGTTGACAACACCATCAAGCATGAGGACTGGTCCAGCAGCTATGGTTGGCTCTTTGGTGAACGTTAATCCTTCCTGAATATGCAACGAATCTGTCTGGATATATCCACAGAGATTTGGATCACGATCACAGAGTGAAGTATCCACGACACTAGGATCTAGAGAGAAGTGTCCAGCAGGAACATATCCTGTATTGTCTCGTCAGAAATATCAGGCATTGATGATGATAGTTCCTGTTCAGTTTGTTTGTCAGAGTGTACGAGCAGTAGTTCACTTACTGGTAAAGGTTAGATTTCGACTTGCTGGTTTGATGAGATAGATTCATCTCAGTTTATTGTAGACGATGGCTGCTCCACTCTCAGTAGTGTAGGTAGGATACAGAAAATCACGCACAGAAAACGCAAAGGTAGGTAGGGTGATGAAACTAAAAAGAGTTATGATGAGCAATTTTTTCATAAGGAAAACTGGTTGTAAATGAATAGTGAATGCATACTATATACACGTTTATCTTGATAACCATCTTCCATGACTTTTCAACTCCCAACACTATGATATGCATACGATGCATTAGAGCCAGTTATTGATGCACGTACGATGGAAATACATCATACCAAGCATCATCAGGCATATGTAGATAACTGCAACAAAGCGATTGCATGAACAGAAGCCGAACATACATCACTCGAAGCAATGTGCGCTTCTATTTCTCAGTATACTCCTGCGGTACGCAACAATGCAGGTGGTCATCGGAATCATTCTTTTTTCCGAACGTTGCTCTGTCCAGTGTGAACTGAAACTATGTCATGAACACTTGAAAAAACGTTGACTGATGCTTTCGGTTCAGTTGATTTGTTTAAAGAGCAATTTACCCAAGCAGCACTGTCTCGTTTCGGTTCGTGACGAGCGTGGTTGGTGAAAACAACTGACGGCAAGCTCGTCATCACCTCCACACCAAACCAAGACAATCCTCTTATGGATCTAGCAGAAATACAATGAACTCCAGTGTTGTGACTCGATGTCCGAGAGCATGCTTACTATCTTACGTATCAAAACCGTAGAGCTGAATATGTGCAGAACTTTTGGGAGATAGTGCATTGGAAGAAAGTGGAGGAGTTGATTTGATAACTTTTGTGCATATGTGAGAGAAAAATATGTGATCTTTTGATGTTCTTTTTTTGAAAAAAGATATTGAGCAATTTTTGTGTTGAAATAAAAACTGAGTCGTGGTGATCTGGTGAGCGACAGCTACAGGCAAGACATGATTGAGTATGCAGCTTGCTGACCATTTTCCCATCGAAATCATCTCAGCTGACTCACGTCAGGTCTATCGCGGTATGGATATCGGTACGGATAAAGTGAGTCAAACTGATCAAGCGCATGTGCCTCATCGATGATTAGATTTGGTCGATCCAGATGAAGAATTTACTGCAGGACAATGGAAAACATATACCGAACAAAAGATAGAAGAGATCCAAGCGAGAGGACATATTCCCGTCGTAGTAGGAGGAACATGACTCTATATCGATATGCTTTACCGCAACTTCTCGATGCCAGAGTTGGCACCCCAGCGACAACGAAGAGAAAATATGATGACCAAAGAGCAAAACACACTAGGTCGGCTCTATGAAGAACTTCTTCGTGTAGATCCAGAAGAGGCAAAAAAACACCACGTTCATAGTCATAGATATCTGATAAGAGCTCTCGAGATATGGACGTTTACCTGAAAGACAAAAACAGAACGGTCGGGAGAGCAACCCGTGAGACGACCTTTGTTGATGCTTTGACTGCGACGCGAAAAAGAACAAACCAACCAGCTGATAGATGAAAGAATCGATGAACTTTTTACTCGTTGACTCGTGAATGAAGTCGAGTGATTGCTTGCTGCGTGATATACTCCAGAGATGCAATCGATGCAAAGCATCTGATACAAGGAGATCGTCGGGTGTCTCCAGTGAGCATATGACCTAGAAGAAGCGAAAACGCTGCTCAAACACAATACGCACCGTTTGGCAAAAAGGCAAAGAACTTGGTTTAGAAAATATATACAGGAAGCGGAACAGAAACCTAAGGAGCAGGTTGTTTATAGGGTAATGTTTCTTTAAGAATCAAAGAAAAAAGAACAGTTGTTTTTTTATAAAAAACTCATATTATTATGCTATAAGTGTATTTTTTTTAGTAAAAACATGTCTGTTCGTGATGATCTGTTAGCTCGTGTGGATATTGTCGATGTGGTCGGTAAGTATGTACAACTCAGACGTACCTGAAGGAATCGACTCTGACTATGTCCTTTTCACAAGGAGAAATCTCCTAGTTTTACGGTGGCAGAAGATAAACAGATTTTCAAATGTTTCTGATGTGGTAAGTGAGGGAATGCGGTGAGTTTCGTGATGGAAATAGAACGCATTGATTTCTGGGATGCGATGAAAGAACTTGCTCGTCAAGTGAACTTCGACCTTACTCCTTACGAACGTAATCCAGAAATTACTGAAAAACGTCAACAAGAAAGAGAAAAACTCAAACTGCTGAATAAACGAGTCCAGGAGTTTTTTGTCAGTCAGTTGCCGTGATCACCTGCCGAGTCCTATATTCGTGAGAAAAGAAAACTCACTGAGCAGACTATCACGACGTTTGGTATCTGATATGCCCCAGATTCGTATGTCGCTTTGATTGATTTTTTGAAAGGGAAATGATTTTCTGGGGATGATATGGTACAAGCGTGACTTGCAACGCAAGGACAACAGGGACTGATTCCGTTTTTTAGAAATAGAGTGATGTTCCCTATTTTCGATCATATTGGTAATATCGTGGGATTTGGGTGAAGAGCGTTGCTTGCAGATCAAAATCCGAAATACCTCAATACGACGGAAACTCCGCTGTATGAAAAGTCACAGCTACTCTTCGGTCTCGATAAGGCAAGAAATCAGATCAGAGAGCATGGGTTCTTGATTGTCGTAGAAGGATATATGGATGTGATTGCTTTGCATCAGTACGGGTTGCCGCTTGGTGTAGCTACGTGTGGAACTGCGCTGACTGCCGATCACATCAAATTGTTGAAAAGACATACTGAACAAGTAGTGCTGTTGTTTGATAACGATGCTGCGGGACTAGAAGCAACCGTGAGGGCATTGAAGGTAGCGTATCAAGCAGACCTGTATCCTCGTGCATGCACACTGCCTACGACAGCAAAGGATGTCGATGAGTGGTTAACCAACCAATGAACACAAGTAACGCCAGCTCATCTCTTAGAAACGAGTGATGATGCTTTTCAGTTTGTGCTCCAACAACTTGCTCAGCAGACTGATACACAAAACCCCGTCCTGAGAAAGAAATTCCAACAGCAGGTGTTTACAGTACTTCAGTCCCTCGAGGATTATGGTATTTTGATGATCTATCTGGAACGTCTGGGAGTATTTCTGCACCTTACGGTTGCAGAAATGACGAAAGAGTTTAAAGCACGACTCAAACAGCAACAAAGAGGCGTGTCAGTTCGTTCATGAAGTGAATCACCAAAACCAACGCATCCAGAAATGCTCCATCTCGTCATGACTCTTCGTCAAGACGACTACCGAAAAAATCTAGTCACTCATCCAGAGATAGAAAAACTCATGAACTCATACGAACAGGTCTGTGCCCTAGGAGCATGAGTACTTGTCTTGCCTCAGTTACCTTCTGAGCAGTATCTCGAACTACAACTACGACGAGAACGTCAACTCGAGTGAGTAGGAACAGATAAGAAACACACCATCCTCGCATGAGTGTTACAGAAAACTATTCACGACCTCATCAGACAGGTGTTGAAAGATCACCACCTCAGTGCAGACCAGAAACAGACGTTGGTGCAGATGATGAGGTAATAGTTAAAAGTGATAAAATATATATTATATAAATTTGGAAAATCAGTGCAAGATACTGAGGCGACTTATAGAAAGCTTGTAGGAGAAATGATGGGTGCTGACCATGTATCTCATATTGCTGATCTTACCGAAGCTACTTTACATAAGTGGTGATTTGGGAGGTATATGAACAAATTGAGTTGCGTCCTCATGGCGAGGTTACCGAACAACTCTTGATTGTTTAGGTATAGTGCATCGTTGAGGAAGGAATAGTTATGGGAAATTCACAACTATGATTTCTCGCTTTTTTCGAAAAGTTCTTGCATCATTGTAAAAAAACTTTCCTGATTGTCTCAAGTAAAAGGCAATTTTTCTCACATGCGGAAATCATCACGATCAGGTTCTGGGTAGTTTATATATGTTTTTCATCAAGAACTTTTTGTTTTCAGTGCACCACTTAAAGTATTTCTTACTAGAACTATTATTCCTGTTGCTGCTACTCATAGTATGAAAGAAGTTCTTGGATTTTCGCTTATATAGTTGCTTATCTCGTTGTATCACATATATTTTGCTGAAAAATAAAAAAACGTGCACAGAGGCACCGTTTTCGGATACATATTGTATACATAAATGAGATTAAACTACAACGTTTTTTCTGTTTTTTACTGACGATTTAAGTATTTTTTAAGGTTGCATTTCCCATACCTACTTTCACTGAAATGTCTCTGACAAATATAGTGGTGTAATTGTTTTCTCAAAACATTTTCCTACACAGAGGGCATTTACTTCTTTTTATCTTCATGAAGAACTATCTTTTCGAGAAGATTAGCTTATTTTTGGCTTTTTTTCTTATTGTTTTGGTCTCGTTTGTTTCTTTCGGGTATGCGTTTGACTCAGGAGATGGTAGTATGGGTGATCCGTATCAGATTGCTAGTTGTGCTGATCTCGCAGAAGTGAATGATCATTTGGATGACTATTTCTTGCTTATGAGTAATCTAGACTGTTCAGGATCAGGGAATAGTATTATGATTTGAAACCCGAGTAGCACATTTTGAGGTGAGTTTGATGGAGGAGATCATACTATCACTATTGCTCTTACAGACATAGGCGATTCTTATGTAGGATTGTTTAGAAGAGTAAATAGCGGCACCATAAAAAATCTGTCTATACAGTGAAGTGTCGATGCATGAACCTATTCGTATGTTGGTGGATTGGTAGGATATGTAGAATGAGTGAGCGTCATAGAGAACATAACAGTAGACGCAAACCTTACGTGATGACATATAGTATGAGGAGTAGTATGATATATGTATAGTTCTTCTGATTCGTGGACTATAGACAGAGTTATTTTCCAGTGAAGTGTGTATAGTACGTATGGAAGGGCTGGATGAATTGTTTGACAAGCATACAATTGAGCTATAAATGAAGCGTATGCTTCGTGAACAGTTACCTCCCAACTCTCCATATTTTCTTTTGGAGGTGGTATTGTGGGTAGTTTTAATAATTGATCAATACAGCAGGTTGGATTTTACTGAAGTATATTAGGTGACTCCGAAGAAGCGGGTGGAATTGCGTGAGATTTTAATAACGCGACTCTATCTGACTGTTATGTAAACTGATCTGTTCATTGATACTATTTCGTATGAGGATTGGTGTGATATACTTCAACTACGTCCGTGTCTAGATGTTACGTCTCTGCTACTGTTTCTGCAACATATACTGAAGCGGATTATATTAGACCATTACTTTGATATGAGAGCTCTGTGACAAATACTGGTCTTTTTTGGAATGAAGAGCTGTATACAGGAAACGTATGAAGTACAGGAACATGAGTTTCTGAAGAAGAATTACAAGATATTCAGACCTATACTAATGCAGGGTGGGATGTTATCACTTCTGTGGAAGACTTCCTAGGAAATGGTAACCCATATCTCGCATGGCAAGTAGGCGAGGACGATGCGGTGTGGTATATTCCTGGACTGGAAATACAGACAGATCTTTCTATAGCAATCGAGGATGAAGGGGTAACAGGAGGAAACACCTATGCACATAGCTATGAGATCGCGTATACCAACTCAGGTGTCGATATGGAAAACATAGTGATCTATCTAAGCGGAAATATATTGTTTGGTAACGTGATGCTAGGGGTTGGTACGCCAGATATATCTGCGCATGTAGATGGATCGTATGTTGCTTGGACAGGATTATCGCTCCTTTCAGGAGAGACCAAATATCTCACGTTTGTAATTACACACCCTACTGCATGAAACTATCCGTACAGCGTTTTGATCGATTCTACTGACACCTACACAGATGTAGATACGGGAAATAATCATATGGATATAACAACATTTGTCGTGCCACCAAAGAGTGGTCAATGAAGTAGTGTCTCTACGACAAATACAACCACAACGTCTAACGATGAGTCAGATGAGACAACAACCGATGATGATGAAACAACTGACGAAACAGACAGTACTGAAAGCTCTACATCTGAATCTGGTACAGAAAGCTGAACTGCTAGTAGCGGGGTTGAAGAAGATAACGATGCATCTGACGGAACGTGTGAAGAAGCAGAGTATAATGAAGCATATGTATTTGGGTTTGCACATTCGCTGACTACATTATCTTCTTGTCAAGAAGCAAATATGGATGGATTGTTGCTCAGAAAACATGCTGCGAAGATCATGAGCAACTATGCGGTAAACGTGTTGTGAAAAAGTCCTGATACGGAAAAAGTATGTAATTTTGATGATATGTGAGACGAAGATGAAGAGATGAACAAGTATGTACGCATAGCATGTCAGCTTGGTATCATGGGATTACAGTGAGACGGAGTCACACCACTTGATGCATTCAATCCAAATGGATTTGTAGATAAAGCACAGTTTGGTACAGTACTTTCTAGACTACTGTATGGAAATACATATGACAATAATGCGGAATGTCGATATTGCGATCATATGGATGCGTTGAAAGAAGCAGGAATAATCACGGTAACGACAGATCTTCTTGAAACCCTCAGAAGAGGATATGCATTACTTATGCTTATGAGAGCAACTGATACTGACTAATAAGCCATCTTTGTAACATAAGAATCACTTCCTTTGGGGAGTGATTTTTGATTACTGGTTTCTGAGTAGAAAAAAACCAAGAGATCAGTATAGGTTGCATTAGTATACTTTTATAGAGACATTTTTGCTATGCTTTCACTCTACCTCCACATCCCCTTCTGTCGTCATAAGTGTAAGTATTGCAGTTTTTTTGTCACGCCAGAGGAGTTGGTAGAGCAGGGGAAAATGAACGTCATGAAACAAGAGTATACGCAGTTGCTTCTAAAACAGATCGATACCTGGAAAGTGCTCATGCCAGAGGAGCAGATAAAAACGCTCTATGTATGATGAGGGACCCCATTTCAGCTGGGGAAAGAAAACCTGTTTGCAGTGATAGAGAAGATTTTTCAGACGCGAGATTGTAGTAGTCTCGAAGAACTCAGTATAGAACTCAATCCTGATCCAATAGAGGAAACGCTGCTTTTTGTCGAGGAGTGTTCAGGTAGGCGAAAAGATCTGTTTAGAGTGAGATTTAGTTTCGGCATCCAGAGTTTTGATGATAAGTTGCTACATGAAAGCAAGAGAGCATACTCGTTTGCACAGTTGCCAGATTTTTTTAGAAAACTTCAGAAGATAAAGGGAGCAAATGTCTGTTACAATGCTGATTTTATAGCTTTTGGTGATCGTACGTGAACGCAGCTTTCTGAGGATACCTATCTCCCTCGAGGAGAAGAGCAGAGGAATTTTTTCGAAAAGCTGGTAGGGAGTCAGATGGTGGATGGCTATTCTGTCTATACGCTCGAGTTGTTTCCAGGATCTGATCGATACAATACGCAGCTTCACGAACCAACTCATGAGTCCGATGAGAAAGAATCGATCTATGACGAGTTTGATTGGCTTGCAGAAGTGATAGAGACAAACGGATATAGAAGATACGAACTGTCAAACTTCGCTCTCGCAGGAAAAAGATCTTTGCACAACATGGTCTACTGGACGATGTGATCGTATCTGTGATTGGGTATCAACGCTTCGTCTCTACTTACTGCTGATGTTCTCCAACGCAATTCTTTGGTAGCAGAAAAACTTCTCGGAAAAGAATTAATCTGAAAAGAGCTAGGCGTACGTTTTCGCTTACCTGATCAGCGGAAGGCGTTTACTCAGGGACAGCTTATTGATGCAAGCTCATTAGATATATTGGACGAAAATACTTGGCTCAGAGATGAACTGATGTTGAAACTCAGAACTGATCAACGTATCACAGACTGGACAAGATATCTTTCTATTTTAGAGAAAAACCGAGAAGAACAAATCAGTGAGTGGATTGCACAGTGATGGATGGTGTATGACGACTGATTTGGTCGACAGATGAGTACGTTTTGACTAGATCTCTACAATACACTTATTACTGATCTGATTGTTTTCGCTACACCAAGAAAATAAGGGCACTCATCAATAAGAAAAACTGGAGGAGTTGATTATACTGGTGCGCACCGAGACGTTTGTGTAAGAGATCACCACACCAAGAACCGAGAAGCAGAAAGGCGAGCATAATTAACAACTGCTGTCGATCAAAAGACATCGTGTATGCTCATCACCACCCATGAGTTGCTACAAAGACGATACCAAAGATGAAGAAATAGGAGGTAGAGATGTAGACAGAGGTATCTTTGTCTACTTTTTTTGTCATGAGTCGTGCAGCGAGTTGTGGTCCATTGACGTTGTAGGCAAAACCAAAGATACCTCACAACCATGCGAGCACAGGAGCTGTCCAAGAAGGAAATAGTCACTGTTTTCTTTTCAGGAGATAGTTAACTCACAGAAAAACCAAGATACTGATGGCTATAATCTTTTTTGCTCGAAAAGAGTCTACTGACTGGAGGAGGAGATATCCTAGAGGTACTCACAGCAGCGAAGGAATGATAAGTGGACGAATAGTTGCTCGTTGGACTATTTTTTTGTGATACAAAATCAGAAAAAGATTGAGCAGGACACCAAGAAGTGCTACGAGAGGAGTGAGGTGCTGAATATCTAGAAACGGCGACAGAATCAGCATAATAATAATCGGTCAGGCAAATCACGTCAGTCCATGAAAGAGTCATCACAGGACTGGCGCGACGAAAAGGTATCGTGGCATATAGTGTGATTTATAAAGTTACTATGGTGAATGTATCTATGTATTTTTCGTAAACTCAGGATGACGAACAGTGTATATCCACGTCATTCTGAGCAAAGCGAAGAATCCATAGTTCTACTTGTGCTTTAATCCTGTGTTGAAATCGAAAG
>CAYLWY010000018.1:0-8558 GCA_964387665.1 uncultured Candidatus Peribacteria bacterium
AAAAAATCTTTAAGTATTTTTTATATTTTCACGAATAAAAAAGTAGATACACAATAATCGTGTATCAAACAACTTTACTCTTCGTCGTTCTGATGTGAAATCCATTCCAGTGATTTGCCGAGTATGTAGCTAAACAGCAGGTCATGCCAAGTAGATCTAAAAAACGTATCAAGCAACAGGTTCTAGAAACCTACAGTTCTGTACGTCTTTCGCATCAGAAAGCACAGGGGAGAAGTATGTTTTTTACTTTTTTCCCATGACCCATGACTACGACAAGACTAGCAATGTATGCTCTTTCTATCTTTGCACTTACTACTGGAGCGTATGCAGCGGTTGCACCTAAGTCTTTTGCACGTTTGTCTGCTTCTGTACAGACCTCTGTCTGAGCGATGATAGAAAATGGTCTAGAAGCAGTATGAATCAAAACAACTATGGATGCAAACATTGATGCAAAAGCAGATCAGGAGAACTGAGTAAAGAGTAACGTAGATACCGAAGTTGACGCTAAGGTAGGTACTGATGATGAAAAACAATCAGATAGATGAGCACAACAGCAATGAGTACTGATTGACGGACAAGTGGAATTGAAAGGATGAGTTGAGATGAACGATATTTTGTCTGATACGGTGGGATCACTAGGTATTGATGGAAAACAAGAGGTGCAGATCATCGGTACCGCATCTTGATCTCTCGTGTGAACAACTGCTGTAGAAACTGAGGTACTTATCGATACTATGCTTGAGTGAATGATTGATGAGGTAATAGATATCGATGCTCAGTGAGATGCTGATCTATCTACGAAAACGCTTGTAGCTCCTTCAAAAGACGAGAAAAATACCCAAGAAGTAAAAGGAGATGCAATGCTAAAAAATACCCTTGGAGCTGGTTTATAATTTTCGGGATGTATGTTTGAGTGGCTTTTTTCTGAAAAGAGAGATGAGTTGACCATCATCGAGTGAGCAAAAACTAATCAACGTGATTTTGCTCACTTGTATGATCTTTATGTACACAGAGTGTATAATTTTGTCAGGCGAAGAGTCGCAAACAATGAAGATGCAGAAGATATTGTTTCTGAAACGTTTATGGCAGCTGCGATGCGTATCCAAGATTATGATCACAAGAAATGATCGTTTACTACCTGGCTTTTTTCTATAGCTCACCATAAGTTTCTCGATAAAATGAGAGTTGTGTATGTAGAAAAAGATGTAAATACTCAGATAGACGATATATATGAGGTAGCCTATGAAAAAGATTATATACAGTTACTAAGTGACAGACAGCTATATGAGAGAATAATTGCCTTCGTAAAGACACTACCAGATAGACAGTCTTCTTTGTTTTTTCTCAGGTATGTCGAATGATTACCCAACAAAGAACTTGCTGAGATATATGACATAGATGAAAGGACGGTAAGTAGTACGCTATCTCATGTATGTGCCAAGATAAAGAAATGGGTATGAATAATGTAGAGTTGGTCTCCATTGAAAAGTATGAAAAAAATAGAGTAACATTCTTTCTGAAAACCTTTTCTGCAATTGATATTTAAGGTCTCTTGTGTAGTAATGTTGTTTTTTCTGTCGAGATCACTACAGTCAGCACATTGATTTTGTTTAATTTGCTCGTATGTGATTTCATAAGAAAAAAGTAGGTGGTCTATGATCGTCATTCAATCGAAAAAAATATACCAATCCTGAATCACTGTTGTTTGGAAGTGCATTACTGGTCTGTGTCGTGCTCATTCTATTGATTGCAAAACAGGTTGCAGGATTTACGGCGACCACGTTACATCGTTTCACAGGAAGTACCATGAAGCTCGTTAGCCAACAAGTAGGCACCCCTATGCAGCGCGATGAGTTTGGTCATATCAATGTCCTTATCGCAGGTTATGCAGGGGATAAGTACCGCTGATGATGACTTACGGATACGTTGATGTTAGCATCGTTTGATCCAGATTTGGGTAGGGTTACCTTTCTAAGCGTGCCTAGAGATTTGTATGTCTCATTTTGACGTGGTGCTACGTGAAAAATAAATAGTCTCTATCCTGCAATGTATATTGAGGGAAAACAAGACCATGAATTTGCTATTAGTTCATTGCTTGCCAAGATTACTGAAATTACTGGTGTGCCAGTAAGCTACTATGCTATGGTGGATTTTGACTGATTTGTCGAGTTTATCGATGAAATGGGTGGCGTGGATGTAGACGTCAAAGAACCACTCTATGATGACCAGTATCCATGACCAAATGATAGCTATACGGTGTTTCAAGTATCTGCTGGTCCACAACATTTTGATGGAGCGACTGCTCTGAAGTTTGCAAGATCAAGAAAATCTACCTCAGATTTTTCACGTTCGTTTAGACAACAACAAATTATTTCTTCCCTGATAGATGCTCTGAAGTGATCTGTTTCTCTTACTAATTTGTGAGAGATTAAGTCACTGTATGCAAAGGGAATGAGTACCTTCAAGACAAATATAGGACTAGAAAATATGCTCTGGTTGACTCAGTTTGCTGAGAAGAAACCTCAGTTTTTCTCATTTGTACTAGAGGCAGATTGTATGACTACGTCTTACTCAGTAACTAAGCCGTGATGCGTATTGCATTATGGAAACAAAGCAGCGTTTGGTGGACAGTCGGTCATGATTCCTGATGGAGCAACACCATCAAATCTTAGCTATTACGTCAAGACACAAGATGTTGCTCACTGGTTGGTATATCGTCAAGATGTACTGCAAGAGCAAGCACAAATTGTGGTTCAAAACGGTATAGACAAACAACTTGCAAAAGAGCAGTGATATAAGACAACAGGCGTTGCTGATGAGATAGCGGTCGATCTTGCTTTGAGATGATTTCAGATAGATCATATAGATAATGCGGAAACACCCTTAGAACTAACTACTCTGTATGTAGACGAGCCAGCACGTTACAAAGAGACGATAGATGCAATTGCTGCATTTGTTCCCTATGTCGATGTGGTAGAGAGTCCTCAGTACTGATCTGGGATTACTATAATTCTTGGTAATGATCGGTTGAAAAGAATGTAAATTTCTTCATCGTATATAAAAAGAACGCGACTATACTAGTTGCGTTTTTTGTTATTGCACGTTTGTTTAGCTTGTATCATACCTACTTTTTTGCATTTTTTTACTGTGCTGTATATACTAGAGGAGAAGTATCGTTGAAAAAAATCATAGCATTTAGCAACAGGTAATGATGCAAAAAGTGTTTATTCCTCGTAATATCTCTGGTGGATGGTTCAATATGAGTGTACAACTCTGACCATTTTCTATATCCATCTTGCAGCTTATGACGTTGGCGGTAGGTATGTGACTAGGATTAGGGATACGGAATGTGTTATATAAAAATGGGGTAGGAAGATTTACAGCAATCGTTGTTGCGCTTCCTGTTTTTATGGTATTTGTCTTCATTGCGTTTTTCAAATATAGTGAACTTACCTTGTTTCCCTTTATCGCAAAGATGATCAGGACCTACTTTCTCGATGTGACCAAGAAATTTCAAATCAACTGGCTCAGACCAGATCCTCATGCGATCAATCTCGCTAGATTTAGAACGACCGATCATGATGTTGTAATTCAGCAGAAAGAATTACAGCTTGATGTAAAAGAGTTACGTAAACTAGAACGTCTTACCAAGAATCGTAAACGTGTGATAAGAGAGTAAGACTCGTTGAAAAATGAGTAGCATTGAGTATGATGCGTCTATGGAACATTCGATTTTTTGATGCAAAGTAAATAAATTTTATCTCAACAAGCGGTTGGGATATTTTCGTCAACGCCAATTTGATCCACAAAATGCTCATCTGATGGCAACGTGTGTCGTGACTGATAGAGCAAAGAGTAAGCGAGTCAGAGCAGCGAGGATGAAACTAGAAAAGTGACAGCAGTTATTTCTGACCTGATGTGGTGCGTTTGAAAAAGGTGAGGCGATGGACTATGAAAAATTTTATAGCATCTACCCTTCTCTTGTCAGATTTCGTGAACATATAACCTTGCTCGGTGAAGATCCCTGAGTGCAGACTGATTTGTGATCAGTAGGTGAATATGAATTGAATACAGAACAAGACGAACAAGAGAGACAAAAGAGTTTTGGAAAACGTCTCCATACCAAGAAGTTTCTCGTTATTCAGTCGTGATGTGATACGTTTTGTACCTTTTGTCTTACTATCTATAAGAGAGGGTCGCAAAGAAATAGACCGTTGAAAGATATTCTTGATGAAATAAATGAGTTCGTAGAGCAGTGAGGGCAGGAGATTGTACTTACGGGAGTCAATCTTGCTTCTCGATGAGCAACTCATACGAGAAAACCAAAAGAAAATCGCTTTTCGCAGCTTTTAGAATCTATTCTAAATGAAACAAAGGTAGAGCGTATCAGAATATCATCACTGGGACCTGAGTTTCTTGATGATCGTTTTTTTCAGCTGATGGAAGATACACGTTTTTTGCCTCACTTTCATGTTTCCATTCAGCACTTTGATGACACCGTCTTGAAGCGTATGAATAGAAATTACGATGGCGTGGTACTGGATCGTGTGTTGACGGGGCTGAGATCACTGCAGAGACCAGATCGTGAGTTGATTAGTATCGGTGCTGATCTCATCGTAGGATTTCCTGGAGAAAGTGAAGAACAATTTCAACGTATGGTCGATGCGGTCGACAAGTATCAGATTACCAAGCTGCACGCATTTCCGTTTAGCCCACATCAGAAAGGCGAAACGGTCCCTGCAGGAAAGCTTGATGGTCAACTAAATATAGAAACCAAAAAACAAAGAATGGACCTACTAATGGCAGTGTGAGATCAGGTCAGAGATCGTTTTCTGACTCTTAATCAAGGAACAAAGCGACCAGTACTTCTCGAAAAGAAAATAGGTGATGATCGACAGTGACGAACACCAAATTATATCGAGGTGCTTGTTCCAGACCCACAGAGTACCTATAAAAGGGGACAAGTAGTAGAATATATGATATAGATTGGTTACTAATTTTTTGCATTTAGGTTAGAGTGAACCTGTACGTGAAAGCATTTACTTAACGAGAGTTTTAAACAATACTTAAATATTAAAGCAAAAAATTAGCACTAAGTTTTTGATACTCTCGCTACCGTAAGACAAAAAAGGTTGAGTTCGTGAAGTTCTAGTAATGGCTTACAGTAAACAATTCTGACCTAATATAAAAATCTTAGTATATTGCTTTTGATGCGAATAAAGTTGCATTTTTTTGCGTTGCTGGGTATACTTTTGATAAATTTGTTGCACTATTTATATTAGTTATGTATTGATGGGAAATACAGAGGTCCCTTGACACAGAGAACAAGAAGTTCCTGCACAGGACGTAGTTGCTGAAACAAAAGCAGAGGTAACCAATCTTGCTGGACAAGTAGAGCAACTTTCTCCTGTTGTAGAAACTATTACCGCTGAAATAGACAAGCAACCAGATTCTGAAAAAAGAGATATTTTCAAAATGATAGGCGAAGGAGTAGAGAAACTTACTCAGGCGATTAGAAGTAAAAAGCGATCAGAGGCGATTACCTGATTTACTGATCTCGTGAAGAATTTATTTTCGTGATGACCTGGGAAACCACCGTACTGGAAAACTGATTGGAATTCATGGAAGTGAAGAGAAAGTGACTTTACGACACGCGATATAGAGGTATTGCTTGCAAAACTGAAATCATGATCTCTTTCTCCAGAGAAAAAATTGTCCTACGCAAGGCTGATTAGCAGAAGACGGGATGCAGAGTGTTCACTAACTGCAACGCAAGAGCCAGAGAAAACAGAAGAAATGCTCAATTTTCAAGCTGCACAGTGAAGAATTAAGGTGTGAGATCTGATGATTTTTGGAGGTCCCGAACAGTGATGAGCACTAAAAGAGTTAGCTTTGCAAGCACATGTCAAAGATGAAATGACCCATGCAGCGGTTGTTACTTCAGTAGATCCACTACAAATTACTCATGCGACCAAGCAGTGAGTGCATACGATGTCTCTTATGTCCTATATTGCGAATCATCAAAAGATGTCCTATGCAGTCATTACTGGAGGAGGTACTGCTGCTGCAACATACGCAACTCAACAAGTAGGGAAAAAATACGATTTGATGAATGCTGTAGGTAATAAGTTTGGTGATGACCAGACACAGTTTTGTAGCGAATTGGCTATCAGGGCTTTTGCAGAAGCAAACGGTAAGAGTGTCGATGAACGAGAACAAGAATGAAAAGTATTTTCTGCTGATCTCCTTACGCTCTCTTATCCGACGTATGTGGGAGACTATCCTCGTGAAGATACTTAATAGAACGGTATGTTGGTTTTAACTTTGAGAGATTTTACTTTGCAGTATGAGTGTCATGGCAGACAACTTTGAAGAGGACATTCTTGATGAACAAGATGAAAATCCAGGTTGACAGCAAGAAGTACTTGAACATCAGGTAGTAGATGGTATGAGACAACAAACAGCAGTACTCGAGCGTGCGGTGTGATGAACTGACGCATTAGTCGCATACGTCGACCAGAAACGAAATGAGCTTGATACAGTAAAACAACAGGCAGATATTAGTGTCGATCAGAAACGTTCTGCTACGCAACAAGAAATCAAAACGCTTATACAAAAAAAAGATCGATGGTGATTACTGAGTAAGGCAGGAGATGTTTTGGATTATTTTTTTGGATGATTATTTGGGAAGAAGGGTAGTAAAGAACATACTGCTGACGCACTATTTCATCATACGAGGGATTTCTCTGCTGAGGTGGA
Source organism: uncultured Candidatus Peribacteria bacterium (assembly GCA_964387665.1). Classification (GTDB taxonomy): domain Bacteria; phylum Patescibacteriota; class Gracilibacteria; order Absconditabacterales; family Absconditicoccaceae; genus CAYLWY01. The sequence continues at coordinate 6,760 of CAYLWY010000018.1, forward strand.
TTTTGTAACTATGGACGAGATGAAACTTAAACAAACGATTGCTGAGCTTACGGAAAAAATTAGTGAAGAATCTCATGTGTTTAAAAGAATTCACTACATACGACTAATGAGTAGAGCAAAAGATGCTTTATCACAAAAAGAATGACAAATATATACTACGCAATACGAAAAAATCATACCTCATTTGCAAGACGGACAAATCATCCTTTTCAATAACAATGGTAACATGTGGAACGGAATGCTTACAGAAAAAACAAATACGCCGTTCGCTCATGTTGGCATATACTATAAATGAAAACTTTATCACTCTACAGGTGCTGTATGATGAGGACAAGAAATCGATATGCAAAGTTACTTAGAACAACACAAACCTCGTGGGTTTATATGTATGAATCCTCCCAATGCTATTCTGTGAGGTAAAATATGAGAAACAGCACAACATCTCATAGAATGATGAATTCAGTATGATAATCTTTGAGCTATGAGTGATCTGCATGGGTGAGGAGCGTGATCTGCCACGAAATTTAATTGTGGAGAATTTGTAGGGAAAGTTATCGAAGAAGCTACTGGTGACAATATTGCTGACGAAAAAGATGCATTACCTAGTACCTATGCTACATTAGCGTGATTTTCTCCTGCGTATATGGACTGGTATGAGTGAAAATATGTATGATCTGGTCCTGTCACTTAAAACGACTGAACAAATCTAAGATCGCCATTGGTCAGTAATCTGATATCTCTCAATCAGTATTTCAACGCAATCAATCTCGTCAGTCAAATACCAAACGCGAAACCACTATATTTCACTGGATCGACGCCAGCATTTTTTAATACTTCAGGATGGATCATTCACGCTCAGAGAAGCTCTACCCATTCATTCTTTTTCCCAAGTTGAAACTTAGCATCAATTTCAAAACCCGGCTCTACAAAAGGGAAATATGCAGGTCTCATTCTGATTTCTACGCCTGTCTGCTCGAGAAGTCATTCGAGAATAGTAGTCATAAGCGATTTGAAGTGAGCGATACTGATGTGTTCGTCAATGACTACTCATTCGAGCTGTCGGAAAACGCAATCGTGTGACGCATCCATTTTTTCGTTTCTGTAGACTTTTCCAGGAACGACAAACTTACAAGGAACGCCAAGTTGTTTAATGAGATCCACTTGGTGTGCAGAGGTGTGTGTCCTGAGGACATATTTTTTTCCTTCTGCATCTGTATCTTTCAAGTATAGGGTATCGTGCATCTCGGTCGCGGGGTGAGAGGCAGGGATGTTTACTGACTGAAAGTTTTCTCGTTGGCTCACCACATGATGCCCATACGCGATATGGAATCACATACTACGGAATACTTCTTCGACATGTCTTCTCATCGTACTCATCAGGGTAAGTTTTCAGATTTCTTGTGGATCTACAGGCGTAGACCAATCGATAGTAGTATTTGCCATCTCTTTTTCTCGCATAGCTTGTTTGACTTGTTCTTGTTGATTAAAAAATGCTTTTTCTAGTTGTTGTTGCAATGCTTGAATAGCTGGTCATGCCGCTTTTTTTGCTTCTGGATCTAGGTCTTTTAGCGTTTTGTATTGTGCACTAACCAGTCCATTTTTACCTAAATAGGATGCATGAAACTCTTGAAGAGCTTCTTTTGTCGTACAGGTTTGTAGAGTAGCGAGTGCGTCAGCGAGGAGTTGATCAAACATAGGACATGAGAAAAATAGAGGAGCGTACGGTGTGTTTCTAAACATGAAAATATCACTATACATAGCGATAAAGGGAGAAAATTCAAGTGGCCTTATTGTATTTT
>CAYLWY010000018.1:8658-21265 GCA_964387665.1 uncultured Candidatus Peribacteria bacterium
ATATCACTATACATAGCGATAAAGGGAGAAAATTCAAGTGGCCTTATTGTATTTTGGTCGTATCCCACGCCCTCTTACTAACCTGTGCAAGGGTAACGCTTGCTGGATGATCGTCAAACCGTTGATTACCATAGAGGTTTTTGAAGAACGAATACTTTTTTTCGAGAATACTGTTCTCTTTTGCTAACTCTTGGAAAAGCAGGTTGTGATTGAACCAGAGGTTTTTTGTTTCAGCAAAGTCCTCGTAAATTCATTTCATAGCATATCAACTTACGAAATCTTTGTAACTCGCTTCTGCTTTTCTCGTCGATTCACTTATTCGACTTATTTGGTAAAAGGGAATAGAAGGGTCGTCTTTTGATCGCATTACTTTCCCAAATTCGGTAAAAGAGCGATTTTTTGTATAACTAGATCACTGGAGTGCGCCGAGATCTATGATGTGTCAGAGCTCATGGGTGAGTACTTCTCGGTACTCTCTGTTTGTAGGTATTTTTTCGCTATTTATTTTTATATTGGTGTGTCCCGCACTTCATCTTCTCTCTTCGTCGTTTTGATAAATCTTTAGTTCAGAGAGGATATCTTGTGTTTTTTTGTTACTAGAAAGACGTTTATCTATCTGTTGCATCAGGACGATACTCAGTCACTGGTACAGGTACTTCTGTGCTCGATCGTAGGATCATTCTCGTCTCGTACTTAGACAATGGGTCGAGTAGACGCTACATAGCTCTGCGTATTTTTGTTTTGCTGTTTGTTCTGAGATGGATGCAGCACCATGTTCTTGGGGTGAGCGGATTTGTCATAAAAGAGTAGAGAGTTCGTTGTCTACGAGGTCTTTGTCGGTAGGAATAGTTTCTCGTGAGCTAGGTTCTCATCCTTCAAGGGTGTCTATGTCGTGATGGTCGTGACGAGGAGTAAAGGTATCGTTTTGTAGAAAAAATGTTCCTACGAAAAAACTACAACTTGACCAGACGAGAAGCTGTCAAATAAACAATGCTACAGAGTGAAGGAGATCGTATTTGCGGTGCATCTAGAGTGATGAATAGGGACGATAAAATTGCATGTCTGCTAGCAGGAGTGGCTTTTGTTTTCCTTCACAATAATACGTAATTATCGATGAAATCGCAAATTTTTTGGCACGAGCAGCAAGATAACACCCAAATCATCAGATCATAAGAACAGGTTTTTTGCTTTGCGTCGCGAGGTAGATAATCTTTCCTACTCATCAAGTAATATTTTCTCCTACGATAAGCCGTTCAGCGTCTTTTTTTGCACGAACTAGCTGCTGAAAGAGATCTTGCGAGTGAGACTTGCTTGTACTGAGTACAAAAATGTTTTCAGTCGTGTTTTCCAGAAATGTAATAAGCTGTTCAGGGCGACGTATCTGATCGTTGAGAGGTAGAGAAATTCATCATGGTTGTACTGTTCATAGTGCAGTTGCTTGCGTGTTGAGCGTACTAAGAAAACTATAAGTCGCTTTGGGAAGCTGTTCTTTCATTTCTAGAAAGGTAGAAAACGATTGTGGGGAAGCAAACGTATACCATCGTTTGTCTCCTTGGTACATATTCTTGGTAATCGTAAGAGGTCCTCCAAAAAGTGTTTGTATACGTTCCTGTTCTTTTTTTCGTCGACTGGTGAGTTCATCGTGATTGTTCGAAACTGACGTATGAGAAAGCAACTTCTCTAAAGCTGCTTTGCTTTTTGGTAATCTCGTATGCGTAGTAATATCTTCTATATCTATCGTTTGACCAGCATGTCAGACGAAAAGATGATCTATCTCTCATCAGAGAATGCCAAAAAATAAGTGCAATTCGGTAGCGAGACGACTGGATTCTTGTACAAGAAGTTGATCTTGCAAGAGTAGTGCTTTGTATGCGATATGTTCTAGATATTGGAGAAGGTGGTGAGGATCGAGAGGTTGACTATGATGTTTACTTCGTGTTTGCCATCGTCGGTCGACGTCGAAAAAAAGTACGTGCGTCTCTGGATCTATAGGGTGAGGATGGGTGTACAATTGTTCATGCGTAGCGAGAATTACTTGTCCGAGACGTGGTGGCTTTTGTTCAGTAAGTGCGTTAAATATTTTGTAATCATCACTACTATTCACATCTATGATGGTGTGTGTTTGGAGGTGATGGCTAAGATACTTTGCGAGAAATGCTACTTCTGCTTCGTCAAAAAGTCATTTACGTAAGAGTTGATCAATACGTTCAGGAAGAAAAATAGAAGCATCGTTTATGAGTCACGTGGATACTCACTGGATTGTGAGGTAGTGATCTGCAAGATCAAGCTTCGATTTATGCGAAAAACAAAGGATTCGTGATGATTTTTCTCGTTGTATCTGAGCAAGAAGTGAACCGATGGTATGATTTCATATATAGTACTGACTTGCTTTTCAGAGTTGTTCTTGCTTGATGCGTTCTGTAGATGAGGTGACTATTTTTTTTGTCGCTTGAGAAGGTTTTACTAGTGGAGGAAGAAATAATGTTTTATCACCGAAATCATACCTTTTTACGGTTCTTGCTATGATGCTTGCTAGAGGAGTTTGGCTATTCTGGAGAATGTAGTCAAAAATCATATAGGTGTCACGAATTTTTTGAAGATGACGTATGCAATGAAGAAACACTTCTTTATTCATGACGCAGTCTGCAAGAGCATCGTGAGCACGTTCTGATGCTATTCCAAGGTGATTCGCTATCACCTCTAGTGCATAGCTAGGAAGAAAATGAAGGCAACTCTTACACAAAGGAAATGTGTCTATAGTGAAGAGAGGCGTTCGTTCATAGTATCTTTTTAGAAAAGAGAGATCGAACCCAATATTGTGTCAAATAAGCACCGTATTTTCCATAAAAAATGGTTTCACCTGGTCTTTTATATCGTCCATACAGGGAGCATGTGCGAGTTCATCGAGTGAGGTTTGCGTAAGATAAGTAACGATAGATTTCAATTCGTTGATAGGTTTTTGTGGACGGAGAGGAGAAGAAAAGGTGTCTACTATCTTACCTTCATGGTCCATCAAAAGCATTCCTATCTGAATAGGATCGTCTTTGATGGTATCTAACCCAGTCGTTTCGAAGTCGAGAAAGAGGTATCTATAATCGGGGCGAAGAAGCATAGGTACTGAGAGCTGAAAGAATGTGTACAGTGTATGAAAGTTTTTGTAAAGATCAAAGCGGACGATGTGTTGTAAATTGACATATTTTATATATAATACATCATGTATTTATTGCGCCAAGGAAGATTATGTGAAGAACAAGTAACCATTATAACAACTACTCTGCACGAAAAGACTCATTGCGTAGTTGATGAAAAAAGAGAACTCAGGGAAGTTTTCCGAGTAGATTAAAAGAGGTATTTTATGGTACAGAGTGAATTGATTTGGTGATTGGAAGAAAGATTCCTTGTCCATCTAGAGAGATACTCGAAAGGTCGTGAGTGTTTGCTCACCATCCTTTATATACATTTCTTTGACCAGAGGAGTTTTGAGCACTATATGAGGCACATCCCGTAAATATCCGAGATATGTATTATTGGGGAAAAGAATTGGAATGGGCAGTACGCAATGGACTCAGCCCTGATATAGTGGTGTGATTACTTTCACTAGAATATACGTGACATCCGAAGTTACAGGATATAGTCTGCGGAGATGAAGATCGTCTGCTACTCCTGTATACCAAAATAGGTGAGTATGGAGATGAAAGATTTTTAACCAACCGGTCTTCTCGCGATAAGGTGAGACGTGAACTGATAGTAACAATCAGTATCCAAACATCGTCTGCTTATGATGACGAAGAATTTGTAGATTTGCTTGATCAGCTCTTTGCAGAAAATCCATTGTAAAAGATCTCATTTCTGCTATATCCTAAGCATGTTGTACTCGCTTCTGTGAAGTTTTTTTGTGTTTATCGTAGGATACCAGTTGATCCATACGTTTTTTGGCTATGGGTTAGCTATCATTGACCCTGCGGTGTTTTCTGTGGTCAAAGATCTTGTATGGATAGGATTGGTATCGTATATCGTTTGCAGGAAAAGAAATGAACTTGCGGTCTTTCGACATCAGTGGAAAGTGTCGATCCTCTTGCTTTTTGTAATTCTTGTGCGATCGTTTGGGCTATCGATAATGCAAGGCATGAGCCGATGATCTATAGCTGTCTGAGCAAAATATGATCTCTATCCACTTGTTGTTCTCATGAGTGGGGTGTTGGTGTGAACGATGTTTTTTTCATCCAAGACACTATTTGTTTCGGAAAGAAAAATAGAGAGGATTTTGTGGGGTATTTTAGTGTGATGATTGCTGCGACAAGGTATGAAAATTATCTTGCCAGATTTTTTTAGCTGGTTTGGGTATGGACCTGTAGGAGACTACGTACTAGGAAGTGCTCCTCCTATACGATACCGTACTGGTCCTTGAGGGATCATGCGTCTTCAGTGACTGTTTTCTTGACCAAATAACTATGGTTTTTTTCTCGTGGGTGTATCAGGACTGGTTACGTTATTGTTCCTGAAACAACCACTTGATCGAAGAAAACTGCTTTTGTGAGTTCTTTACTGATGATCATTGTTGTGGACCCTGTCTAGGGGTGCACGAATAGGAGCATGAGTAGGGATTGCTTTATCGGTTTGGGTTTTATTTCCTCAGTACAAAAAACTACTTGTCGGTGGTGTGGCTCTGTGTATCTTGTGCATTATCGGCATAAGTACTATGAAAACGTGATCTACTAGCGGTCATTGGGTAGCACTCTGGGAATGAATCAACGCATTTCTTGCTCAGCCCTGGTGATATGGACTGGGTATGGCTTGACCCTCGGTTCACTATGAATGAGTTTATTTGCCAGAAAATCAGTATATGCAAATATTACTCGATATAGGTCTGCCTTGATTAGTTCTTTGGTGAGGCGTTGTACGAACAGTGATTTCTAGAAGTTGGATGTTACGAAAAAACGATACAAACATGCATCGTCTCGTGGTGGTGTTTTTATTTGGTATCTGTTGATTGCTCATAGAGTGACTATTTCTTCACGTGCGAGAAGATAGTATGGTCAACTATCTTATTTTGTGAACATTTGGTATAGTACTTTGATGACAGTGGAATATTGCCAGAAGAGATCAAACGCAATCTATTCAATAACTAATACGCCAGTGGTGTCTTTTTGGGTAGGAAGTACTATACGTTCTTGATGCGATCAAGGAATGATCAATTTCGGTTGGTGAGGAGGAGTATCCTCGATGATTTCTCCATCCATACATGTCTCTACTGGAGTAGCAAGCTCATCGTTATGACTCATTTGGAGAGGTAGAAGGATAAAGCATATAATACATAGATAAGCTCTGCTACTTTTGATCCTAAACGAGAGTATAGTAAATTCAGTATTGAAATAGTCTGATTTTAAGGAAACTGAGGAAAAACTCTCGTTTGGAATTAAAATCATTGTTGTTTTCGACCTCATGTATGGGTTGAAATGTATGAGTTTCCTTAAACTGAATTTACTACAGCTATAATAGACATAGAGAAGTATACACTAACTGCAAGTGATTTTTTACTCTTCTTCTGGTGGAGGAAGTTGTTTGTATATATACATCCATGCTGCGGTAAAAAATCATTCAATGATTCACTCAATGTACGCAGCAAAAGCGACAAGTCAGATCAGAATGATGAGAAATAGGGTATTTAACCATCATATGTCTTGTAGTCCAAGTCGTGCTCACAGAGTAACGAGTCAGATAGGAATACCAATGATGATGGCCATGTTGATAAAAAATCTGATTGATAAGATAAAATTAATGATAACAAACTTAGCAGTAACTCATATATTCTGAACACTAATACTCACGCTACGTTTCATTGCATCGAAAAAGGGATATCCTTCTAGGCAGATGAGCATCTTGGTATACGGTAAAAGAAGGGTAACAAAAAATGAAATAGTAATCCAAATAGCCATAAGAATGATGATGAGGGTATTGTCCCAGAGATCAAAAAGAATAAGTCTAATCACCACGAGAATAATAAATGACGCTTTGAAGAGTGAAGTAGAAACACCAAATTCTAGCATAGGAAAAAACTTATACAGTCATTTCGCTAGTGCACGAAAATCGTCTTTGGGCTCTTTTGGATCGTCGAGATAGTAGATCATTGCTGCTTCTCAGATCGGTGGAATGAGTTCATAACCGATAAAGAGGATGAGTGCAATGAGAATTCCCCATCCTATCATAGAGCTATCGAGTTGTACGAGATCTATATATTGATGGACCAGTCTACCAAGTGAAGTAGAGGTAGAAAGAAGATCAGAGTAATTGAATAAGTAAAAAAGGAGCAGTATATTGAAAATAAGTGCGTGGATAAAAGAAGTAATAGTAGCAATTCTTAGATACTTCGGCTCTTCCATCATCTGATGCATCGCTGAAGCAATGACTTGTTTAGAGCGCATGATGAATGAGATGATTAAAATCGTCTGGGTACGGTGCGGTATAAGTCTGCTGCTTTTTTTCAAATGGGTCCCAAAAACTATACGTGGTACTATGTAAGAGTTGTCTATATACTTTTTCTTTTTTTGCAAGACGGTTGGTTACGGGATTGCCATACATAAGATCACCTACTATAGGGTATCATGCATCGCTGAGATGCGCTCTGATTTGATGCATCCTTCAGGTATAAAGATCCACATCAAGTAACGAAAGCCATCATAGGCGTGGATGATTGTACTGGGTAATGGTAGACGTGATGGTGAGCGAGTCTTTTCCTTCTTTATCATCGATAGCCATCTTAGCTACTCAGAACTTATTATCGTATCATTTACTTAGTGCTCACTGCATACGTAAACTGTCAGGTGCTTGCCCTGCTACGATGGTGAGATATTTTTTTGTTACCTTTCTTTCTCTGATTTGTTCGTTGAGCCATTGGAGAGCATTGTATGTTTTTGCTGAGATAATGATTCCTGAGGTGTCTTTATCGAGTCTAAAACAAAATGAGGGATTGAACGTATCAGAACTGATTTTTTGATTAGTCTGAAAAAGATATGATTTCATGATATCGTGTAGCGACATATCGGTGTCGTGGTCTTTACCTGGATGAGTTACTATTCCAGCTGGTTTATTTCGTACGATTCGATGTTCGTCTTCAAAGAGAATCATTTGTTTGATTTTCTCGAGATTGTAGCTTTTGATCTTTTGTTTTTTTGGCGCAGAAAGATCAGCAATAGATTGCTCTGTATTCGTTTCGTGTCGAGTAACAGTATCTCCTGTAGCGAGTCTATAGTTTTCTTTAGCTTTGCGTCAGTTGATACGACATGCTCATTTTCTGATCCATGCATAAATATCACTAAGTCAGATATCGTGCTGATCACGACATCGCTTTCTTAGAAACCTATCGAGTCTTTGTCCTGATTCGTTGTCGGTAATAATAACTTGTAATGGAAGCATACGATTATGAGGAGGTAGAAAAAAGGAGAATGTAGAGCAATGGTATCGCAAAATAATGTATTGCTTTGAAGATAGAGATTATATCAGTTTTTTCAAGAACAGCCAACTGATTATTTTGTTTGCCTTGACGAGATATTGTGGAAAAGAGGCATCATGCTTATAGTTGTATGTGCTGATTTAGATTATAGTAAATTCACTTTAAAATTAGAATATACAAATAGTGAATTTACTACTTAGGAAAAGGATTTTAAAAAAATTAATTTTCCTAAATTTAAAATCCTTTTACTATATTTTTTGTTCATGATAGATTTTCTCTTACATCTTTCCCAAACGACTCAACTAGCTCTCGTCTTGCTTTGTGTGGTGGTTATTGCTGCCTTGACGAGACTTTGTAAACAGCCATTGTTGATATGATATCTTATCGCATGAGTAGTGATAGGTGCGTGAGGACTTGCTCATTTCATCGATCATGAAGAAGGAAGTTTTTTTACGCTTTTTTCTGAACTTGGTATTTCGTTATTACTTTTTCTCGTCGGATTGTGATTAAATCCTACGACTATAAAAGAACATGGTAAAACGGCACTTGGTGTATGAATTGCGCAGATAGTATTGTGTACGTTGTTGTGATTTTTCTTGGATCGGTGATTATGATTTTCTCGGCAGACCTCATTGCTTATTGCCGCTGCGATGAGTTTTTCTAGTACTATCGTGATAGTGAAATTGTTGAACGACACACAGGATACGGATAGTGTCTATGGAAGAATATCTATCGGTGTACTTATCGTACAGGATATCGTAGCTATGATTCTCCTGATGGTGGTAGCGCTGTGATGAACAGGACAGTGATGAGATCATGGAAATCTTATGCTTCTGGAGTGAGTGTGATTGATAGCAGGTGTTGCTGCTATTGCAAAGCGAATCATGCCTCATGTGCTTCCTCGTATGGCACAGACCCACGAGTTGATGTTATTGATTGGTATTTGACGATGTTTGTTGTTGTGAAGTTTGTTTCACGGGGTTGGGTTTTCGTATGAGATTTGATGTTTGCTCGCAGGTATGACCTTTGCGGTTTCTCCATGGAGAAGAGTGATGATGGAGAAGCTTCAGCCACTCAGAGATTTCTTTTTGGTGATTTTTTTCGTCCACTTGGGTATGCTAGTAGATTTGGGTGTCGTAACCAATTACCTGCTTGAAATTATAGGATTGACCTTGTTTGTGGTAGTGGTTAAACCAGCGATTACCTATTTTATCGTGACCTGGTTCGGGTATACAAAAAAAGTTGCTTTCAAAACAGCAACAACGCTCGGACAGATGAGTGAGTTTTGACTTATCTTGCTCACGTTAGGTGCTGAACAATGACTGGTGAGTTCTGGAGATATGATCTCGGTCATTCTGATCGTCGCACTTCTTTCTATTCTCGTATCGTGATATGTAATTACCCACAATCATCGTCTGACCTATCGACGAATGCATCTCGTGCACGAAGAGGAACATGATCTATGAGTAAAAGAACAGAAACAGGTTGATGTAGTTCTTGTGGGGTATGGTAAATTTGGTCACCGTATAGCTCGTTTACTTCGTGAACAGTGACTTAGTCTTGGTATTATGGAAACAAATCCACATGCTGTGAGTCTAGCACAGAAGGACTGATACCTTGTTTACTATGCCGACGCGACCAACAAAGATTCCTTGCTTGAATGTTTTGGGCAGCAAACAAAAATGGTCATCAGTTCAATCAGAGAGTTTGATGATGATTGGATTATCGCTCACCAGGTGAAGCAAATAAATCCAAAAACGATCATGGTTGCATTGACGCTTCATCAAGAGCATGCGGTAGAACTGTATGATGGCTGATGTGATTATGTATTGTTACCGTATCATATTTCTGCACACCATATGGCTGATCTGATCGAAGAGATACAATTTGACTTACCTAGGTTGTTGGAGAAGAGACTGTCTCACCGTGAAGTCGTAGCAGTTCTTACTGCTACTCAGTAATTTTTTTGCCATTATCTTTTGCAGTTCATGATAAATTATCTATACTCACTAGATTGCTTGAGTATAGTAAATTCAGTTTAAAAATAGGATGTTAAAAATACTGAATTTACTACGTAGAAAAAGGATTTTGAATTTAGTAGTATTAATTTTATCAAAATCCTTTTTCTATATATACACTGCTACGATTTTTCTTTTTTACCATATTACCCATTATGCAACGACTTATCAATAAAATAGTAGGTGATCGAAATAAAAAAACACTCCAAACGTTCCGACCACTAGTAGATAAAATAAATGCACTAGATGCTGATCGAGATGATCTTACCGATGAGCAGATCAAAGCAAAAACAGCAGAATTTAAAGCAAGACTAGCCGAAGGTGCTTCGACAGACGACTTGTTGGTAGAAGCGTTCGCGACGGTAAAGCAAGCGTGTAAAAGAATGTGTGGTTTGGAACTTGCTGTGAAATGACATACCCAGATATGGAATATGATTCCCTACGATGTTCAGCTCTTGGGATGAATTATTTTGCATAAAGCACATATCGCAGAGATGAGAACAGGTGAAGGTAAGACGCTTGTAGCTACGTTACCAGCATACCTAAATGCATTGAGCGGAAAGGGAGTACATGTCGTGACGGTAAATGATTATCTTGCTTCTCGTGATGCGGAGCGGATGGGGCATCTGTATACCTGGTTGTGACTTACAGTAGGCGTGGTAACTAAGCAAACACGTCAATGACCAGAAAGAAGTGAATCCTATAAACAGGATATCACGTATGTAGAAAACTCTGAACTTGGATTTGATTACCTCAGAGATAATCTCACCGTGAATCGATCTGAAAGAACAGTTACCCAGAGACCGTTGCATTTCGCTATTATTGATGAGGTCGATAGTATTTTGATCGATGAGGCGAGAACACCGATGATCATTTCGCAAGCGAGTGGAGAGCCGACGGAAAAATATGCCTACTATGCACAACTTGTTACAGCACTTACACCAGCCAAAGGTAAGAGAAAAGTGAATAAGTGATTCTTAAAAGAGTTGCTCGATGAGGTGAAGAAGACTGATGAACAAGAAGATCAGTCAGGTGATTACTGGATAGATGAAAAGACAAAAACGGTTACCCTCAGTACTGAGTGAATAAAGAAACTAGAAAAGATGCTCAATGTAGAAAATATCTATAAAGATCTCTGATATCAAGAGATCCATCACATCGAAAATGCACTCAAGGCACAAGCGGTCTATCACAATGACAAAGAATACATCATAAGAGATGGTGAAGTGATGCTGGTTGACGATCATACGGGTCGTGTGATGCCAGGAAGAAGATATGCTGAAGGGCTCCATCAAGCAATCGAAGCAAAAGAACGCGTGACTATCCAGAGAGAGTCAAAAACGCTGGCGACGATTACCTATCAGCACTTTTTCAAGTTGTATGAGAAGCTGAGTGGTATGACGGGTACGGCAATGACCGAAGCGGAGGAGTTTGAAAAGATATATGCACTTCCTGTCCTCCAAGTACCTACCCATAGATCTATTCTCAGAGTAGATAAGAACGATATGGTCTATTTCAATCAAAATGCAAAGTGGAAAGCGGTCGTCGAGTATATAAAATTCTATCACCAGATCTGATTGCCTATTCTCATCGGTACATCGTCTATCGAGACGTCTGAGCTCATGTCCTCAATTCTTACGAAAATGGCACTACCGCATACCGTCTTGAACGCAAAATACCATGAACAAGAAGCAAATATCGTGATGAACGCGGGTAAAGCGTGAAGTCTCGTGGTCGCTACCAATATGGCGTGACGTGGAACAGATATCAAACTTGCTGAGTGATTACCTGTGAAGCTCGCAAGTGCTTATGTGCAATGGATTGAAAAATCTCTAAAACAGCAACAATCATTAAGTCTTGATGTGTACTCTGAACAAGAGTTTGATTTGTTGGTCGATGCGATGTGTGCAGCACAGTGATGTACACCAGAACAGATCAGAAGTGCAGAAAAGGGAGAGGTAGCGTACCTTACGAGTATGTTGAAGATTAGATTTAACGCAAAAAAGAAAACGAAAGAGGAGGTGTTCGCAGAACTGACGTTCAAGGTTACTGACGAGAAAGAGCTTATAGAGAGAGATATTCATTTCTGACTGTTTATCCTCGGTACAGAAAAACATGACAGTAGACGTATCGATAATCAGTTGCGTGGACGTGCCTGAAGACAAGGAGATCCTGGGGTATCACAGTTTTTCGTAGCGATGGACGATGAGATCATGCGCAAGATGTGAGGAGACAAGATTCAATCTATCGCGAGAATGATGCTCAGTCAGGAAGATCTCGAGGAGATCGCCTTTACTCAGTCACAATTTACGAATTCTATCCAGAGAGCACAAAAACAAATGGAAGGACGACATTTCGGCATCAGAAAGCATCTTTTCGAATATGATAGTGTGATCGACAAACAAAGATCAAGAGTTTATGCAAAAAGAGACCAAATAAGCAAAATAGTCGTTGCGGAGGAAACTGAAGAAGGAAGTGAAATAGTAGAACTAACTGTTTTGGACGAAGTGAAAGAATTTGTCCATGAAGTGGTAGAGAGTATCGTGACGACGTATACAGCGACTTCTCCATGGATGTATGCTGAAATGGCTGAAGAACTTAGTCAAATCATGTGAGCGACAGTACTGGAGAGTGAACTCAGCGAGTTTTCTCGTCCTCTTTCGTTACAAGAACATCTTATCGGTTTAGTCAATGGGGTTTTGGAAACAAGTCTCAGTGCTGGTGATCAACGTATGACAGTAGATATCGTGAAGAGAATTTACCTCAGCGTTATGGATAAACACTGGGTGCAGCATATCGATGAAATGCATTATTTAAGAGAGAAGGTGAGTCTGTATAGTTATGCACAGATCGATCCGCTTGTGATGTATAAGAAAGAAGCATTTGATAAATTTCAGAGATTGTTGTTTACTATCAAAAAAGAAACCCTTGCCCAAGTGCTCAGGTATGACTTTGCAGGACAGCAACAAGCGGTCAACATAGCTGCACAGATCAACGAAGAAAGCAACGGACAGATTGATATGATGGAGATGCTCAAGCAAGTGACTGCATGATTGACCTCAGGTAACGTAACGCCAGCAGCTCCAGTCACCCGTGCACCACAAAAACAGACGGTAGTTGCTGGACAGTCAGCGCATGT
>CAYLWY010000019.1:0-6770 GCA_964387665.1 uncultured Candidatus Peribacteria bacterium
TTGTTATGAAGATACTCGTGTATATGAAACAGGTGTTCTAGCATTTCTCGATCTTCTGTCAGAAGGAGTGAGGGAAGTTTGCTTCTTATACACCTTACTATCTCATGTATCTGTGGATGAAGTGGACTAGTACTCATCACGAGCCATGCTCATATATCGAGACGACGATGATTGCGAGCAGTACGTTCTCGTGTTTTGAACTGATAGTCGCTCATGGTAAGAAAACAATCTAAGCAAGACTGTTCTTCCTGAGATAATGCCTTGTATCGAGGAGTGTTTTGTATGGTCTGTATATGTTTGTCGTGCGTAGAGAAGCGGAGAAGTTGTACTAGCATCGAAGAAAAATCTCATCTCGATAGAGGAGGTTTGTTTTCAGAACATCAACCTAGAGGTTTTTCCATACAAAAAACAGAATGGTAATAATACACATTCTATATATATCTTTATTGCTTTGTCAATTTATTTGCCGAAGTTTCTTGCTTGTGATCTTTCGTGAAACCAGTTTAGTGCTTTACTGAGTTGTTGAGGTGTAAAGTCAGGAAAGTGGAGTTCCGAAAAATATAATTCCGCATAGCCAATCCACCGAAGCATAAATCAAGATAATCTACTCGCTAATTCTGTTTTTGTTCTAATAACAAGATCTACTGCTGGAATGTCTTTGAAATCGAGAAAATTACCAAACGTCTCTTCAGTAAGGGTATTTATGTCTCCATCTGTTTGTGCTCGTGATTTAATTCCTCTTATTATCTCGTCTCTTCCTCAGTAGTTGATAGCGATAATAAACGTTTTTTCTGTCGAAAATGAGTAGAGCTCTTGGAGTTCGTTGAACTGTTTTACCACTTTTTCTGGGAGTCAGAGTGGATTACCCACTCGTTTGAAATTGATACGATGTTTTTCCATGATTTTTTTCAGATCTTTTTTTAGATGTAAGGCAAAATCGTAGAGATAGTCTAACTCTTCTTGTGTTCTTTTCTTGAGATTTTCTGTACTCAGTCCTCGAAAGGTAAACGCTTTGATAGGTGTTTTATCAAACACAAAATCAATAAGCTTTAAGGTAAGTTTATATGCTTGATAATGACCGTATTTACCAGGTTTTCATTGTGCTGTCGCCCATGTTCTGTTGCCATCTGGGATGATACCGATGTGCTGCGGATAGATCTGTTCCATGCTAATCAATTGCTAAAAAGGAAATAATATGTTCTAGGTAGTGTGCGTACTGGGTATTTAAGGTAGGAGTGCGTTGTACCCGTTGTTGAAATTGTTGAGTACAAATTGCTAATTCTTGGTTTATTTGTTCTTTTGCTCGACTAATCGTTCCTGTGGTCGTATAAATATCAAGGAGCTTATTTTTTGTTTCTTCATTGCATGGCTTTCAGCGCGTAGCAAGAAGATATTCTTTTTGTATTGGTGTCGCAAGATCAAATGCATGTGCAAGCAGAAATGTCTGATTACCTTCTTGGTGATCAGAAAATACTGTTTTGTTACCATGTCCGTCTATAATATCTAATAGATCATCTCTCATCTGGAAAACCAAACCAAGACGTTCTCCTAACTGCTGTATGGGTTCTATGGTATCTGTTTCATGCATGCTTCGTCAAATGACCATAGGTCGCATAATTGAGTAGTTTCAGGATTTTGCTTTATCTTTTTTGGCTATTGTTTCTTTGTTGTATAGTGTAGAGGTATGTGATAAGTAGACATCTTGAATCTGTCCGTACATAGTTGTGTTGAGCATTTGATAGTAGAATGACTTGGTCATACTAGGTAAGTTGATACTATGTAGTAGTTGGTATGCCCAACTGATGAGTATGTCTCATATAAGTATTCACATATTTATTCATTGGTATGCATCGTTGAGTTGCTGTGCGGCAAATATATGAAATGCAGGAAGCTGATGTCTCATAGTTCACTTATCATTGATATCATCGTGTATGAGTGCAAAAAGGTGGATAAGTTCATTTACCATTCATGCTTGCAGTGCTACGCTATCATCAGTTCATCAATTTATCTTATACATCAGGTAGACGAGGTAGGGTCTAATGCGTTTGCCTCATGCACTATAAGGAAGCAGAAAATTATAGATATTATGAAGTTCGTCACTGATGATATACTGTTCTGATTCAGCTATCTTATCAGTAAGGTATTTGTTTAATTCTTTGTCAAAGTGTTCTCTAAAAACTTTCCAATCCATCGACGAGTAGAGGTAAAAGGTTACTTTGCAATTTTTCAGTGCTTTTAAGGTAAAATTACTGTTTCGGTAATTTTCGTGCGAACATTTAGAAAACTCCTATATGCAAAAAACAATACCGTCCTTTGTACTGAATATATCAGTGGTTGCAATAAGATTGCTCAACAAAAAAACTTTCCGTCGCAGGAAAGTTTTTTTCGCAAAAGAACGATTATCTTTTGCCATCGATTCGTTTGGCACCGATGTGGAATGATACTATACTTATTATAGTTTATTTTTCAAGATGAAAGGAGTTTTCTTTCTCTATGAAAATTAGAGGAGATTTTTATATAGTGTGTATATTTATATTCTTTTCGTATATGCGTATTTCAATTATATGAGCGTGATTTGGTTGACTAAGTGCGGCAATCTATTTAGCCAAGGCGGGACATGAGGTCCATATTTTTGAAAAAAATGATGCACCATGAGGACGTGCAAGTATTTTGGAAGCAAATGGCTTTCGTTGGGATATGTGACCGAGTTGGTATTTGATGCCTGATGCGTTTAAAGTTGCGTTTGATGACTGGGGTGAGAAGGTTGAGGATTATTTGGATTTGCAAGTGCTTGATCCGATGTATCGTATTTATTTTTCACATACACCAGACTCTGTTGATGTGCGTCCTGGTCTTGATGCAAATTTGCTTCAATTTGAACAACGAGAGCCAGGAGTGACACCAAAATTGCGTGATTATCTTGAAAAATCTGAATACCAATACACTATAGCCATGAAAGATTTTGTTCCGAAAAATTACAATTCGTTTCTGGATTTTTTTACGCGAAAGATGATGACTGAAGGGACGAAACTCCATGTTTTTGAAAAAATGCACTCGTATGTGAAACGTTTTGTAAAACATCCGTATATACAAAAAATTTTGCAATATCCATTAGTATTTCTGGGTACAGCGCCAAAGGACGCTCCTGCATTGTACAATATCATGTCTTATGTAGATTTTGGTATGGGCGTTTTTTATCCGAAAGGATGAATCTATGCAATCATTGATTCGCTTGTGAGTATCGCAAAGAAAAACGGCGTAACTATTCATTGTTCTAGTAATGTAGAGTGAATTGAGGTAGGTTCGGATAACAAAGTTACTGGTATTCGTGTGTGATGAATGATTATTGAAGCTGATTGCGTGGTTTCAAACGCAGATATGCGATTTACCGAAACAAAGTTATTGCCCATACATCTACAAACATATTCCCAATCATATCGAGATAAAAAAACTATGGCTCCGAGTGGGTTTATCGTCTATTTGTGAGTCAAAGGAAAAATGGAAAAGGTGAAACATCATACACTTTTATTTAGTCCAGATCGAGATAAGAACTTTGATGAAATATTTGAGGAAAAAGTTTCACCATCTGATCCCTCGTTATATTTGTGTTGTCCGAGTAAAACAGACACTACGGTAGCTCCTGAATGATATGAAAATATGTTTATCTTGGTGCCATTTCCTCCAGGAGTTCTTTTGGATGATGTGCAGAAAACATTGTACAAAAAGAAAGTCTATACATTGATTGAAGAAACAATCGGAGAGACATTTCAGGATCGCATTGTTGAGGAACACCTTTTTACGGTAGAAGATTTTGAGAAGAGATATAACGCGTTCCAGTGAACAGCTCTTGGTTTGGCTCATACCTTACGACAATCTGCACTTCGAAGACCAAATAACGTCTCAAAGAAAGTGAAGTGATTATACTATACATGATGATATACCAATCCTGGTATCGGTATGCCTATGTGTATGATTAGTGGAAAATTAGTGGCTGAAAGAATTGCATATGTCAAATAAAAACAATAAGCACCTATTGATTTTTGGTGCTATATTCTTACTGTTTTTTTACTGAGATTTTTTATCTTGTATGACATATCTATGAAAAAGTATGAACGTGTTGCGTTAGTTACCTTTTCTATGATTTTTATGACATTGTATGCAGTTAATATTATTGTTCCTGAGAAGAAGGCACTACAATCGTTTGATAAACAAAAATCTATTATCAATCAAACCTATAAGAATCCCATAAAACTTTCAAAGTAGTAAACTTAGAAGAAATATATGCTATGAACTTCTTGGAGTGATTTTCTCATTCAAAAAAATCTTTTTTTCTGCAATATCTACAATACATGATGCAACTGTTGCTCTGCTTATAGAGTCAAGCAAAGAAGGAGAGTATTCCGAAAATAAACCTGTGGTATATGACTCTCTTTTTCAGTTAGTTAATAGGGGTGCTTTGATATATGTTCGATGAACTGACGATGCTGCATAGATTGCTTCAGCATGTTCTTTGTCATTTGCAACATCACCGAGAAATAATTCATATCACCAATTTGCAGGTCGTGGTAGTGAACGACCATGATGCGTTCATGCACTGCTCATAATAATAACTTGTTGTAATGTGTGTGTATACTTTTCTCATGCTTCGCATATTGCTTCTGCTACATGTGAAAAAAGAGTGGTTGGATGTTTGTGAAAAAAAGGTACAGAAACCGTATCTACCAATACGGTAACTTTGTCGAGTATGTTCTCGATGTCGTAGCTTTTTTTTGCGTCTCCTTGTATGATACTTATATTTTTTTGGAGTATGTTTTGTGGTGATCTAACGAGCGTGACAATAGTATGTCAACGACGTAGTGCTTCTTGTATAACTGCCTGTCAGGTACGTCCTGATCATCATAATATACCAATAGTAAGTGGCGCGGTCATATTATCGTAAATTTGCCTCTAAAAAGGTAAGGGTTTTTTGCCACGCGTCTAGAGTTGCATCTTTTGCAAAGGCATTACCTGTAGGATTGGCGAAAGCATGATTTACTCATGAGTAGATAGTAATATCGGTTTTGTTTTTACCAACTTGTGCTAATGCTTGTTGAAATTCTTGGACTACACTTGGTGGAATACCAGAATCGTTTTCTGCAAAGATTCAAAGAATTGGTTCGTTGATGTTTTGTAAGGTTGAAGCATCGCTAGTCAGTCTTCCGTAATAGATGATAGTTGCATCAAGCGTTTCTGATGCAAGACTAAGTTCTAATGATTGTTTCCCTCCTAGGCATCGTCAAAGAGAAGCGACTTTATCAGTTTTAGTTCTCAGGAATGCTTCTGCAGCGAGAAGATTTCTTGTTGCTTCTTCTTGTATGAGAGATGATGAAAGTGTTCTTGCCGTTTCCATATCTGTTGCTACTTTACCCTTATACAAATCTACAGCAAGTGTCTTGTATCCATGCATAGCAAGTATACGTGCCATATCTTTTATATGATCGTTTAGTCACCATCGCTCATGAATGATAACTACTCATGGAGCAGTTGCATCATCTGCAGGTTCTGCAAAAAATCATATTGTTCAAGAGCTATATTCCACATCCATTTCATCTATCTGTAAAGGAGAAGATGGTTGTAGGAGGTCTATCGTGCTTATTTTTTCTCACGTAAGAGAAGCTTCTTGTACATTTTTTTGTTGCATGTCGTCGAAATGTTTGTGTTCAAAATCTTTTTCTTGTTGTTGGTGCATACATCCACTTAGCAAAAGAGTTCATATAATGAAGATAAAGATTTTTTTCAAAATAACCAAAAATGATAAAATATACCCTTAAGTTAGGAGTATTGATTTCTTTTTCAAGGAGTGCTTGTATTAAAAAAGAGTTTCTCTATAAGCAATTGAGTTGTTTTTTTCATAACGTATGGATCGATCTACTATAATGCGTCAGTATGGAACAAGCTATAAGCGAGGAACGCTTTTTTTTCCTCATTCATTAAGAAAAAAAGTCTATGTGGTCTATGCGTACGTAAGAGCAGCTGACCAGATTGTTGACACCCCATGAGTCAGCAAATCGGTAGCAGAAAAAGAATTGTCAGCTATGCAACAAGAAACAGCACGTGCACGATCATGAAAGGATGTTGATGATGCATTGATTTCGTGATTTGTAACTGTTGCCAAAGAACATAATTTTGCTCGAGAGTGGATAGAAGCATTTTTTGATGCGATGCGTATGGATACAGCAGTAACCGTATATACTACGTATGCACAACTGCAACAGTATATGTATGGATCTGCAGAGGTGATCTGACTCATGATGACTGAGCTTATAGGGTACACATGAGAAAAAAAACACGTATATGCTTCAGCAAAAAAATTAGGTGAAGCGATGCAATATACCAATTTCTTGAGAGATGTGTTTGAGGATCGACAAGACCATCAACGTATTTATATGCCATTAGAAAGATTGTCTCTTCATGAATTAACAGGAGATGGTATTAAAAAATTTTGCCAAGAAAAAAAAGGTGATGCTCGTTGGTTATCGTTTTGTCAGCAAGAACTTACTTTTGCACAAGGACTTTATACAGAAGCTATACCATGAATAGCGTATTTAGATCGTCAGTGACGTTTTGCGGTACGAGTAGCTGCTATGCTTTATGCGGGGATTTTGTGGAAGATTGAACAAGTCTGATATGATCAGTTTGCTTCAGATGCACATACTACGAGACGAGAAAAGTGTAGACTGTTTTTGTGAGCTTGCACAACATACTTCTTTCCTAAAAAAGAAACTTTACCT
>CAYLWY010000019.1:6870-12507 GCA_964387665.1 uncultured Candidatus Peribacteria bacterium
TGTTTGTGTATCATGCAAGACAATGAGTTGTGTCTATGTTCAATCGATGGGAATTGCCACTATGATTTCTCTTTTTTCTTGGTAGTTTTTTTGTTTTTCCCCTAACAGTTCTCTTTCTTTTTTTCTTTTTTTCAGTCTTTTATTCACTGCCTCCAATTAGAGCAAAAGCAGTACCGTTTCTTGATGGTGTGTTCAATATATTATATATTTTGCCTGGGGTTTTTGTGTATACAACACTCGCTTGAATTGAACAAGTTAATCGAGCATACGTTATTGCTGGTTGGTTGCGATGTATTGCTATGCATGCATACAGTGCAATACCAGACATAGAACCAGATAGATCTGCTGATATCACTACTACTGCTGTTTATCTATGAAAAAAGGGTACCCTATTGTATTGTGCTCTCCTGCGATTTCTTGCTGCATTTCTTGTGGAACGACCACTTGGTCCGCTTTCTCCAATCTTTTGATCAGTATATATTGTACTAGTTATTTTGTCGTGGTATACCGATGTGTTTCGTATATATACCATCTTTCCACGAGTAAATGGAATAGTGTGATTTTTGCTCTTTTGGTATATAGTTTTATCATAGGTGTTGTTTTATGACTCTAAACTATACATTGGATGGTACAAAGATTCTTATTGCTTCAATGCATATGAAACAACGTGCTATAATACCTACAGTGAATACCTATTTTAAAGATATTGATTGGACTGTTTCGGAAAAATTGGATACAGATCAATTCTGAACCTTTTCTGGAGAAGTGAAGCGTCCTAAAGATATGATGGGTACATTGTCTTTGAAAATAGCTGCTGCATTTGCTTTGTATCCAGAACATTTCATAGCTATGTGAACAGAATGATCTTTTACTTCTGTATTTCCAGGTATAGTGCGTCATTCAGAATTAATTATGGTTATAGATAAGCGTTACTGATACACATTCTCTATTAACTATACTTCTTTATTGTCTTGACTGTGAAGTTACTGTAGTGATGACTGGGATGAAATGAAAGAGTATATTATATGATCGTTTAGATTCCCTGAAGAGTGATGTATGATACAACCAGAAATAGGTGGCTTTTGATGGTGGTGATTGGTCAAAAAAAACAATCATAGGTCAATTACTAAAGGTATAACTGATCTAGAAGTTGCCAAGAAAGCATTTTTTGATGCTTATAAAGTTAGTAAAACAAAAAAAGTTATTGTAGAACCTGATTTTAGGGCATTGTTTTGTCCAAAACGCATGAATAATATTTCCGCTGGTGTTCAACAGTTAATACAACAAATTCATACGATTTGTCCTGATTGTGGTACTCATTGATGGAGTAAAAAATGAACTAGCTGATCAGCGTTATGTCACAATTGCTGATCTTGAACTATCTACTCAACTCATGAGATGCGATGATGTATTACATGTGCTTATGAGGAAAGTAAGGTTATTGATACAACACTTTTTCCGTTAGATTCTTGTAGTATATGTAATCCGTAACTAAGTTTTTGTTCAAAAAATTGAATAAAATATATTTTTTGTGTATACTTAAGGAAACTGAGGAAAAACTCTCGTTTGGGGTTAAAATCGTTGTTGTTTTTGATCTTATGTATGGGTTGAAATGTACTAGTTTCTTTATACCCGAATGGGTACTTGAGCCCTCTAAAGAGGATAAAGAACCTCTACGTCAAGTCACTTTCGATACGTTAAGTTCTAATGTCTATAAAAGTTTTTTGCAAAACTTGTACGAAAATGTTCGAAAAACATTTTTACTACATCATAAATCTGAACGTTTAGGTATTATTCAGAGGTTCCTTAGTTTGCTTTTTATATACATCCACTAACAAGATGACTTTTTCACCTCGACTGTGGCAAATACAAGAACGTAATCCATATGTCGTTGATGATCCTCATCACGCGACCGATGTTTGCATAGTATGATGAGGTATTGCGTGAGTCGTGACAGCGTATATGCTCCTGATGCATACTTCATTGCGCGTTACTATAGTTGAATCTGGACGCTTGGCTCATGGTGCTACTTGACACAACGCAGGACAAGCTGCTGCATATTTTGAAAAACCCTTTGATGAAATTGTCGCAGAGTATGGGTACGATCAAGCATGGGCTGGACAAGAAGCACTTATTGCAGGTCGCGAACTTCTCGAAGAAATAATTCTCCAAGAACAATTAACTGTGCCGTATGAGCAATCTACATGATATGCAGCATGGAGTAGTCTGGATGATCTTATCGAACATTTACGCAGAAAACATTTACGTGATGCGTGATGAGTGGTATT
Source organism: uncultured Candidatus Peribacteria bacterium (assembly GCA_964387665.1). Classification (GTDB taxonomy): domain Bacteria; phylum Patescibacteriota; class Gracilibacteria; order Absconditabacterales; family Absconditicoccaceae; genus CAYLWY01. The sequence goes on from CAYLWY010000019.1 coordinate 9,159, forward strand.
TGATAGTATCTTGGTTAGTAAGGTTATCGAAGAAGAAGAGATTCCTCATCTCTATAAGGAGTATGTAACTTTTGTTACACCAGAAAAACTAGCTAATTTGTTACAAACTGATGATACGCAGTATATAGCCGCATGAGTAAGTGTGAAGTGAACGGTAAACTCAGCATTGCTTTGTGAAGAGCTTGTTTTGGTGTTGCGTACGCGTTTTCATGAAAGGTTTCAGGTCGCAGAACATACTCATGTACACGATATCAATTTTGAAGATGTAACACCGTTGTTGCAGGTGCAAACCGACAAAAAACAACATGCGTATTGGTGTGCTGATTATGTGATTCTTTGTACAAACGGATATAAAAATTTTACGCTAACATGAAAAAGTAAATCGCTTACAGAGAGATTTACTGAGTCAAGGTATTGAATTGTTGGCTACATGATATGAGCATTTTTTGACTGATCGGTGAAAAGTACTTGTATTAGTTACTTTCCTACAGCCTGAGAGAGTTTAGTGTCAGGAAATGGGTGAGATATCTACTATTATATGACAGTGAGACACTTTTCGGATCGTTGATTGGTATGTTTATGATGACCAGAAAAATCTTTAGAATCGATTTCTTATGAGATAGACAAGCACGTTATTTCTAGAAAAGATCATCAAAATATGGTTGATTTTTTACAGCGTACACGACGTGTGACGAGTATCTCGCATGCTGACTTTACTTGGCACGGACTGATGTGATATACTAAGACAGGTATTCGTGAGATATGATTTGACCCAGATGAAGATCGTTTGATTTATAATCTATGATGTAATGGTGTAGGGATTTGTAGTAGCGTGTATGGGGCGTGGAAAATCATGAAATTGTTGCAGTGAGAAATGTTTTCACCAAGTATTTTTGATGTTCGCTGTTAGAATATGATTATCAATAAAAATTGTGTCCAGAAGAGTGTCATCAATGCTATTCCAGAGTAATACCGTGTCTCATGGGTAATGGTATTTTTTCTTCATTGGAAGATGAGCATGCTAAAACCACCAGTAAGAATTCGTCCAAGAAAATTTTGTAGTGGAACACCAAATCGATTTGGTCACGATTGATTATAAGATCGTACTCATTGATGAATATGTACTGGATCAAGTGCAAGATCCAGTAAGAGCAAGAGCAGTATTCATAGAATGATAAATGGTCGTCATGTTAGTTTTTTGGGAACAAGGTGAGCTGTGCTGATTACAATAAATGGTCGTACTCACATTAATAGGTAAGGAAAAGTATTGAAAAATTTTGGTCAAAGTAGATCAGTATACTGAAAACAGCCGTATGGTCGACAGGTTACAATGCCAATTCACTCTATCATACAACCAATAATTCAAATCAAAAGATAGGTTATTACTCACTGTTTTTTTCATGTATAGTACGAAAAATAGACTCACGCAAGAGAGAGTAGTATCATAGCGGCTGTCATCATCGTTTTTGATACAGGAATTAACTCAAAATGATAGAAAAGCGCGATAATCAATCCACTCAAGATGCTAGCAATAGTTGCTACTTGTTTATTTTTTGGATTCATGTTGCACTTTATGAGATAAATGTGCTGATCATATTGCTTGACTAATATGCGTATATCAATCTTTTTTTAATAATTGAACTAATCAGTTATTTATTTGTCCTATGAGTTGCGGTCATTGAAAGATCATACCTGTGATTAACTGAACAAGACTAGCTCATTGTCTTATTTTTTCATAGGCATCTCACGCTGAAAAGATTCATCAGACTCAGATGATGGTGATCTTGTTCCCATATGCTTGATAGGTTTTTCCTATGAGTTCATTGCTTTTTTTAGTTAATGTTTTTCAGCTAATTCATCAGGATATATTTTTGGCTTCTTCTTTTTCTATGATAGCATCTCTGTTTTTGGTAAGATTTGAGATGACTACTCCGGATACTCAGTATTGTACACATACGTCTAACAAAGGTTTGAATTGTTCTCGTTCGTTATCTACAGGAAGTTTGATAAAGATCGGTTTTTTGATACTGCGTTTTTGTACCTCTTCAAGTAACGAGGTAAGCAATTGCGGTGAAGCAAAGTTTTCTCCTCAAAATGCATTTGGACAGGAGATATTGAGCTCATAGATATCGCCGACATCAGCTTGAGAAAATATGTCTAGTGATTGGAGGTAATCCTCTTTTCCTACTACAGGATCAGTGGTGCGTTGACAGTTAGTTTTTGCAAGCGAGACAACGACTGGAAGGTGAATATTACTATATGATTGTAATTTTTGCAGTGACGCGACGGCTCATTTATTTTTTAGTCCGTAGTAGACGATGAGTCACGCTGATTTTTTTAGTCTATAGAGTCTAGGTGGGGGATTTCCGTCGCATGGCTGTGCGGTAATAGATCATACTTCCGTATACCCAAATCAGACATCAGAGATGATATGACACAGCTGGATATCTTTATCAAATCAAGCGGCGAGTCAGACAGGATTGATAAAAGGTATTCATCGCAATGTTTGTGTTAACCAAGGATGTTTATATGAAAATAGTTTGCGCGTAAGCCATCTCGTGAATCTGTACTTGCCCAAAAAATGTCCTATATGTCCGAAAAGCGTATGCATTGTTTCTGGATCAACAAGAAAAAAGAGTGGTTTTGCACAGGTTTGGTATAAATAACTAATGCATGTTGTACCGATCATTGTCGATGATGTATAGATCACGTGAGTATAAAAAAAACTTCCCCATGATAAAGAGGAAGTGTGATGACTATTTTTTGGTGAAGTCGACGGTGCATGATCCTCCAGGGCATGCAGGAGGATGCTCGGGATCTGCTACCCGTCACTTGCGTATGAGGAAGTAGTATATTTTGCATCAGACGCAAATTCCAAGAGCAGATTCCATTCGCATGAAAAATAAACAGGTTCGACAAATAAGAAAGGGAGCAACTCATGTGATACCAAATCATCCAGTAACGATAAGCATTGCTGTGGCCATAGCCAGTCAGAGTCACCAAGCGAAACGTTTCTGTATAGCTCAAACATAATCAGGTTTTTGGAAACGAACCATCCGGCGTCACAGCATACTAAATGGTGCTCGCTTTGGTCATCGTACCGTACTGATAAAAAACTGTAGCCAAAAAATCATGACCGTCGGATAGAGGTATGTGTAGTCCTTTGTGTTGAATACAAATAAGAATGTAATAAATCCTATAAGCATCATCGTACCTGCACTAGCACGTACTGCACGCTCATTGACAACTGGATAGGGCGCTGGTTTGCCATGAATCATGAGTCAAGGAATTACCGTTCAATAAGACATGCTACTTTAGTAAATAAAAATTATGGAAACTCTGAAAAACT
>CAYLWY010000019.1:12607-19826 GCA_964387665.1 uncultured Candidatus Peribacteria bacterium
GTTCAATAAGACATGCTACTTTAGTAAATAAAAATTATGGAAACTCTGAAAAACTCTCGTTTGGAATTAAAATCATTGTTATTTTCGACCTTATGTATTGATTGAAATGTACGAGTTTCCTTGAGGAACCTCTGCGTGAACTCACTTTCGATACGTTAAGTTCTAATGTATATAAAAGTTTTTTGCAAAATACATTTACGAAAATCCGAACGTTTAGGTATTATTCAGAGGTTCCTTATGAAATCGTTGCTCTGAGCATTCGTGCTGTTTTTTCATATTGTTCCATGATTCAGGTGAGGAAGTCTGTCGTACCATCGTCTCATAATTCTGCACATATTTTGATATCGTTTCTTAATTCGCGAATTATAGCTTCATAGAGATCTCATAGTATGGTAATCATTTCTTCAATTGTTCTAGATGTGTTTTTGATTTCATCTAGGATGGCATCTTGCATAAATTCACTCATGGTTCATGGTGCATCTTTTCACAGTGATCTGATTCTTTCTGCAGTATCATCAATTATGGGTAGTAGAGCTGAGCTCATGGTTTCGAAAAAACTATGATAGGTAGTGAAATGTATTCATCTTATATTTCGATGAAATTGTTTGAGTGCAGTGTAGATAATAGTTGTGTTTCATAGTGTTTTACGAAGTATTCATGTTACTTCTGTAATGGTTTTTTGCGGTAAACCAATGTTTGTTTCTTTGTCGGACATGATATTATGGACAAAAAATAAAAAGTTTTCTTGTAAAGTACAATCGTTACAAATGCTTATCTATTGCTTCGCTATATACTTCTGGCTGATGGAGTCCTCTGAGTCTTTCTACTTCTACTCCATCTTTTAGGATGATTACTGTAGGTAGTGCAGTAATGCCAAAGCGTTGTGTGGTCATGAATTCGGTGTCGGTATTTACTTTTGCTATAGTTGCCTTTCATGTGTACTTATCAGATAAGTGAGGCATAAGTTTTCCTAACACCTGGCATGGACCACACCAGTCTGCATAGAAATCTACGAGGACTACTCATGATGTTGTTTGTTGATTAAAGTCTGTATCGGTAAGATATAACATGGTAATAAAAATATAATAAAAAAGTTACTTTTGTTTGCATTGGACGGTCAGTATTTTTCCGTTAATAAGACAGTCAGTTTGTTTTCTACGTGCTGAGGTATAGATACCTGCGAAGACGGTTTTGGAAATACCCATATTGTCAGCTGCTTCTTGCATAGTTAGGTTATCGAGATCTTTGTATGCTAGCGCTTGTACCTCATCTGGATAGAGCATTACTTTTTCCAAGGTGGGTCGAATCGCTGGATCAGTCTTTATAGGTCACATGCAACCGCAGACAAGAGATTCACTGTCTATACAAATCGTTCTTGCTATTTTTTTTCTTCCTTTTGGCATTATTCTTTTTTTATAAAACGAACATGTTCCAAATATAATAAGTTTTTTTAAAAAATCAAGAGAATTTAAGAATATGTTCCGAAATATAAAATATTTATATTTGATTCAATGTTTTTCTGCTTTTCAAGAGATTTACACAGCTTATACGGTCATTAGGAGATTGTGTTAATTGAAACTCCACTATAGTATTCAAATCAATGATTTGATACATAGTTAAAAGTAATTGTAGAGTTGCAAAGTGTTTTTTTGAGAGTATACTTAGAATTAGGATATTTCTTATTTTTGTTTACCAAGATGTTTTCAAAAAAAAACCTGTGGATCACGTTGCTGGTGTTATTGGTGCAGATAGGGTACATGGGACTTAGTAATATGCACGTATCCCCTCATATATTTAGAATATTGCTTATCATAGCAGTTCTCGCATGAGTGGTTGTTTATTACTTATATTCTACAGGATCTCTTACAGAAGAGAAGCTGGTAGAAAAGATTGCTGAGCACTGGGATGAGCCATTTGCTGATTTGCATGCACCGACAAAAAATCAACTTCAACAAATAAAGGAAGTTTCTGAACTTGCTATGGAAGAGAAAAAAGATGACCTTCGACCAGTGAGTCCTCCGCCTACTGTTTCGTGAGTGTAGCTTTGTTATTGAAAATATGTACTTCAAAAAATACCTTGTAGTAGATATACTCTTCTGTATATTTTTTGCAGATGCTGACAGATACTTGTCAGATTTTAGTTCTTTTTTTCTCATGAAAAAATTGCTCGTATGTGTATTTGCTTCATTATTGTGGGTTAGTGGATCGACGTTTGCACTTTCTTGTGTCTCTCCTATGCCAACGTTTGAAGATATGTACCAAGATGCTACCATGGCGTTTAAGGGAACATTGACGCAGATATCTGCTGTACCGAACGAATCAGAGCAGCAGTACTGTGAAGATATGAATAATCCTGAACAGGTTGTACCATGAACGTACTCATTTACGTTTACTGTTACCGATGCACTGAAGGGAACATTTTGATCGACAGTGACCGTAAAACGTGAAGTAACTGGAGTAAATTGTACTCGATGAGGGAGTTGTGTAGATATGAAAGTCGGTAGTGAGTATGTTGTGCTTACCGAAGATGGAGAAGAACTAGCTGGTGGCTTGTGTCAACCTTGTCCTTATATGTTGGCAAGTGAATTTATTCCATCGGAACCTGACAATGCATGTATTTGTACGATGCAGTATGATCCCGTATGTGGTGTAGATGGAAAGACCTATGGAAATGCTTGTACACTCTGATGTGCTGGTGTAGCTGAAGATTATAAAGGAGAGTGTTCTTCTATACCTGTCTTTGAAATAGATATGACCTGTACGAGTCGATACGATGGATGTAATACGTGTACAGTAAACGATGGACAGTTATGAGCCTGTACAAAAATGGCGTGTTTTGTACAAAATAGAGAGAAATGTCTGGAGCATGATTTTGTCTATCTTACACCTTCACACGAAGGCATTATTCGTACTGTGTTAGATAAATATCTTGCCTCATTTCCGGATACTGAACTTCCCACAGTAAAGCAGGAGTTAATTGAAAAAGTAGCTGCAAAGAAAGCATCTCTCCAGTATGTGCTTGCTACCTCTACGTTTGTGATCTGATCGCCAGAGCCGAGAAGATATCAACTGATGCTAGAAGTGCTTGCTGCTCTCGACAGTATGTTGTAGAAATAGTCTTGGAATAGTAAAAAAGATAGGTACGATAGCGTGTCTATCTTTTTTTGTATCATGCAATCATCTGCACCAACTGTTGATATATATTGTACACAGGTTCCTGATCATCAGAAAGAACCATTGTTGGTCTTGAGAAAAACGATTCTCGACCATCTTCCTGAGGGTTTTGAAGAGTGTATGAACTATGGTATGATAGGGTATGTGGTTCCTCATAGTCTGTATCCTGCTGGGTATCACTGTGAGCCAAAACTGCCCTTACCGTTTATGTGACTTGCTGCTCAGAAAAACTCAATCAATATATACCATATGTGACTCTATGCTGATATGAATCTGTTGTACTGGTTTCAAGATGCGTATGCAAAACAAGTTTCTACGAAATTGGATATGGGTAAGTCATGTATAAGATTCAAAAAATACGATCAAATACCCTATGCGTTACTTTGAGCACTAACGGAGAAAATAAGCGTTCAGCAGTGGATTGAGCTTTATGAAAAAAGTTTGAAAAGATAAATGTAGTATACAAATAATGTGTTTATTTTTGTTATCACATTATCATGAAAAAAAAACTTGTAATTATATGTATCTTGCTGTTAGCTATAGCATGATACGCAGTTTATACCTATCTCCATCCAGTGGTTACTTCACGCACTACCGTGATTGATAGAGGTAAAGATGTTTTATCTGACGAAAGCGTAGTTGTACAAAAAACATGATACACTATTACCGTTCTTGCGGAATGATTAGTGGTACCGCGAGCAGTTGCGCAGACAAGCTCTGATAGATTGCTCGTGACTGAAAGACCAGGTCGTGTAAGACAAATCGTAGACGGTGTCTTGTGGGCAGACCCTTTATTGACGGTGAGCGAAATAAGTAATAAAGATGAAGAATGACTTATGTCTCTCGTACTCGATCCTGACTATGAAACTAATAAATATATCTATCTTTGTTACGCATATAAAAATTGATCCACACTGTCTATGAAAGTCATAAGATATACAGATCGTGGAAGTGAGCTGGTAGAACCAGTAGTTATATGGGATATGTTGCCTGCAGCACAGTGGCATGCGTGAAGTGCACTAGCTTTCTGACCTGATAGGAAACTCTATATTACGGTGGGGGATGCAACGGATGCAAACTATGCTCAGTCACTTGATTATTATCACGGGAAAATACTCAGAGTAAATAGTGATGGGACTGTGCCGACAGACAATCCGTTTAGTTGATCAGCGATATGGTCCTATGGACACAGAAATAGTCAATGAATAGCTCGGACTACGGATGGTGAGATGTATGCGTCTGAGCATGGACCGAGTACATTTGATGGACCTCCCTGAGGAGATGAATTGAATCATATCGTAGCAGGAGGTAATTATTGACGACCAGTAGTAAGTCATGAGGAAATTAGTAATGGTATGGTTTCTCCTCTAGGTATCTATACGCCAGCGATTGCACCAGCATCGTTGATGATATATTGATGAGATATGTTTCCTGAACGAAAAGGAAATCTGTTTATGTGATTACTCAGAGGTGAGGGCATATTACAGATTGTGCTAGATGCTGAAAATCCTGACCAGATTGCTTCTACTACAAGATTTATTGATGATAGCTATGGAAGAATAAGGTTTGTAGGCCAATGAATCGATGGATCGATTTATTTCACTACCAGTAATGAAGATGGAAGAGGGAAAAGTCGTCCGTGAGGTGATAAGGTCTACCAGATAAAAAGATAGATTTTAGCATAGAGGAATTTCTAAATCCTCGCATCAAGATTACTTTTTCAGTAGTATTGGATTGAGAACGAATGAACTATACAACTTTACTTTGTAAAGTTTCGTGAAATTTCTTTAGAAATTTTGTATGTCGAACTTGTCCCGTAGGGGAAAGATCGTGAAGCGACTTTTTTACTTGTTATTTGGAGTATGTTTAGATGAGTAGTACGATTATTTTTTCTTGTGATATCTTGCACTCTACTTGCATGATGTGCTGCAGTAACACATAAACAAAACATAGATATTACTGTCTCATGACAACAGATGCTGTGAAATGTTTCATGAACAATTTCTTGACCTGCTGCTGTTGTCTCTTGAGCTGAACAGGAAATAATTCCACCATATATAGATCATACGCTACATGGATGAGGGCTGCAATTTGAACGTGTGTTGGAAAAAACAAATGTCTACACTCGCTATCAGATTTCTTATCTAAGTGATGGGTTACGTATTTCTGGTGTTATGAATATACCTATAGGAACGTGAACATATCCTTTGGTGATTTTGAACCACGGATATATCGATCCCCTAGTGTATACCAATGGACGTTGACTGAAACGTGAACAGGACTATCTTGCTCGTCATGGATTTGCTGTTTTGCATACCGACTATCGTAATCATGCTTCTTCAGATACTGATCATGATTTGTTGTCTAATGACCAACACCTACGTACCCAGAAGTACGGAAGTGATACATTAAATGCGATCGTTGCTGTACAAGAAGCGATACGCTCTGGGTATAACGAACTTAGGTGAGTTGATGGCAATCGCGTATGAATGCTGTGACATTCTATGTGAGGAGGAGTGACGATGTATGCGCTAGTCACCCATCCTGACCTGATCGATGCAGCGGTATTGTATGCACCTGTGCATAGTAATGAGTATTACAATTTCAATCGCTGGTTGAAAACAAGACTGGATGCAGATTGATATGAGTTACTACAAAATCGTCTATGAAATCTTGCTGAAATTGAAACTTTTGCTTCTTTTTCACCAGAAACCTACTTCTATCGTATTACGGCACCAGTACAAATATATTTTTGAACAGCAGATGAAAGCTGCCCACCAGAACGATGACATGCTATCCGTGACGAACTTCTCGAGCACAGCAAGCCAGTAGAACTTATAGAGTATGTATGAGAAAAACATGAATTCACTACGCAGTGGATATCGTTTATGTCTTGAGTAGTAGCATTTTTTAATGAACATTTGTAGAAGATGACACATCGGTATGTATATATAGTGCACTGTGCAGATGAAACGTTGTATACCTGAATAACTACTGACTTAGAACGTAGAATCGTTGAACACAACAGTCCTGAAAAATGAGCAAAATACACTAAAAGCCGTCAACCAGTAGTTTTGGTGTGGTCGTCTTGTTGTGCTACGAGAGACGACGCAGCGCGCGAGGAACGACGTATAAAAAAACTTTCTAGAGCACAGAAAAAAATGCTTATAGATTCATCTTTTTAGCGTATAGGAATTTCTAAATTCTCACACTGTGATTTGATTTTGATTGCTTGGTCGTATACTTCTATTCAGATACGATTCATACACGAAAAAATCGAATCAAAGACTCGACTTTTTTAGATATTGTTTACATAATATGCGGTTGTTTGCTTTTTATATATGTGGTGCGTTGGTCTTGTGATCATTGGGCTATGCTGCACTTTCACTTGCTCCACGGGTGCCGACAAATAGAAAAGATTTGTGAGAGATAGATCAGTTGAGTAAGCTTGTTCCAGGAAAATCCTTTATCGAGTTATGATCTGGAACAAGTATTGTCTGTATGTACATTGCTCGTCTGCATCCTGATTGTACTGTTGTAGGTATTGAACTTGCTCGGCCGCTCTTTCTGTATAGTCGGCTAAAACAAAAACTCTCCTGACCAAAAAACTTAGTAATCATATACGGAGATATACTGAAAAAAGATATCTCATCCTATGATGTATTGTATATCTTTGGCTTGCCACGTACGTTACATACAGCATTTAAAACCAAAATATTTCAAGAAATGAAACCAGGAGCAGTACTTCTTTCTTACTTATTTGATCTGGACGGATGGGAGTGATGAACGATAGAAAAGATTTCTTTGAAAAAGTGAGCATGAGTGATTCATCGTTTTACTAAGGATCTTGAAGAAAAAGAGTAAAACAGAGGTTTTTTGAAATGATTTTACCTGTTTCTGCAAAATGGCATTTTCTCTTCTAGAGCAACGTTTAGCGAACCATTGATTGATATGAAATAAGCCACAGCCTTCTGAAAAGGTTGTTCGTTGTCTCCTGTGTCTACAAGCTCAAGATCGAAATCAACATCTACGAGCTATTGCTTCT